>JAIPJQ010000002.1 GCA_021734065.1 Fidelibacterota bacterium | reverse complement strand
GAATGGATTGGTAGGGACTGATCTCCGAGCGGTCCGGGGTACTTCGGGCCACGGATCCACTTTCGTCCGGCGATTGCCAGGCTATGGCGCGGCAAGAAAGCGGAGAGAAGAAGAATAGAACACAGATGACGCGGATGGAACGGATTGGCACAGAAAATGGAATAGAAATCTGCCATGAACTGACATATCTCTACAATTCAAGGATGTGGGATTGCCGTAGCGCAGGGATATCCCGGGGGAGCTTTCGCTGTATGGGATTTCTCCAAACCCGGGGTTGTTTAACGTGCTGCGTATGTAAGAAGATGCTGAAACAAATTCAGCATGACTTTCCTGGTGGGTGTCATCTCGTGCCCGTCACGGTGAGCTTGTTTCAGCGTCTGAGTGATTACGAGAACAAATGTGAGAACAAGCGTGAGCGGTTAGATTCCTTAGGAACGGATACGATTCTAAATCGGGATTTGAATTGTAAATCGACTGCCGGCTTCGGGCTGGCTTTCCACGAAGACCTGCCCGTGGTGCGCCAACGCAATATGCTTCACAATGGCCAGTCCCAGCCCCGTACCACCCAGTTTGCGACTACGACCTTTGTCCACCCGGTAAAAGCGTTCAAACAGACGATCATGATGCGCTTCCGGTATGCCAGAGCCGAAATCGGTGACACTGAGGATGAAGGTGTCTTCAGACTGTTCTGCGCTAATCTCGATACCTTTTTCTGTACCGGCGTATTTCAGCGCATTATCCAGCAGATTTGTCACAGCCTGCCGGATTAAATCGGCATTTATCACCGCAGTCAGACCAGGTGGACACTTGAGCCGCAGGGGAACCCCTTTGGATTCTGCCAGATGACGATAATCAGCCATCACCGATTCCAGCACCGGCCGCACCCGCTCGGCTTGGATATTCAGCCGATGGCGATCCTGTTCCCGCTCAATACTGGAGAGGGTGAGCAGGTCGTCGATAATGGTGTTAAGGCGCTCCGCCTGCTCTGAAATGATAGTAAGGAATCGTCTGGCATTGGTTTCGTCCTGTAAGGCACCCTCTTTCAGCGTCTCAATAAACCCGGTGATACTGGTAATGGGTGTTTTCAATTCGTGGGAAACATTGGCCACAAAATCCTGCCGCATGGTTTCCAACTTTTTTAATTGACTAATGTCATTCAATACTACCAGAGCACCGATTCGCTGACTTTCATCTGATAAGAGCGGTGTACCGTGCATGTGCAGGTACCGGTTTTGGTCCAGGATGACCATCTCCTGTTCCAAGGGCTTTTGAGAATGGATGATGTCATGGAAAAAATCCTGTATCTGAGCATTTCGGATGGCAGATTCCAGTGGTTTACCAACCACATCGGTCTGTGAGAGGCCAAACATCCGGCGGGCGGTTTCATTTACGCTTAATATCTCATATTCCGGGTTAATGGCGATGACACCTTCGGTCATACTGGTGAGAATAGCCCGCTGTTGATTATGCTGTCGTTGAATTTGACTCAAACTGTTTTCCAATTCACCCGCCATAGCGTTCAGGGTTTGAACCAGCTTGCCGAATTCCTTTTCATCAGGAACCCATATCCGATGCTCAAGATTTCCTCTGGCCCAGCGTTGGGTGCCGCGGGTAATATTTTCCAGTATTCTGCTAATGCGTTGTCCAATCAGGATGGTGAAAATGACCACCACAAAGAAAAATGCCAGACCACCCAGTAGCAAACTGTTCCGGGTGGATGATAATGCCCCTGCCAGATTCTCCATGGGCACAGCCAGGCGCAGATAACCTTGTGGCCGACCTTCGCTGTCCTGAATTGCCTGCGCACAGTAGAGCATATCCAATTCACGGGTAAAACTGTACCGGATAGCCGTTCCCACGCCATTTTCCCGGGCAGCCAGGATTTCCGGTCGATCCCCGTGATTGTCCATGGCAGACGGTTGTTCGTGGCTATCTCCCCAGACGGTACCCTCCCGGCCAATAAGTGTAACTCGGGTTGTGGTTTCTGCGGAAATCACCTGGCAGAGTTCATGGCGTTGTCTGGGTGTCAGGTTTGTGAAATGCGGTAAGTTTTGGACAACCAGTCGAGTCCGGATCACCAAATCCTGAGTGGTTTCCTGCACGAAAAAGCGGGTGAGTGCATGGCTGCCGTACCACCCGACACCAACCAGGACCAGGCTCATGAAAATTAGGTAGGGGAAAATAATCTTCCAGAGGAGGGAGCGACGCTTCATCATGCTTCTTTCATGCGGTAGCCCACACCGCGCACCGTTTCAATGAATTTTCCAGCGCCCCCAAGTTTTTTTCGCAAACCCACGATTTGAAAGTCCACCGCCCGGTCGGTGACGGGGTAATTATCGCCGCGAACCGCTTCCACAATTTGATTTCGGGTGTAAACCCAGCCGGGATGGCGGGCCAGGAGATTGAGTATTTCAAATTCAGTGAAAGTGAGCTCAACTGGTATTCCTGAAACCATGACCTCCCGTTTGCCCGGATGGAGGGCAATCGTATGAATTGAGAGCGTGCCCTGGGGCGTGCGTCCGCCCGATTCAGCGCGGCGCAGGAGAGCATTGACGCGGGCCAGCAGGACTTTCGGACTGAATGGTTTGGTGACATAATCATCAGCGCCCGCTTCCAGTCCGGTTACCACGTCACGCTCATCACCTTTTGCGGTGAGAATGAGGATGGGAATTTGTGCTGTAGCAGGGTCACGTTTGAGTCGCCGGCACACAGAGAGACCGTCCAAACCGGGCAGCATAAGATCCAGTACAATGCAATCCGGCTGGCGACGTCGTACCGAATCCAGTGCGTCTTCACCGTTGGTGGTATCCCACACATCAAAACCAGCCTGCATCAAATTGTAGCGGATTAATTCCAGAATGGTTTCTTCGTCTTCAACAATTAAAATGTGGTTTGCCATGGGTCTGCTCCTGCCGGGTTCATTTTAAGTACAATAGGGTAGAATTGTTAGGGTTTTGTGAGGCTGGTACGGCAATCCCATTTTTTTATATGTGTGGGTCAGGTGGCCATTAGGCATGGAAAAGTGTCCGGGAAAAGGTGGGGAAACGGGACACCCAATCCTATATTTTACCGGCATTGAGAAGACATTTGACAACGATTAAAAAAGTGATTTTTGGAGGGGCTAAGAATGGCTGATGCGGCGGTAAAAATTTCGGGGTACGGTGATGATTTGACCGTGAATGGCGTGCGTCTGGGTGATCTGTCACCGGCTGAGCATGAGGCGATTGAAAAGGAAAAGGGTGGTCGGAATTACTCCCCGCTGGAAAATGTGGTGGTATCCCATGTCATGGATGATACGACGCTCATCTGTCGAAAACCCGATCCGTCTGGTATAAAAGCCTATATCGAAGAAGAATTACGCGATGGCCTGTGCTGCTATTCGGCGGTGAATCAGGGTCAGCTCAATCAGATGATCGTGGATGCCGTCATTGCACATCTCACCACGGAGAAAATTCCCACGGTGCCCCGATCCATACGACACAAATACATGGCAGCATTTTTACTGGCTACAACGGCTGTGACAAAAATGGACAGAGTAGTGCCAAAAGTAGCTGGTGTGGAAGCGCCGGAACTCATGGCCAAGCTCTCCCGTCGCTGGGGATATCGTGTGAAGGGCATTCCGCAAAATGAAGCGATTCTGGTGGTGGCAGATGGCAATTTCCATGGTCGCTCCCTTTTTGCTGTCTCAGCCTCCAATGATCCGGAAAGCCGCGAAGACTATGGTCCCTTCCTGCCGGGCATCGAGTCAGTCCCTTTCAACGATATTGAGGCGTTGGAAGTCAAATTTCGGGAAAAGGGGGACCGGATTGCCGCATTCATTGTGGAGCCCATTCAGGGTGAGGCGGGTGTTATCGTGCCGGATGAAGATTATCATCAAAAGGTTTCTGAATTATGTAAACAGTACAATATCCTGCTGTGTATGGACGAGGTGCAGACTGGGTTTGGCCGCACAGGTGCTAATTTTGCCCATCAACTCTATGATGTAAAACCGGACTTGATGGCTTGTGGCAAAGCGGCTGGCGGCGGCATTATGCCGGTGAGTTTTGTGGGCGGACGGGATGAAATTATTGGTGTGCTCACCCCCGGATCGGAAGGGTCCACCTTTGGTGGCTTTCCGCTGGCGGCGGTGACGGCGGTGTATGCTATCAAGGCGCTGGTGGATGAGAATCTGGCGGAAAATGCCCGGAATATGGGTGCGCGGCTATTAAAACATTATGATGATATCAAAACGGACTTCCCGGACAAAATCAAGGAGGGGCGGGGGAAAGGGTTACTCACCGCGTTTGAGATGTGGGATCAGCCCCATTTGGATGGTCACAAAGTCTCACTGGGCTTGTTGAAACGGGGTGTGTACGCCAAGGAGACCCATCATTCAACTGTCCGGGTTGCACCGGCTTTGACCATCAAATCCAACGATATAGATTTGATCGCTGAGGCGGTCAGGGATGTGATTCGGGAGTTGTAAAGCCCACAATTCGGGCTAAAACCTATTTTTTCAATTATCATGAGCCCCATCATGACAGATGGGGCAATACATAGCCATTCTATTTTGGTCAGGCTAGCAATCTAAAGTATTCAATGTTAATACGCTCGAAAAAAGGACAATATTCCTAATTGGGAAATGCAGTGGAGTTTATAAGAAATAGAATTTATTAAAAAATATCTGGAATTCGGGGAACTCATTTTTCAGAAATAACTAAGAGGTCGCGATCAACCCCTAGATAATTTAATAAATGACGCGCAAATTTTTCTGCATATACAACGCTGTAATGTGTTTCGATAAATAAACCATTTGATAAGATTTTGGGAGAAAAATATCCTCTATGCCTATGAGATGGACTGGTATTGACTAGATATCTTTTCTTCCCCGCTGGGATAGGGCAGTTATTGGAGGTTAATTTATTATTGTTGATTAACCACTCAGCAGTAAATACCAGAATCTCCCAACTGGGATATTTCATCGAGCGTTGGACATTTTCAATCTGCCATATTAGAGATTTTTTTTGTTGCTGAGGATGGATCTCCCTGGTTTTTATAGGATTAATGCGATCGGGGCTATGACGCTCTCTTACCCTTTGAATTTCATTTTTAGGTTGCAGAAAATTTGACTCTTTGATGAAATCAAGTATCACCCTGTCATTTGGTTTATATCCACAAATTTTTTCAACCGTTTCACTTAATAATTCAACGAAAAACTCATCCGGTTCAGATATAATACGGTTCAAAGCATCTGGTAGTGTTTGTCGAATAATTTTATTCTTTTTTCTGCTGTTATATAGCTCTTTCGCAGCAGTAAGAGCTTCCTCATTTGAGACGTTATCTTTTTGTAAAAATTGAACAAACCGATCGGCAATATCTATGCTAGTCTGTTCTCCAAGGTCAATAGAATAAAATTTCTTTTCCTCCCACTTGCCTTCCGTTAGAGGAAGATAAAACCACCATGTATGGCCGTTTGTTAAGATGGCTAGACTTACCCCATAAGCTATACAGTACTTGATTAGCTGTTCTTCGTGATTTGAGAGATCCTCAGAAGCCCTTTTAGCTTCAATGAAATATTTTGGGTAATTATTTATCATCAAGCAGTAATCAACCCGGCCATCTTTTCCAGCATTTACTGGATATTCTGGCTGTACCTCATTAGCTGAAAAAATATCCCAACCACAGTTTTGAAGTATCTGTAGAATTATTGTCTGCTTAACTTTATCTTCGGCATATTGGTAGAGACCTGAATTCTTCTTAATCTGGTCAATCGATTTAATCAAGATTGGCTGGTCATTCACAATAAATTCCCCAAGTTCTATTATCTCCAAGTGGTATAATATATCAGGGGCTCACGCAAATAGCATATAGTTTTCATACGTAATTATAAGGTTGAAATAAATATAAAAGAATCTATAAAAAATATAATATATGGTAGTAAAGAAGCCCGGTAGGCACGGAGTGCTTTAATTAATTATATTCCATCGAAAATATACTTATATTGAAACCAATCCCATTCCACAAAAACAGAAATCAGTAGATGAAGAGAAGTAAGCCCCCAGGGGTCAGATCGACCCCCGGAGGTGGATATACAAACCGTGTGATTTCACTGCAACACGGTGAGGTTCCATGTTGTGCCTCACGGACCACGAAAGTGTGACCCGGTTTTACCGGAATGAAGGCCGTTTCGAGAATTCGGGAATCACAAAGTCATCACCGAAGTGATGCGTCACCGATTTGCTCTCACTGCCCGATTCCTGTCGCTCAATCCGGCGTTTATAGGCCGGTACATCCAGGTAATTTTCCTTCTGTTTATCCATGGAAGCCTGGGCTGCATCGCCATTTACCGGTGTTTCGGTCGCGATAGCCGGCTGATCGTTGTAGGAGAAATCCGGGCGCCGCTCAATCTTGGGCTCGTCCCGCTTTTCTTCCACCTTACGCACCGATTCCTGGTTAAAACCTGTGGCGATAATCGTAACGCTGATCTGCCCTTCCATCTCCTCATCAATCACCGCACCGAAGATGATATTGGCTTCTTCACCAACTTCATCGTAGATGATATTCATGGCCTCGTCCACTTCCATCAGCGAAAGATCCGGACCGCCAGTGACATTCACCAACAAGCCCCGGGCACCATTGATATCGGTGTTATTCAGCAATGGGGAAGAAATGGCTGATTGCGCAGCCAGAACCGCACGCTCTTCGCCGGTCGCCTGACCGGTACCCATGATGGCATCACCCATACCGGACATGATGGTCTTTACATCTGCAAAATCCAGATTGATGAGACCATGGATGTTGATCAGGTCAGAAATGCCCTTGGTCGCCTGATGCAGGACGCTGTCAGCCACGAGAAAGGCTTCCGTAATGCTGGTACCGCGTTCCACCACTTCCAAAAGACGCTGATTGGGGATCACGATGAGTGTGTCCACATGGTCTTTCAGATACTGAATCCCCTCCAACGCACGCTTGGTGCGCAGCGGACCTTCAAATCGGAACGGCGTGGTGACGATACCAACCGTCAGTGCACCCTGCTCCTTGGCAATTTTCGCAATGACCGGGGCAGCACCGGTGCCGGTTCCGCCACCCATTCCGGCGGTGATGAAAATCATATCAGCACCGTCCAGTACTGCTGAAACGGCCTGTTGATCCTCTTCAGCTGCATCGCGGCCGATTTCCAGATTCGCACCGGCTCCCAATCCTTTGGTGAGCTGTTTACCGATCTGGAGTTTGACATCTGCCAGATTATTATCCAATGCCTGAGCATCGGTATTCACGGCGATGAATTCCACGCCGGATAATTGGGCGTTGATCATTCGGTTAATCGCATTGCCACCGGCTCCACCGATACCAACAACACGCATCTTCGCTTTTTGTCTGGCGAGATCATCAAATTCGAACAACATGTGAACCTCCTTGTATTCTTACTTTTTTCAAAAGTTGTCCTTCAAAAAATCTTTTATCCGTCCCAGGAATTTGCCCACCTGCTTGCGGTTCCACCGGCCACCGCCTGCGTCTTCCATGGCGTATAAAACCAGACCGGCGGCGGTGCAGTAGGCACTGTCCTGTAAACGCGCGGGATTATTGGGGTCTGAAATGTCCCTGGGCGTACCAATACGAACCGGAACCTGGAAGATCTTCTCAGCCAAAGGAATAAGACCACGCAGTCGCGCACCGCCACCGGTAATGACGATACCTGAGTGTAAATATTTCAACACGCCCGCCCGGAACATGCGATCCCGTTCCAGGTGCAGGATCTCATCCATACGGGCTTCGATATATTCAGCCAATTCAGTTTCACTCACATTCTCATCGGGCCGGCCACCCACACCCTTTACTTCAAACAGCTTGTCCCGGGCGGTATCCTCCACCCAGCAGGAGCCGTACTTAATTTTCAATTCATCAGCCTGACTGGCTGTAATGCGTAATAGCTGGGAAATGTCACTGCTGATTGCGCCGGAGGCGATGGACAGTACATCGGAGTACTGAACATCAAATTCATTAAAGACAACACAGGTGGTGGCGTCCCGCCCAATATCCAGCAGTCCCACACCGATATTTTGCTCGTCCTTACTCAGGGTTGACCGGGAAGCCGCCAGCGCACTGAAGACGAATTGGCGGACTTTCGTACCCGACCAGGTAAAAGCGTGCACCAGATTCCGCGTGGCGGATTGTGAACCGGTAATGAGGTGCGTCTGGGACTCCAAACGGCGGCCGGTCATTCCCACCGGGTTCAGAATTCCGTGCTCTTCGTCTACAGCAAACTGCTGGGGGATGGTGTGTATAATTTCCCGACCTTCCGGGAGCTTCATGGCTTTGGCAGCTTCCAGTACCTGCGCTACATGATCTTCCGTGATTTCTGCAATCGTTGCCGGTGCGTTGCCACGTTTGGAAATACCGATGACACCAGTGGAATTCAGGCTCACGATGTGCTCACCTGCGATACTCACATACGCCTGGTCAGGATGCACACCGGCTTCCTTCACTGCCAGTTCAATGGAGTCACCAATGGCGCGACTCATACTGTCAATGTCCACCACCATGCCACGCCGTAAGCCGGTGCTGGGTGTCACGCCCATTCCCAACAACACAATTTGTTCGGTTTCCGGATGTGAACCGGCTACCAACGTGCAGATTTCGCTGCTTCCTACATCTACCCCCATGACGATTGATTGATACTGTGCCATTAATTGCGTTCCTTTACCACCACTTGGTTTGCAAATCGTAGGTCCATATAACGATACGCCGGGAGAACCAGCCCCTGATCCAATTGTCTGATAAACGCGTCCAGCGTTGCGACGCGGAGGGGGAGTTGGTCGTATGTTCCCAGGTAGACCGGGGTACTGTTTGTACTGGTGATAACTTTTAATCCTTCCTTATCTGAGTAGCTGATTTCTGAAATGTCGTAATAAATGTGTGGGTACGCTTTGCGAAGCTGTTTCAGGAAGTCCACCAGTTGGTTGATGTAATTATCCTGGAGAATCGCATCGGATTCAATCTCTGCAACATTCCCGATATTGGTGATAATGGGCATGGTATAGATCATCCCGTAATCGGGTAACGGCAGAACCTTGTTGTCCATATCAATGCTTAAATACCGTGAACTCTGGAGGTAGGCGATGGGATGAACTTCACGAATATGCACCTGAAGCTCATCCGGGAAAATGCGGTTTACTTTCACAGCTTTCACCAGGGGATGCTGTAGAAATTGATGCTGTACCGAATCGGCGTCAATGGCCTCCAGTCGCTGCCACATATAGGGTTGCAGCATGGACTCCAGTCGCTCGGTACTGAGTATCCGGTTCCCGTAAATGGTGACCCGTCGCACCACATCCGCATTCACATGTTCACCATACAGACTGCTGAGTAATCCCAGCAAACCAAAACCGGCAACAGCGATGAAAGACCATAGAATTCCGCGAAAATTCTCTGTGTTGAAATTCTTATTAATCATGCTCCGGCTGCTCCCAGGCTGCGCGCATGGCGTCATTCACCTGATCAATGTCCCCGGCCCCCATGGTCACTACCACATCACCGGGACGCAGTTGACTGTGGATAAATTTTGGGATGGTTCTCGTGTCGGTGAAGTAATGCACCACCGGCACGCCGGCCATGTGACACGCATCGGCCACCAACTGACTGGTAACCCCGGGTATGGGGTCCTCACGTGCCGGATAGATTTCACAGATGACCGCCACATCCGCCAGTGTCAATGCTTTGCCGAATTCAATGGCCAGGGTTTCGGTTCTTGAAAACAAATGGGGCTGAAAAAAGGCCACCAGTCTGCGTTCCGGCCAGGCCGCCCGGGCTGCTTCCAGAGTCGCCCGTATCTCACCGGGATGGTGGGCATAATCATCAATAAAGATGATATTCTTGATTTCACCCTTGAGCTCAAAGCGCCGACGAATACCCCGATATGCTTCCAGACCCTTCACTGCTTCAGTAAGGGGTAATCCCAATTCAACCACCACGGTCAGAGCAGCCAGGGCATTTTTGATGTTATGCTCCCCGGGAACCTGCAGCGTGACGGTTGTGAGGTGGCTTCCGCGCTGCAGCAGATCAAAACTGGTCCGTATACCGCCGGATTTGATATTTACCGCCCGGTATTCAGCCGCTTCCGCCAGTCCGAAAGTGACCACACGACGGTTGATTTTGGGAAGGAGTTGATTCAGCTCCGGATCATCAATCCCCACAGCGATAAAACCGTAAAAGGCGACCTTATCACAGTAAGTGAGAAAGCCTTCCACCAGCTTTTCGTAGCTCTGGTAAATGTCCAGATGATCCGCTTCAATGTTATTGATTACGGCAATGGTGGGATTCAGTGTGTGGAAGGAGCGGTCATATTCATCCGCTTCCGCCACGAAATATTCGGAATTTCCCAGGTGTCCGGTTGTTTCCTGCGCACTCATGATCCCGCCAATAACCCAGGAGGGATCCACGCCGGCGGCCTGCAGTGCCCGGGCGATCATGGTGGTGGTTGTGGTTTTTCCATGGGTTCCGGCTACACCGATACTGGTTTTGAAGAGTCGCTGCATATCGCCCAGAATTTCAGCGCGACGGATTTGCGGAATTCCGGCTGCCTGCGCTGCCTGGCGTTCAGGATTGGATTGGGAAACTGCGCTGGAATAGATCACCAGGTCAGCATGGGTGATATTTTCTTCGGTCTGTCCCACGAAAATTTCAAGTCCCTGAGCAGCCAGCCAGCGGGTAGTGTCGGTTTCCCGTAAATCCGAACCGGAAACGGTATAGCCCATCTGATGCAGCACCCAGGCCATACTGCTCATGCCGGCGCCACCAATACCGGTAAAGTGTAGGTGCAATTTATTTTCGTTTGGTCTGTACATAATCCCAGGCTGTATCAAAAATGGTTTGAACAATAATGGATGTTGCTTGTGGTTGACTCAGCGCCAATGACTTGCGCCCCATGGCTTCACGCACGTCGCGGTCCATAATGAGATCCTTCAGCGCATTTACCATATTTTCTCGGGTTAATTCTTGCTGTAGCTGAACCTTTGCCGCACCGCGTTTTTCCAGTGAACGGGCGTTATATTCCTGATGGTTCGCGGCTGCGCCCGGCAGGGGAATGAGGACAGCCGGAATTCCGAAAAATGTCAATTCAGCCAGCGTCATGGCGCCCGCGCGGCAGATCGCCACATCCGCCAGGGAGTAGGCCATGGACATTTCATCGATGAATGCCGCCGCATGGACCCGTTCCAGTCCTGCCACCACCTGCTGGCATCGGAAAAAGTCCTGGCCACCCGTTTGCCACAGGAATTGCACCGGAAAGTGTTCCAGGTAATAGTGAAGATTGTTTTTGAAATGCTCGTTGATGGCGTGAGCGCCCTGGGAGCCGCCAAAAATGAAAATGGTGGTGTAATGGGGTGAGAGGCCGAAAAACTCGGCGGCGACCTGTCGGTCCTGACTGCGCATTTTGGGACGAATGGGATTTCCCACCACTTCACCAGGTGCTGATTTCGATAAATACTCCAGCGCTTCCGGATAGGTGAGGAAGACCCGTTTGGCCTTGGCAGCGTAGCGGCGGGTCACAACGCCGGGGTAACTATTCTGCTCTTGCAGGATAACCGGAATGCCCAGATTCACTGCCTGACGAATCGGCAACGCGCTGGCATATCCCCCGGTACCAATCACCACATGGGGTTGGAATAATTTCAGCCAATTTCTGGCCTGGCGATTCGCAACCAAAACCCGGAAGGGAAAAATCAGGTTCTGTAAAATGTTGCGCAGACTGAGTGTGCGATGAAATCCCTTGATCCACAGGGGGATGAGGCGATAACCGGCATTTGGAACCAGCTTGTTCTCCATACCGTATTTGCCTCCGAAGAAAACAAATTCAACCGAGCTGAATCGCGCACTGGTGGTAATGAAGGAACGAATGCCCTCCGCGATGGCCAATCCGGGGAAGATATGGCCACCCGTTCCGCCACCTGCGATGGCTACGCGTAGCTGTTTTCTAGGCGTCATACAGCCGACTGATACTCCCTACGGATTGTTTTAGTACGCCCGTGCCATTGGACCCGGCGATATTGAAAAGAATGCCCAGCATAGCAGCGGTGATCATCAGGTGGGATCCGCCATAACTCACCAACGGAAGCGGTAATCCGGTAGTAGGAACCAAATCCACAACGACAGCGATATTGGCCAGTGCATACAGGAATAAGGATAAGCTCAGTCCCTCCGCCAATAACATGCTGTAGATATCGGAAGAATTCCGGGCGATACGCATACCGCGCAGAAAAATGAGCAGGAACAGGGACAGGAGGAGGAATGTCCCGATAAAGCCCCATTCCTCACCAATAATGGCAAATACAAAATCTGTATGGGGCTCGGGAAGATACAGCGCTTTACCAAAGCTATCCCCGAGGCCCACGCCGCTCAATCCGCCATGCGCTAACGTCACCAGGGACTGATGGATTTGATAGCCAGCATGAGTGACATCACGGCTGGAGTCAAAAAAAGTTAGAATGCGTTGGCGCATATAAGGCGTCACCCACGCCATGATCATGGCGCCGGAAATGGAAGCGGCTAAAAATCCGGAAATGTGACTGATACGCACATTACCCATGAAAAACATGGCTATGGCAATGGCCAAAATCATCATTGCCGAGGAAAGATCCGGTTCAAAGACCACCAGTGTGCAGGTAAGACCTGTTATCAGAAACATGGGCATGATTGTGGTCTTAAATTCGGTCAACCGGGGTTGTATTCGATGGATGTAATCGGCCATAAAGATGATGAATGCCAACCGGGCAAGGTCCGAAACCTGAATACTGAATGCCCCCAGATACAGCCAGCGTGCCGGCCGGGTAATATTGGACATGCGATGCTGAGCAATCACCACCACCAGTAAGCTCAAAGCGATAAAGAGAATGGGCTTTGTCATTTTCCGGAAATACTGATGATTGAATTGGGAAAAAATGACGAAAACCAGGATGGCCACCATGGAATTGCGTAAATGCTTTTTCAGATAATAACTGGCATCCTGATACTCCTGTTCCGCTACGGTGGTGGAGGCGGAATACATGGAAACCGAGCCGAACAGGAATAAGCCCAGCACCAATATCAACAGAATTCGATCCAATGGTACCCGTTGAATCATTGCGCCAACCGCTCCTTCCGCTGCTTTACGATGGAGATGAAAAATTCACCACGCTGCTCGTAATTATCAAACTGGTCGAAACTGGCACATCCGGGACTCAAGAGTACCACATCGCCTGCCTGACCGTACCGGAGAGCGTAGTCAATGGCATTACCAATGGTGCCCACCGTTTCCATTTCCACGGCACCCGCCAACTGCTCGGCGATGATCGGTGCTGCCTTCCCCACCAACAGCACTTTCCGGGCGTGGCGGGCTAAATCCACTGCCAGTGTGTAAAATTCACCGCCCTTATCTTTACCCCCCAGAATGACCCATTCAGGCTCATTAAAACTTTGGATTGCCACAGCTGTGGAGGCCACATTGGTAGCCTTGGAGTCGTTGTAAAAGCGAATGCCCTTGATGGTTTCCACATACTCAATGCGGTGGGGGACGGGTGTGAAGGTGCGTAATGCCGCGCCAATATCTCCCAAATCAGGGACGAACGCACTGGTTGCCGTGATGCAAGCCAAGGCATTACTCACATTGTGCGGACCGGGAATAGGCAATTCGGATGCAGGGATAATGGCTTGAAAGCCACCGTTTTGGATAATTCCCAATTCGCCGTCACGAACAGTGGCAAAAAGCTGTGGCGAGTCAGTCGTTCCAAATCCCAGGAGCTTCGCATTGGGTTTCTCAGCACGCACCAACCGCTCATCATCCACATTAAAACCGATCAGGTCCTGCCCGCCCAGATTCCGCCAGATCCCCAATTTGCTGCTGTAGTAATCCTCCACCGAGTCATACCGGTCCAGGTGGTCCGGAGAGAGATTCAGGATCATTGCGACTTTGGGGTGAAAACGCTCCACATGGTCCAGTTGAAAACTGCTCACCTCCAGTACAAATACAGCATTTTCAGCATCACTGGCCTGTCGGGCTAAAATGACCTCAGAAATTGCCTGACCAACATTGCCCCCCAGAAAGGTGTTGATGCCACAGGCTGTCAAGACATGATGAATCAGATTAACCGTGGTGGTTTTGCCATTTGAACCCGTCACGGCTATGATGGGCTCATCAATGAACCAACTGGCCACCTCGACTTCAGAATAGACCGGAATTTGTTTCGCCTTAATTTTCGCCATTATCTCGGCGTTTTCAGGTATGCCGGGTGAAACCACGATGAAATCAGCATCGAAGACATCATCCGAGTGGTACCCAAATTCAAACTTGGCATTGATTGATGCAAAAAATTCCCGTTTCTCTGCGGTGAACTTGAGGGCATCCTTTTCGCTGACCAGCAGTCTGGCGCCATGATGAGCCAATAATTTGGCCGCACCCAACCCGGAACGCTCTGCTCCCAGGATTGTCACACGCTTATTCTTTATCTCAGTCGGCTTCATCAGCGGATCTTGAAGGTGGTTAGGGTTAGCATGGCGAATAGAATTCCCAGAATCCAAAACCGGATGACGATTTTGTTCTCATTCCAGCCTTTGAGCTCGAAATGATGGTGTAACGGCGCCATTTTGAAAAGGCGGCGTCCCTCACCGTATTTCTTTTTCGTGTACTGGAAGTACCGCACCTGAAGAATGACGGAAATGGATTCGATAATGAATACGGCGGCAGCGAAGGGAAGGAGAAACTCCTTCCGCAACATAACTGCCAGTGCGCCTAAGGCGGCTCCCATGGCAAGAGATCCGGTATCGCCCATAAAAACCTCTGCAGGTCGGGCATTGTACCACAGGAATCCCAGAATCGCGCCAATAAGAGCCGCACAATAGACGGTGAGCTCCCCTGCACCAGGGAGATAGAAAATATTTAAATATTGGGAGAAATCAGCCCGGCCGGAAATGTAGGCAATGGCCGCGAATACCAGAATGGCAATGGCCATTAATCCGGACGCCAGTCCATCCAATCCGTCTGCCAGGTTCACCGAATTGCTGGTGGCCGTAATGACGAATACAATGAACGCGATGTAGAGCCACCACCACTGAAAATCCAGAACATAATTTTTAAAGAAGGGGATGGTGGTTTTCGTGCCCAGATCTGCAAAGTCCGGATGCAGATAGAATACCACTCCGATAAAAATGCCCAGAGCAATCTGCCCGGCCAGTTTGTAGCGGGCGATGAGCCCCTCTTTTTTCCGCTTCACCGTCTTCAGATAATCATCCAGAAATCCAACCAGTCCCATCCAGACCATGGCGATGAGAATGAGCTGGACATAGATATTGGATAAATCACCAAACAGCAGCATGGGGAGCAGCGTGGCTCCCAAAATGATCAGTCCGCCCATGGACGGTGTGCCCGCCTTCACCTGGTGGGTTGTGGGACCGCTGGCACGGATGGTCTCGGTCAATTGCATGGCAGAGAGTTTTTTGATAATGCGGGGTCCTAAAATGAAAGAGAACAGCAGCGCAGTAATGGCGGCAATGGCAGAGCGGAACGTGATATACCGCATCAGATTAAATCCGGATACATATTCGGTGAGGCTGTAAAGCAGCTTATAGAGCATTGAGCGTCACTCCTTTTAGCATGGGTAACAATTTCTCAAGCCCCATCCCGCGACTGCCTTTCAGCAGAACGATGTCCCCGGGTTGGATAAATTCCATCAACGCTGTCCCCAGCGCTTTCAAATCGTCAAAATGGTGTGTTTTGACCCGATCGGTTGGTGCCAGGACAGCCTGGATTGCCAAACTTTCCGGTCCAAGCAGAAATGCAACATCCACGCAGGTGCGCGTCATTTCATCCGCAACCCGGATGTGTTCGGTTTTGCTGCTTTCGCCCAATTCCAGCATATCCGCGAAGACCACAATCCGCCGACCATCCACCGGAAGTTGAGCCAATGTCTCCAGACTGATTCGCGTGCTTTCCGGATTGGCATTATAGGCGTCATGAATAACGGCAAAGCCTGCCATATCCAGATGCTCCATCCGTCCTGGCTCACCGGAATAACCGGCCAGGGCAGCGGAAATATTTTCCAGCGAAACATCATGCGCCAACCCCACCGCGATGGCCGCTGCGGCATTGGAAACCATTGCTGCGCCACTCACGTGTAGCTTCATGGTAACTTTCCCGTTCACCTGGATGGAATGGCAGCCCCAATCGTCCGGACCCAGGTCCTGCATCTGCAATTCGGCAACCTGATTGCGACCAAAGTGAATGACCTGCTCCACATCCCGCGCCAATTCCATCACCCGTTCATCGTCAGTATTGGCGAATACGCGTCCCCGGTTCTGCAGGAATTGGATAAGTTCCCCCTTCACCTGTTGAACGCGCTCCAGGGAATGGAAAAATGCCAGGTGCGCCCGACCAATATTGGTGATCAATCCTTCTGTAGGTTCTGCAATATCGCAGAGATAGGCAATGTCGCCGACACGGCTGGCTCCCATTTCCAACACGGCAGCGGTATGATTTTCATCCATATCCAGCAGGGTAAGGGGCAGTCCCAGTTGGTTGTTCAGATTGCCCTGAGTTTTCAAGAGCGAATAGCGGGTTTCCAGAACTGCGGCAACCATATTTTTTGTGGTGGTCTTGCCGTTGGTACCCGTAATGGCCAAAACGGGAATATCAAATCGTTGGCGATGAAAATGCGCCAATTCACCCAGCGCTTTTTCCACATCAGGAACGGCTATGAGGGGAATTGAAGCGTTCCAGACATTGCCGGTGGCCCATTCCAGACTCGCCAGGATTGCGCCAGCACCATTTTCCACTGCCTGCGGAATAAACGCATGACCATCCGTGTGTTCGCCCGGTAATGCGACAAACAAATTACCCGGCCGAACCTTGCGCGAATCAATAACAGCACCACGTATTGGTCGCTGGAATTCACCAAAGATTTTTACGCCGGTGAGTGCGCGACAGTTTTGTGAATTAACAGCCATTAACCTCCAAACAGCGCCGGATCACTTCCGTGTCGTCAAAATGATAGCGAATACCCTGCTTCTCCTGATAATTCTCATGTCCCTTGCCCAGAACGGCGATGACATCCGTTTCCTCAGCCATTTGCATAGCTCGCTGAATGGCGCCATAGCGATGGGGGATGATTTCAAAATCACTATTGGGGACACAGCCGGTGAGAATGTTCCGGATGATGGCCTCGGTGGATTCAGAGCGGGGATTGTCATCCGTGATCACCGTATAATCGCTCAGTTCCGTGGCAATTTTTCCCATGATGGGTCTTTTGCCCTTATCCCGATCACCACCACAACCGAAAACGGTTATGAGCCGTGAATCAGGGTAGAATTGGCGTAATGCTTTCAGGACCGTTTCCATGGCGCTGGGCGTGTGGGCGTAATCAATAAAGACTTTTTTTTGCGATGTGCAGATTTGTTGCAGCCGGCCGGGTACCGCGGGCATTTTGGTCAATGCTTGTTGGAATTTGGCAAAGTCATATCCCAGTTCCATGACAGTCGCCATTGCCGCCAGCAGGTTATACCCGTTGTATAAGCCCACGATATTGGCTTCGAAGCTCAACTCACCCTTGGGTGTTTGTAGCGTACACTGCGTAGTCTCTGAGCCCGGCTCGAAACGGGTCAGGCGATAATCGCAGGATTCACCCTGACCGTAACGAATGACCTTTGCAGGTGTCTTTGCCACCATGACGTCTGCATATTCGTCATCCCCATTAATCAGCGCGATTGAATCCGTTGAGAGCTGATTAAATAGAATTTGCTTGGCTTGGGCGTAGGCATCCAGAGTTGCATGGTAATCCAGATGATCCTGCGTCAAATTGGTGAAAATGGCGGCATTGAAATTGATTTCATCCGCGCGATGCTGGATGAGGGCATGGGAAGAGACTTCCAGGATTGACGCACGACATTTGTGAATCACCAAGTCTGCTAAAATTGCCTGCAGGTCAACCGATTCCGGTGTGGTGTGTGGGAGTTCTTCAAACTGACCGGCATAGCGCACACCGGTTGTGCCGATAATGGCGGCCTGCTGGTGTGCAGCGGCTAAAAGGTGTTGGAAATAGTAGGTCGTGGTGGTTTTACCATTCGTGCCGGTAACGCCAATCGTGAGCATTTCGTTGGCTGGGAAATAGTAAAAGCGGGCGGCCAGATGGGGCATCGCTTCCCGGGAGTTTTTAACCCGTACATAGGTAATTTCATCCCGATAACGCTCCAAATCATGATCGTGGACGATGACCATGGCGCCATTTTCAATAGCCCGATCAATGAACTTGTGACCATCCGTAACCTCGCCTTTGATAGCGATGAAGACATTGCCTGTCCGGGCGGCTCGGGAATCGTAGACCAAACCAGTGATGATCCGGTTTTTCCGACCGGTTATACTGGCTTCCAGACCTTCAAGTAAATCGGCTAATTCTCTCATTCTGACAAATACACCGTACAGTTCGTTTGTGATTTAATGGCATTGCCGGGGGCAGGACTCTGTCTTACTACCCGACCGCTGCCCACCCAGTGAGGTGTGATCCCCACCGCGGAAAGGGCTTGTAATGCTTTGATTTTGCTAAGTCCCCGTACATCCGGCATTTGGAGGGTACCGGTAGAGGAATTGGATACAGGAATGACACTTGAAAGCAGATTGGCTGCCATCACATGATGTTCTGGTGATGTGCGGGGGCTTTCCGGCACAGGCTCCAGAATGATTTCATCCTGGTTCAAATTGTAAATACGACTGAAAACATTATGACAGACCGGTGCAGCCACCTGCCCACCGGTATACCCTCCACGACGCGGCCGATCAACAATTACAGCCAGGACGTAGGCCGGATTATCAGAAGGGAAAAAGCTCACGAAGGAAGCCATATATTGATTTACATAGTTTCCATTAACCAATTTTTTAGCAGTTCCCGATTTGCCGGCAATCCTGAGCTGGGGAATATTGGCGGCATGCCCGGTACCCTGGCGAACCACATCTTCCAACATTGCTGTCAGAGTATTGATTGTTTTGGATGTAGCTACCTGACGAACCACACCCACATTGTCAACCTTCAGAAATTGGTTGTTGTGGTCACGGATATAGCGAATCAGCACCGGTTCCATGAGGTAGCCACCATTGGCAATTGCTGCATAGGCCAGCGTCAGTTGTAATCCGGTGACGGAAACCTCATATCCGATGGAAACTTCAGCGTGGCTGATACCAGACCAGTCTTTAACGGGTTTCAATACCCCATCCGACTCGCCCTGATAGCTGACACCGGTGCGTTCTCCAAACCCGAAAGCCCGCGCCATGGCAAACAGGTCAATGGGATCCAACCGGTCGCTGACTTTGATCACGCCGATGTTTGAGGATTCCTGAATGACTTCCCGGAAGGATAAATACTGAAATGGCTTCCAGTCGGTGATCCGTACATCGGCAGAAATGGGATAGCTGCCATTCTCACAATAGATGGTTTCATCAGGCTTGACGATACCCTTTTCCAGAGCAGCCATGGCACTGATGATTTTGAAGGTTGACCCAGGTTCGAAGGTGGAAGTTACCGGAGCCAGAACCAGCGGCTGTCCGGGAAGTTTATCCAGCTTATTGGGATTGAAAGAGGGGAGTGATGAAATGGCTAAAATCTCACCGGTATTGGGTTCCAGTAAAATTCCCATAGCCCCATCCGCCCGATGGCGCTTAATGGCATTTTTCAGCTCCTGCTCCAGGATGATCTGCATTTCCAGATCGATGCTGAGGTAAACATCGTTTCCATCCCGTGGAGCTTGCCGGGGGAATTCCCCCCGCATTCTGGCTTTACCCAAACCATCGGCGCCCACAACCATCCAGCCGTCTTCACCCGATAACTCATGGTCCAGATAGTATTCCTCACCAGTGACGCCTTCGTTGTCGGTACCTACCAGACCTATTAATGGAGCCGCTACTTCTCCGTATGGATAATAGCGCCGAAAGGAGGGTTCTTTGATGAGGCCCGGATCCTGAAATGCCAGCAGCAGTTCGCAATCCTGCTTGGGGACATTCCGTTTCAGATAGGTGAATATTTTGGACTTATCGTTGATTTTTTTCAGGAAATGCAACTGGGATTCACCAGTGACTTTTGACAGCAGTTCTGCCAATTGCTGTGGACGCTCCACGCGATTAGGATTAACCGCAAAGGAGTAGTGCATCACATTCTGGGTGAGCTGGCGACCATTCCTGTCGTAAAAATTTCCCCGCATCGCCTTGATAGGCTTTTTATTAATGAACTGCTGGGTGATCTTGTGTTTCAGATTGTAATGATCCAAAATCTGAATCCGGAATAATTGTCCCGCGATCACCAGCCATACCAATACAACCATGATGAGCAGAATGCCCATGCGCAGACGAAACCGCTTATACGTATTCACACTCACTGCGGCACCACAATCGTTATGGATTCAGGGATCGGTTGAACCATGTCTAACTGTTCAACTGCCCGCAGTGTGAGCTGGTCCGGTCGCGTGGCGCGCTTCTGTTGTGAAATCAACACACTCTGCCGATTGCGTAATTGTGCTTCCTGTGCCCGCAGCTTTTCAATCTGAGCACTGGCTTCCCGGACCTGTTCCTCTATATGGACATACATAAACAGTCCGCCAGCTACCAACGGAATGACGCTGATGTACATCAGGCTTTTCACAATTTCACTAAAGGTGCCGTTACGCCGTTTCATGAAATTCGCTCCACCACACGGAGTTTTGCGCTGCGCGCACGGGGATTTTCCTTAATCTCCTCAACTGAAGGCACAATGGGTTTACGGGTAACCAATTTCACACGACCGGGAACGGTGGTTTGATAGGGTTGGATTTCTGGGGGCGCCGATTGTAAAGCTTGCGACTGAAAATAGCGCTTTACGATCCGGTCTTCCAGGGAGTGGTAGGAAATGACTGCCAACCGGCCGCCTGGTACCAATAAGTCCAACCCTTTTTCCAAACCACTTCTCAAGGCTTCGAATTCATGATTTACTTCAATCCGAATTGCCTGGAACACCCTGGACAAAGCTTTGACCAGATACTTATGGGGTGTCAATTCGGCAACGATGGTGCGTAAATCAGCCGTGGTTTCCAGGGACGTAGTTTTTCGCCGCTTGGTAATGGCTGCGGCCATTTTGCGGGCGGCTTTCTCTTCCCCGTATTCGAAAAGGATTTTACTCAGGGATTTCTCGTCATATTCATTTAATACTTTGGCAGCCGTGAGCGACTTACTCTGATCGAAACGCATATCCAGGGGACCGTTACGATCGAAAGAAAATCCACGGGCAGCATCCTCCAGGGTGGCTGAATTCAACCCCAAATCAAATAGAATTCCGTTTACCTGTTGAATACCCATTGCCCTCAAAGCCTGATCCAGATTTTCGAAGTTGGCATGCACCAAATGAAGGGATTGTGCAATACCTGATTGATCAAACGTCTCCAGCAGGGAAGCATCCTGGTCAATCCCGACCAGAGTAGCACTTTTGTTAAGTGCTGCGGCTAATGCCCGGGTATGACCGCCCTTCCCGAATGTGCCGTCCACATAAATACCCTGTTTGGATGTCACCAACGAGGTCACCACTTCGTTCCGGAGAACGGATTTGTGGCTGCCGGACGCTGGTGATGGGGAGGTCACGGCCGGCGCAATTCATCCGCCAGATTTTCAAAATCTTCCTGATCCAATTTGAAATCGGTCTGTTCGTGCTGTTGCAGCAGTTCCGGATCCCAGATTTCGATTTCAGAGTTGAGGCCGATAATTGTCACATCTCTTTTAATATTTGCGTACTCTAAGAGATTCTGGGGGATAGCGATTCGCCCCTGTGAGTCAAATTTGCAATAGGATGCCCAGCGTGTGAGACTCCGGATGAAGTTCCGGTGCAGTGGGTTAATCGTAGAGAGTTTGTTTAATCCCAGTTGGATTTTCTTCCACTCGTCCAGCGGGAATGCAACGATGTTCTCCGTCTGTCCACGGGTCAGCACCACTGTTTCCTCACTGGATTCAGGTAGTGCCTTCCGCAGCGGAGCCGGCAGGTTAACCCGCCCCTTGGCATCAATGGAGTAGTGATACTCCCCAGTGAACGATAAATATGTCATCAGCCCCTTTGATTGTGGGAAAATACCCCACTTTTCCCCAATCTTACACACTATTCCCCACCAACACAAGAAAAAATTGTTGGTCTAAGGATTAAATTGTGCTGTACCCAGTAAAGAACAGGCTGACACGAACATTTCGTGATAGCAGTAAAGTATAGTAATTATAATAGTTTAGTGTAATATTTGTCTTTCGGATGGAAAAGTGGGGGAAAAGTGTTTCAGTCCCCACAATATCAAAAGATATGCCGGTGGATTATTTCTATGCAATACAAAACAGGCCGCATTTTAGCGGCCTGTTTGAAAGTACCAACACCCCGTGTGGGGAGAAGTGGGTTATTTTAATGAATAGGAGTAGAGAATGCTCTCCGCTCCCCGGACCTTGAGCTGAGTCCAGGAATTGGCCGGATTAAAGGGCTGGAGGGGTTGATCCATGAGAACGAATGCCGCTCCATTCGACGGATAGGCAAAAATGTCCAGTCGTTTGACGAAGGAATTTAGGTAGACCTGCCCGGAGTCAACCAGGACCGTATCTGTGGGTAAAGAATCCCGTTTGATGTAGAGGGTAACGGGAAGGCTTGCTCCAACTTCAACAGCATTTGAATCAGATAATAAACCGGATAATCCCCAGGATAGGGAGTCGGATTTTTCAAACAAACTTAAAGCGGGTGGAGCAATCACGGCAGGTGGTTGTTTCTCCGGCTCATCGGATGGTCGCATGGCCAGTTTACCAAATACAATGATCAGGATAAGAATAATGGCGCTGACAATTATTTTTTTGGTAGCTGGTTGATTCGGACTATTGAGCAGTATCCGTTGACCGGAAGCATCGGATTTAGGTTTGGCATTTGATGATGGCTCCTCCGCCCGGCGAGCCGATTCTTTACGTGCCTGTGATTCGCTTTGACCGGCAAATTGAACTTCATTTTCGTAATTCCGCAGCACTTCCTCTTCCGTCATGCCGATCTCTTTGGCATACGCTTTCAGAAATAGCCGCACATACGTCGTGGGCAAACTACTGAAATCGCCCTCTTCGAATGCCTTGAGTGTATTAATGTTGATTTTTGTGCGGTCGGAAATTTCTTCCAGCGTAATGTTCTGTTTCAGACGGTAACTTTTCAAATCCTCATGGAAGGCCACGGGTACTCCTAGCAGTTATTCAGTATTAGAGGAATTTTAACGCTTCGCGCGTGGTAAATCAAGCGGAGCTGAGCTGGTCACTCACAATTATTAACGAGTCAACCAGATGACTCAGCGGCAAGCCCACCACATTATAAAAGCACCCGTCAATGGCATCCACAAAGATGGCAGAGTAATCCTGAATCCCGTAAGCACCGGCTTTGTCGAAGGGACTCCCGGTATTGATGTAATGCTCAATCTCTGCCGTCGAAAGCGCCCGGAAATGGACCCGGGTAGTCTGCTGATGGGCGAATTCAAACTGCTGATCCTGCTTGACCATAGCGTAAGCCGTGGTCACCAAGTGCCAGCGATTTGCCAGTAGATTCAGCATCTCGCGGGCTTCGTCGTCTGTGGCGGGTTTGCCTAAAATATTTTCCGCCACCACCACAACCGTATCAGCACCGATCACCAGGTGGTCAGGAAGTTCATCCGCAACCTTGCGGGCTTTCATGAGAGCCATTTTTTGTGCATACTCCAGGGGATTTTCACCGGGAACAGCAGGTGGTTCTGGAACTCCGGCAGGATGCACGGAAAATTCAAGTCCGATTTTGTGCAGCAATTCAATTCGCCTGGGAGATTGGCTGGCCAGTGTGATGGGGCAGGTGAACGTTGGGATCATCGAGAAATCACCAATTTCTGAATCGCCTGTCGCGGATCAGCAGCCAGGTCATACTTTGCCTCCACCACATACAGATAGACACCATTCGCCAGTAACTGACCAAACTCATCCCGGCCATCCCAGTGCCCCATATGATAGCCTTTTCCCACGCTCCCCAGTGAAATGGTGCGTACCATGCGTCCTCCCAGGGAAAATATTTTAATTTTCACATCGGCTGCATCGGTTAACCGGAACCAGAAAATTGTCTCCGAGGTCATGGGGTTGGGATAATTGTAAATATCCACGATCTGGAATTCAGTGGAACTGGTAAAGTTGAGGGAAATGGTGCTCACATTTGGATTGTTGAAATTATCCCAGGCTTTCACACTCACCGTGTGGGTCCCCTCCTCCATATTGGCAAGCAGAACATCGAGTCTGCCCAGGTCGGTGCGATCCACATCATATTCATAGAGTTCGGTTACATCCACCGCATTGACCCAATCTTCATCAATGGCCAGCGAAATGCCGTGTCCGGCAACACCGGTGAGGTTGATGCCATTTTCATCGTAGATTTCAATCGTGAGATTGTCACTTCCCAGCACCTGATATCCATTCATCAACGGCTGTCCAAAGTAGTAGAACTGGATATCAGGCCCGGTTTCGTCAGTGCTGGTGGAATCACTGCCTGTAAAACTCAGCGTATCCACAAAAGCGACACCTGAATGCCCCTGCGTATCCCAATATTGAACATTCAAAATTCCGGAACGGCCCACGTAGCGAATGTCTTTGGGAATGGTGAATTCACCGCTGAATGCACCAGAAGTAACGCTTATAAGCCCGCGGAAAATGCGCTGACCCGGCAGGATGTAGGAGATATCGCCTTCATAATACCCCTGGGAGCTGTTGGGGACATACCCGGAATAATGACGCGTCACATTCCGTTTGGAGTCATACGCGGTCACCACAGCCTGGCCATCCAATGGCGCGTCCGATTGGACATCTCCGGAAAAGGCTAGTTTCCCCAGAGCGCGGGGTTGAGATGGTGTAACCTGCTCCATGACGCCCTTGTCCCTTGGGCTGACCAGCTTCAGTGCCGGGTCTGTAAAGAGTACATACTTCTCATCATTCATTGTATTAAAACTGCTTGATTTTCCAAGACGAACCGCATCGCCCAATGTATTGGATGTGCTGCGATCACCATATTGAAACAAACCTTCATAGACCGATTTCATCAGTGTGGCATTGGAAAAAGAACCCACTTTACGGGTTGCTGTGAGAATGCCAACACCGCCTTCGTCCCGCATATTGAGAATCGTTTCAGGCACGCAATTACTGTTCACATCATCGAAATAGCCCCAGTCACAGGTACCAGCTACCCAGAAGGGTAATTTCATCCCCGTGTCCAGGCGGGGTAAATCGCTTTGGGTGAATACCCGTTCCTGCGCCCAGACTGTGGGGCTGCCATGACCCATATAGGTAATAATGGCAGCGCCATCATAAATCTTCTGTAGCAAATCTTCCCGGGCATCCGGTTTGCGTACATAAGCAGATGTGGGATCCTGTACATCCGGGTATTCGGTAAGGTAGATTTTTTTGGTGATGAAAGAAGCCGGCAGACGATTGTAAAGGTCCTCGCATTGTCCAATATGCATTGTTTCACCCACAGACGGACGTAAGGGATCGTCACCGACCAGAATCGCCGTATTTCGCCAGACCCCGGGCACCGGATTGGTCTGATAGGCGTCAATTTTATCCACCATGATGGTGAGTGAAGTTAAATCTCGCGCCGGTAATCGCCCAATGGCCAGGTCAGGTGCACGGTCACCGGGTCCACCGACTACATAGACGTAAAAATCATCTGTAGCGCGTGTTGCAATGTCACTCAGATTGCCGCTGCTGGTTCCGTCCGTTTCCCAGACGGGAACTAAAATTTTGGACTGGCCGGTATAATTTCGGTAATCATAATCAGCATCTCCTAAAATGAAAACATAGCCAGGCTGGGTTTGCCAATTCCAATAGGCATAACTGATAAAATTCCGAATGGCGATGGGATCCTGGGCGCCGGCTGCGAATTCCCGATAAATATCCTCTATATAGGCGATCTTCACCGTCATTCGATCCTCTGGAAGCACCCGGTTTTCCCGGAGATCCTTGATTCGTTCGGCTTCCTGACTGAAAATCTTAGGTGCAATGACGATATATTCACCATCAATTTCCGGGCGCCGCAACTGATACGTAAAATCTGACACTTCTATGGTTGTGGCGGTTCGAACATCATCATCGCTGAATCCCAGCAGATGTAAGGCGCCTGGTCCGTTCAACTGAAATTGATTCGCCTGAATGGTCAATTGAGCCGGAGCAGCCGGATCACTCACATCCCAAAAATGATCGTTGCTATTCAGATTGGTGAACACCACCCGATTCAGACCTGCGTCCAAATGCAGATGAGCCATGACGATTTCGCCGGATTTCGGCGCTAAAGGGCGCTCGTAACTCAGGCGTAGTGAGTCCAGGTAGATTTCGCTCTGACTGCGATTGGACTGATAATGTAATCGAATTTGATTTTCACCCTGGTTCAGCACCCCGGCATTGGCCGTTCCGAACACATTAAACGGCATTGTGCCGGTGGTATTGTACTGGCGCAGGGTTGTCTGATTTGCCAGAATGGAAACCGAATGATTATCAGAACCTAAGCTGCTTTCCAGGCTGGGGTAAAAGCGGGCTGAAACCGTCAAATCACCCGTGGTAACAGGGTCCCAGGCGTCAAACTTTAGTGTAAGGGTTGTGCTGGTTCCCACGAATTGTTCACCGAACCAGGTAAGGCCGGACCGCAGAGGGTTTTTCTGCTCTTTTTCGTGATAGAACACCTCTTTGTAGGTATTGATGATGGTGTCGGTATCGCCATCCAGGGATGTGAGAGTTGGAATGGATTTGCCCTCCGCGTTGGGATCGGAGGGAATGAGCAGCCAATAGTACACTTCATTAAAAAAAGGATTGGTCACATGGTCGCCATGCAGGTCGCCATTGGGTCCCCGGGCGAAAAAGCGCAATTGATCACCCTCGTTTAGTTCACCATCACCAAGTCCCATACCCTGATAACTGATCTCAATCAGATTGGGTGGTATGACGCCATCAACTTCCAGGTTCTGTGGTAATGTTCTCCCTTGCGAGTAGGGGGCAAAGAGCCGCCATTTCTCCGGCGCGATCTGGGGCAGCGATCCGGACAGGCTGGTGCGCGTGATGGCATAAACTCCATTTTCACGGATGGGGATTTTGTACCAGGAGCCCTCCGGAGGGTTGTCAACACGCCGGGACAGTTTTTTTCCCCGGGGAATCGTCCAGCCTTTTGCCATTTCGGCATTCAATGCCGGGATCTTCACCGGTCCGGAATCAACCTGAAGTTGCGGTGTCTGACCAAAATCCAGACGCAGGGACAGGGCGGTGATTTGTTGCCCCTCCAGCGTGAGTGGCTGAATGAGCACCGCGCCGAACCAGCGTTGTCCACTACGCCCGGTCCTTACCACCTGAGCCGCTGCATTGGGATCCAGGGAGCCATCCGCACGGGAGACGCCGGAAAGTTCTGCTTCCTGTGGTGAAAATTCGGGAAATTCAAAGGATAATTGGGTGACTGTCTGGTCCAGCACCTGCAGCGTGGGCAGTCGGCCGTCGGGGGGCAGTACAATGGGAATGGTTATGAGCGGTCGTAGCGTATTCCGGCCGGGAAAATAGGTCCAATCCGCGTCTGGTACTGCCGGTAAGTTCAGGTGACGATCACCCACTGTGAAGACAGTCTCATAGGTCGATGCTTTAATCTCCAGTGACACCAGCAGATCGGATTCGCCCTGAGAGATTTGTTCGATTTGTAATGCCAAAACGCAGGTACTGATGAGGAAAAGTGTTAAAAATCGCATGGAAATGAAAACGCGCATGGTTATTGGGTGTTCCCTTGAGTACTCACTAAAGAGTGTCGTTGCATTATCTGGACAGCGGTCGGATATCCCAAATTTTCAGTTTCTGAATTTCGATTGTCCCTGGTAACGAGTATGGCGATAACCATTTTCTAATCTCCGATCCCGGTTGTTATGTTTCCAGCCGGTCAATTTCAGGGCGGTAGTTAATTTTAAAAGTTTCAAATGACAACCCTTTTCATTTGGCTGGTCTAAGGTGCGCAACATGGAACTAAAATAAGGTAAAGACATGCGTATAGCGATTCTATCCCTGCTCTTATTTGCTCTAATGTTCGGAAGAAGCCAGTCTGAATCCGCCTGGTCCCGATCCTCCAACAAGGTATTTACTGCCATGCGAGTTGCTCCTGAGGCAATTCACATTGATGGGAAGTTGGATGACCCGGCCTGGCGGCGTGCGACATTTCGATCAGACCTTGTCCAGCGTCAGCCTTATGATGGCATATCAGTTTCAGAGACCACCCGGTTTACGGTTCTTTATGATGAAAAATATCTGTATGTGGGCATCTATGCCTATGATTCTGAAGTTGATAAGATAAGAAGTATCCTCACCCGTCGGGACGAAGACTCACCATCAGATTGGGTTTATGTGGGTTTTGACAGCTATAATGACAATCGGACCGGGTTTGGATTTGGACTGAATCCGGCTGGTGTCAAGTCGGATATGCGCTGGTTTAATGACGACGGACAAGACCAGAATTGGGATGCGCTCTGGGAGGGGAAAACATCGGTGGAGGGAGACGGTTGGTCGGCTGAGTTCAAAATCCCTTTGCGCGAATTGCGATTTTCCGATGCCAACAGCCATACCTTTGGATTACAGATCTATCGCAATATCAGCCGACTTGGCGAGGAGGACTGGTGGGCTTACTGGCCGCAGAATGAATCGGGTTTTGTTCGCCATTTTGGAGGATTGACCGGGCTGGACGATATCCCCCGACAGAGGCGTCTCTATGTAGCACCCTACGCCAATAGCACTTATAACCGATCTTCAGAGTTGGTGAATGAAACACACGGGGACGATTATAACTTTTCCAAAAAAATGGGCGTGGATATCAAATACGGACTTACCAATGACCTTACCATGGATGTGACCATCAATCCTGATTTTGGTCAGGTGGAGGCTGATCCCGCTGAATTAAATCTATCGGCTTTCGAGAGCTACTTTTCTGAGAAGCGCCCCTTTTTTGTAGAAGGGAGCAACATTTTTCATTATTCGCTGGGGTTTGGTGACGGGGATTTGCAAAATCTGTCCCTCTTTTATTCCCGCCGCATCGGTCGTTCACCACAATCTTACCCCTCCGTTGATCCGGATTCCGGCTACCATGTGGACATGCCCAACAGCACCAATATCCGAACGGCCGTGAAAGTCAGTGGGCGTACCCAATCCGGTTGGTCCATCGGTGTTCTGGATGCCATCACAGCCCGGGAAACAGCTACACTGCGTTCTGATATCGCATCAGATTTCACGGAGACAGTTGAGCCACCCACCAATTATTTTGTCTCCCGAATCCAGCGCGATTTTAATGACGGTCGAACGGCCATTGGTGGGATATTGACCGCTACCAATCGCAACCTTTCCAATGAACCGCAATTGAGCTGGTTACGGCGCGACGCCTACGCCAGCGGTATGGACCTGACCCACAACTTCTGGAAAGATCGTTATTATATTCAACTTGCCCTGGCAGGCACCCATGTACTAGGATCCACTGACGCGATTCTGAATACACAGACGAGTCCGTCCCACTTTTTTCAGCGCCCGGGTGAAGGTGCGGACTATTTGAAGCTGGATTCCAGCGCAACGTCCTTAAGTGGTGTCGCCCATAAAGTTGTTTTCGGAAAATCCGGTGGCGGTGACTGGCGTGGTGCTATCGGATTTATCGGATATTCACCGGGTTTCGAAGCCAATGATCTGGGGTTTCACCAGGCAGTGGACAATCAGATGGAATTTATCTGGCTGGGCTACCGCAAGAATGAAGCGACCCGTTACTATAATAGTATTGGGATTAACTTCAATCAGTCCATGTCGTATACCAATAGTGGTGAGAAACTGGGATTCAACCTGAATACGAATGGGTGGTATCATTTTCCCAATTACTGGAGTATGAATATGGGTATCAATTACTCGCAGTGGCGGTATTCGGTGAACCTGTTACGTGGTGGACCGCGGCTGTACATTGATCCGGCAGTCAATGGTTGGTGGGGCATGCAGACCGATTATCGTAAGGACTGGATAGTGGGTTACAATGGTCATTCCGGACAAAATGTGGATGGGAGCAATTGGCGAGGAACCAGTTTTTACACCACTTACCGGCCCTTTTACAATGTGGTGCTGAATCTGTCTGCCGATTTGAATCATACCATTGATAATACCGCCTGGTATGCCAATCCGGTGGATGACCAAACCGGTGAAAAACACTATATCGTGGCCAAACTGAATCAGCGTTCACTGAACACAACCTTACGGGTGGATGTGACTTTGACACCTGAACTCACACTGCAGTATTACGCATCACCTTTTATCACTGCCGGTGGATATACGCAACATTTAATGGTTGTGGACCCGGAAGCTCGTGAAATCTCCCGGCGCTACCACAAATTACAGGGCAATGAAATCATCTGGGATGCTACCGCTGAACAATATGAAGTGGATGTGGAGCAGGATGGCGTGATGAACTTCTCGCTCCCGCAACGGGATTTCAATTACAAGCAGTACAATTCCAATCTGGTCTTGCGCTGGGAATACCGCCCCGGAAGTACCCTGTATCTGGTATGGTCTCAGGGACGTACTGATTCTATGAATCAGGGAGAATTCGCCCTGAGCGATGACCTGAATACGTTGTTCAGCAGCTCTCCCAACGACATTTTCCTCATCAAAGCCAGCTATTTATTCAACCTTTAAGAAATCTTAGGCACAAAACTTCATCTCCAGCATCATAGGTGAAGAAAGCCCGGACTTGGCAACAGGCTTCGGGCTTTTTGGTTGATCAATATTCCCAGATCCGCACCACCGCTTCACCCTTGTCGTTGAGAAATCCCCGATACATCCCCGGTGTATTGTACGGCATGGAGATACATCCTGACGCATCAACGCTGATGATGCCGCCCGAGCCACCGAGGTCACTCAGTCGGTCCATAATTACCGTTTGGGCAGCCCGGGTAAGGTCTTCACCCAAATATTCCATCCGGGCTGAAATGTCATAACAAACCACGCCTCGGATGAAATACTCGCCCTCACCCGTGGCGGAAACCGCACACGTTCTGTTATTTGCATACAGGCCGGCACCCACGATAGGGGAATCACCAATACGACCATATTTTTTATTCGTCATTCCACCGGTAGAAACACCCGTTGCTAGATCCCCGTGTTGATCCAGCGCCACCGCACCCACCGTCCCAAATTTTTTATCTTCCTCCCCATCGTCCGCATGATCCAACTGCGTCTGATTCCGTTCCAACGCCTGCTGGAGCTGTTTATACCGATGGTCAGTGTAAAAATACTCCTCCGACTCGAAGGGGAGACCCAACTCCAGCGCCAACGCTTCAGCGCCCTCGCTGGTGAGCAGGACATGGGGCGTCTTTTCCAGCACTGCCCGGGCCAGGCGAACGGGATTTCGGACGCCGGTGACACTGGCTACCGCACCGGTGGTTAGTTCGCGACCGGACATGAGCGCCGCATCCATTTCATGTTTCCCAAAATGATTGAATACCGATCCCCGACCGGCATTGAATTCCGGTAAATCTTCCAGAATCACGATGGCTTCTGTCACTGCATCCAGACTCGAACCGCCTGTGGTCAAAATATTTTGTCCGACTTCCAGCGCTTTTTTTAACCCGACTCGCACCTGCGCTTCACGTTCCGGTGTCATGTTTTCCTTGAGAATGACACCAGCCCCACCATGGACAGCGAACGCGATTTTCCCCATTTTCTAATCCTCTCTCAGTCTGGGACTGCGTGATAAAAAGTGTATGGAATGTTGGTTCACACATTAAGATAGCGCTACAATGATAAAAGTGCATTTAAAACCAAAAGCAGCCGTCCAGGCCAGACATTTTCACCCCTGGGTTTTCAGTCAGGGTATCGCTCAAATGAGCGGAGAGCCCCAGTCGGGTGAAACTGTTCAGGTGCTGGATGAATCGGGTCAATTTCTGGCATACGCCCATTTCTCACCCCAGTCCAAAATCGCTTTACGCCTGGTCTCCTGGGATGAATCGGACAGTATTGATCGCCAGTGGTATGAGCATCAGATGGATCGCGCCATTCATCTGCGATTCCCGGACGGAAAACTTCAGCCTCATGTAGCGCGACGACTCATTTTCAGTGAATCGGATCAACTGCCGGGCTTCATCCTGGATGCATTCGGGAACTATCTGGTGATGCAAATCCTCAGTGCCGGAATGGAGCGGGTGCTCGATATACTTGTACAACACCTTTTAGCTCAATATCAACCGGCCGGGATTCTGGAACGCAGCGATCTGGAAGTCCGGAAGTTGGAAGGTCTGGACCCACGGGTTATGTGGCATCACGGGACCGATCCCGGTCAGATCATGATCCAAGAAGGGGAGACCCGCTTCATGCTCCAACCGGACGAATCTCAAAAAACCGGTTTTTACCTGGATCAGGCGCAAAATCGCCACGCCGTTGCCCGGTATTGTCAGGATAAATCGGTGTTGGATGCTTTCTGTTACACGGGCGGGTTTGGATTGCACGCCCTTAATGCCCAGGCAACATCTGTACGCTTTCTGGATACTTCCCAACCGGCCTTGGAGATGCTGAAGCAGAATTTGGCATTAAATGATATTGATGAATCGCGGGTTGCTATTGATGAAGGGGATGTTTTTCAGGCATTACGCACCTACCGGGATGCTGCCCGCTCTTTCGATGTGATCATTCTTGATCCGCCCAAATTTGCGCCGACGCGTGCTACGCTGAAACACGCTGAACGCGCTTACAAAGATATTAACCTGTGGGCCATGAAATTGGTGAATCGGGATGGAATCCTGGTAACATTTTCCTGCTCGGGATCACTGAGTCGGGAGCATTTCCAACGCATTTTGCATTACGCAGCGCTGGACGCCGGGCGGGATGTCCAGATCCTGGAACAGCTCGGTCAGGCACCGGATCACCCCATTCGGCTGGCTTTTCCTGAGTCACGCTATCTGAAGGGTTTTATTTTGCGCGTTCGGTAGCGACCAGTGGTTGGAGATGGCATAACTGACAGTCTATATTATTTACGATAAATAGATTTTTCATTCATCCGGGAGGTGGCATGGCGCGACGCTTACAGATTGCGATTTTAACGATGGCTCTGGTTGGATTAACTGCTTGCAGTCAATCCGGGAACCTGTTGCGTACGCCTCCAGCCTGGACACAGCGCGATCCGGTTTTGCCGGGATATTTTTATGCGATCGGTATTCAGGAAGGTCGGGAGAATGGCGCTGAACTGGCTGCTCAACAGGGACGGGACGAGATGAGTAAGGCTCTGCAACCCATGGTCCTGGCGTGGATGGAAAATTATGTGGTGAGTCGGGCCGGAATGATCAACGAGGAACAGTATTTTTACCTGAAGCAAATTTTACCCGCGATGTTGGACATGTTGCTACTGGAAACACAGATTGAAGATACCTATTCAAGCGGTGGCAAATATTGGGTGCTTTTGAAGCTCCATGAAGACGCATCGAGGGAGTTGGTGGCCAATGCACTGGAAAATGACGAGATCCTCCGTCAAAAAATGCAGAGCTCTCCGTAATTAATCAAACAATCATTGTATTTTTTACCTAAACCAAGATATTGTAAACGACCATGAGTACTGACGGTGGCTTTGTATTTATCGATTTTGTTCGTATCACGACGGAAGGTGGCCGTGGCGGGAATGGTGTGGTGGCTTTCCGGCGTGAAAAATTCGTTCCCAAAGGCGGTCCCTCCGGCGGCGATGGCGGAAATGGGGGCAATGTTATCCTCTCTGTGAATCCGCAACTTCACACACTTCAGGACATCCGCTACCATAAGCAGTACAAGGCACCAGCCGGCCGGCATGGCGAGGGAAGCCGGAAAAATGGTCGCAGCGGGCAGGATCTGATCATCCAGGTACCGCCGGGAACCATTGTAAAAGATGAAAAATCGGAAGAGATTATCGCAGATCTGCAACTCGCGGAGGACGAGATTATTGTTGCACACGGTGGTCAGGGCGGGCGTGGTAATGCCCATTTTGCATCCTCCACCCACCAAACGCCGCGGCGCGCGGAAGAGGGGAAACCGGGCGAATTTCGGGCGATCAGTCTGGAATTAAAACTGTTAGCGGATGTGGGCTTGGTGGGATTCCCCAATGCCGGAAAATCCACCTTATTATCGGTCGTATCAAAAGCCCGGCCTAAAGTGGCCGATTATCCATTTACCACGCTGGTACCCAATCTGGGCATTGTGAAATCGGGTGAATATACCAGTTTTTTAATGGCGGATATCCCCGGCTTGATTGAAGGTGCCCATAAGGGTAAAGGTCTGGGCGATCGTTTCTTACGGCATGTGGAGCGCACCAAGGTTCTGCTATTCATGGTGGATGTGAACGACCCGGAACCCCTGGCTACCTATGAAAAACTCGTCCACGAATTGTCCCAGTATAATGACCGGATGATGAAAAAGCCGCGCGCCATTGCCGTGACAAAAATTGATTCTGTCACAGAGGTTCCTGAAATTGAATTTCCGGAAAATATCCCAGTATTTCCCATCAGTTCGCTGAATAGAACCGGCTTGGACGCGTTGATCAAATACCTGGCGGAGACGATTGCAGCTGACTGATCACCAAATTGCCCTACTGCGCCTCTTGGCGGTGCCAGGTGTGGGTCCGCGCAAAGCGATTGACCTGCTGCACCATGTGGGGAATCCGGAAGCCATTTTCAACACATCCCCGAAAATTTTATGCAAAACCCCCGGCATTCATGAGGGATTGGTGAAAAGTATTTTGGCACCACCGGATACGGAATTGCTCGATGGTCAGGTGAAGCTGCTGGAAAAGTTCGAGGTGGGCATTCTCTCCTTTCTGGACGATGAATTTCCCGAGCCACTGAAACGCATTTATGATCCACCAGTGGTGTTGTTCTATCGGGGAAATATTGAATTACTGCAAAATCCCATGCTGGGAATAGTGGGCACCCGGGCGCCCACATCTGCCGGAAAGCGGGTTACCAGGGAATTGACTCAGGGGCTGGCGGAGGCCGGCGTGACTGTGGTAAGTGGGTTTGCGCGTGGTGTGGACACCACCGCCCATGAAACAGCGTTGCGGTACGAAGCATCCACCATCGCGGTGCTGGGATGCGGTGTGGATCGGGTGTATCCCGCGGAAAATCGCCACCTGTTTGAAAAAATGGTGTCCAATGGCCTGCTATTGTCGGAGTTCATGGTTGGCACCAAGCCGGACGCGCCCAATTTTCCCCGCCGGAATCGCATTATCAGTGGATTATCCCAGGGAATCGTGGTGGTGGAAGCCGGGGCGAAAAGTGGCGCGTTGATCACAGCCTATATGGCATTGGATCAGAATCGGGAGGTTTTTGCCGTACCGGGTTCTATTTACAATAGTCAGAGTATGGGGACCAATCGGCTTATTCAACAGGGCGCGAAGCTGGTGACCGGTATTGAGGATGTTTTACAGGAAATTGGTGGTCGGTTTGGCCTGGGTGTATCCCAGGGACAGATGGCAATGCCCATCGGGCTGGAGGGGGAAGAAGCGCGAATTTTTGAGGCGCTGAACAGTGAACCGCAGCACATTGACCAGTTAGCGGAGAAACTGGATACCACCACATTTGCCCTGTTGGGTACGTTACTGCAATTGGAGCTGAAGGGATTGGCTCAACAGCTTCCGGGAAAACAATTTGTGCGCAAAGGATAGCACCATGAGTGGCAAAACAGATCGTGCAATGAAGACCGCTAAAGATTTACTGGCGTTTATCAATGCCAGTCCCACGGCTTACCATGCTGTAATCGAAACCCGTAACCGGTTGAATAACAGCGGATACAAGGAATTGAATGAAGAGGACGAATGGCGGCTGGAAGCCGGTGGAAAGTACTACACCAGCCGTTCAGATACGGCACTAATTGCCTGGCAGATGGGGAAACAACCGGCATGGGAATCGGGCATTCGGCTCATTGGTGCGCATTCGGATTCACCCGGATTCCGGATTAAGCCAAACGCGGCCTATACCAAAGCTGGGTACCTGCAATTTGGGATCGAAGTTTACGGCGGTCCGCTCATCGCTTCCTGGACAGACCGGGATTTATCCATAGCCGGGCGGGTATTGGTGGAAAAAGCAGGTACGATTCAGGCGATGCCGGTATGGATCAAACGACCCATTCTGCGCATTGCCCAACTGGCGATTCATCTGAACCGGAAGGTGAACGATGAAGGATTGGTGTTAAATCAGCAACAGCACATCCCACCAATTGTGACTTTATCAAATGCAGATGAAGTGGTTGATAGACAGTCGGTTATCAATGATATCATAAGTGAAGAATTGCAGGTTCAGCCTGAAAACATCGTGAGTTGGGAATTGGAACTGATTGACTTGCAGCCGGGGCAATTGGGTGGATTGAAAGACGATTTCATTTTCAGTGGCCGTATCGATAATCTGGCCATGTGTCATGCGCAATTGGTGGCATTACAACAGGTGAAAAAGACACCTGCCGCGACCAGTATGATGGTCATGTTTGATAACGAAGAGGTGGGTTCCAATACGGCTGCCGGTGGGGCGTCGCCCTTTATCCGTCACGTGGTTCAGCGCGTGCTGGAATCGGGAAAACGCCCGGACCATGCGTTTCAGCGCGGGTTGGCAAAAACTTTCTGCATCTCAGCAGACGGAGCACACGCTGTGCATCCCAATTATGCCGAATATCATGACAGTCAGCATCAGGTACAGATGAACGGTGGTCCGGTGATCAAGCACAGCGCCCGCGAGCGATATGCCACGGATAGTGATACCACAGCAATTTTCAAAACACTGTGCAAAGATGTGTCTGTCCCGGTTCAGCATTATATCCATCGCACGGATTTACCCTGTGGGTCAACCATTGGCCCCATCACTGCCACGAACTTGGGAATTCCGGTGGTGGATGTGGGAACGGCCATGTTGAGCATGCATTCGGTGCGGGAGACATGCGGCTCGGCTGATTCAGCCATGATGATCAAAGTTTTGCAGCGATTTTTTGAAAAAGAGGATTTATGGAAAGTATAGCAGCATTGGCGAGGGCATGTTAATGAAGGTTTTGCCCACGCAATACCTCCATTTTCACCGTGTGTGACCTTGGACTGGTAAGTCATTATAAATCAGAAGAATAGGGTTGATATGGTATCCAAAATTGATGAATTGAGCATAAATACGATTCGGATTTTATCAGCAGAAGCGGTACAGAAAGCCAATTCGGGTCATCCCGGCGCTCCCATGGGGGCGGCGCCTTTGGGGTTCACACTTTTCCATCGGATCATGCGTTTCAATGCCCGGGATCCGGAGTGGTTGAATCGCGACCGGTTCGTCCTGTCTGCAGGGCACGCGTCCATGCTCCTGTATAGTTTATTGCATCTCAGCGGTTATGCATTGAGTCTTGACGATATCAAGCAATTTAGGCAGTGGGACAGTATCACACCCGGACATCCTGAATATGGACTCACTCCCGGCGTGGAAACCACCACCGGACCGTTGGGACAGGGATTTGCCCAGGCGGTGGGGATGGCCATGGCTCAGGCGCACCTGGGCGCCCGGTTTAATCGCCCCAAACACAAGTTGTTTGACCATTTTATTTTTGGACTCATGGGTGACGGAGACATGCAGGAAGGCATTACGGGAGAAGCCGCCAGCCTGGCGGGACATTTAAAACTCGGCCGACTGATTTTTCTCTACGATGACAACAATATCCAGATCGAAGGCGCCACTTCATTGACCTGCTCCGATGATGTGCGGAAGCGTTTTGAAGGATACCGCTGGCATGTGACAGGGCTCGTGGACGGAAATGACATTACCGCCGTGGAAAATGCCATTCGAATGGGGATGGCTGATGACACCAAACCCACGCTGGTGATCTGCAAAACCCACATCGGTTTTGGCAGTCCCAACAAAGTGGATTCCGCCGATGCCCATGGTGCGCCACTGGGGGAGGACGAAATTGCATTGGTGAAAGAGACACTGGGTTGGCAGCACACTCAGCCCTTTTATATACCGGATGCTGTGCGTGGTCATTTTGAGAAAGCCGGTGAACGGGGCATGCGGGCTTATGAACGCTGGCAGAAAATGTGGCAGTCGTATCAGGAGCAATTTCCTGATGATGCCGCGGAATTGACACAACTGTTAACCGGTGAAGGAAAAATCGGCTGGCGGGAAGCCTTAGATGGATTAATGGAGCCGGAAACCGGCATGGCTACCCGGGCGGCCAACGGTAAAGCGTTGAATGCGGTGAAGCCATTTTTCCCCGGATTGCTGGGCGGCTCAGCCGATCTGGCACCCTCCAATAAGACCAATATCAATGATGCCGCTGATTTTGCGTACGGTAGCTACGCCGGTCCCAATCTCCATTTTGGTGTGCGTGAGCACGCTATGGGTGCTATTGTGAATGGACTCACCCTCAGCGGCTTACGCGCCTACGGCGGGACATTCCTGGTGTTCGCTGACTATATGAAACCGGCAATCCGATTAGCGGCATTGATGAAATTGCCCAGTATCTTCATTTTTACCCATGACAGCATCGGTGTGGGGGAAGATGGTCCCACACACCAGGCGATTGAACAACTGGCCATGTTACGGGCTATTCCGAACCTTGTGGTTATAAGACCGGCCGATGGACAGGAAACCGCTCAGGCTTGGCAAATTGCATTGGAGCGGAAAGATGGTCCCACGGTCCTGGTTTTTACCCGCCAGAAGACGGCAGCGTTACCAAAAATTCCCACTGATGCGGTTGCCCGGGGTGGGTACACACTTTTGGATGCCGATGATCCGGAGCGGTTGATCATTGCCACAGGATCGGAGGTGGGTATTGCACTGGAAGCTGCCCGGGAACTCACAGCCGCCGGAAAAGCGACCCGGGTCGTTTCCATGCCCAGTTGGGAATTATTCCGCAGACAACCGGCAGCGTATCGTGATGATGTTTTGTTGCCCGGAATCAGCAAACGATTAGCCGTGGAGGCCGGTTCGCCGCTGGGATGGCATGAATTTGTGGGCGCTCAGGGGAATATTCTGGCGATGACCACATTTGGCGCTTCTGCGCCTGCGGAGCGCATTTTTTCTGAATTCGGATTCAGCAGTGAAAAAATCAAAGAGCTGCTGCAGTAATTCAATAAATTCCGGTTGAATCTGCTTCCGACTTGGAAGAGGTGAAGCCGCCGTTTACATTTCCAAGCTTTTTGTCAGCCGATTTCAGGAGTTAATTCAGAACGGAAATTATGTCCGACTTACGGGCTGATGCCTGTTCCTGCTCCGGGTCTCTCGCAATGGAATCCTGCTGAACCCCGTCAGGTCCGGAAGGAAGCAGCGGTAAGTGGCGAAACCATGTGCCGGGAGGATGCCCGGGCAGGAACAGGCAACGGCTCGCATGCGAAGAGACTCTCGAATCGGTTCAACCATAACCCGGCAACCCAAAAGCATTTGACAGCATGTCCTATAAAGTCCTATCCATTAAATACCGTCCCCAGCAGTTTGCTGATGTTGTGGGGCAGGAGCATGTCACCGTTACCATACGGAATGCCATTCATCGGGACCGCCTGGGGCAGGGATACATCTTCACCGGCCCCCGGGGCGTCGGAAAAACCACCACTGCCCGAATTCTGGCTAAAGCGCTGAATTGCGAATCGCCCACCAATAGCGAGCCCTGTAATCAGTGTGTGCATTGCACGGAGATTACAGAAGGGCGCAGTATGGATGTGCAGGAAATTGATGGCGCCTCCACCCGGGGAATTGATTCCATCCGCGAATTACGGGAAGTTGTAAAATATCCACCCACACATTCCAAATACCGGGTTTATATCATTGACGAAATCCACATGCTCACCAAGGAAGCCTTCAACGCTTTATTGAAAACGCTGGAAGAACCACCGGAGCATGTGTTGTTTATTTTTGCCACAACAGAACCCCACAAAGTCCCTGCCACGATTCTTTCTCGCTGTCAGCGCTTTGACTTCAAACGCATCGGCAGTCGGGACATGGTGAAACAGCTCCAGGATATCTGTACCGAAGAGCATATTCAGGCAGATATGGATTCCCTGATCCTTATCGCTAACAAAGCGGACGGCAGTTTGCGGGATGCGCAGAGTCTACTGGATCAGGTTATCGCATTTGCTCCTGAGGACATTGATTTGAATACGGTGCGGCAGGTTCTGGGCATTGTGGATGTGGAAATCTATTTTAATACCATGGATGCCATCGCCAGCCAGTCGTCGGATGTGATTTTGAATGCTCTGGATGAATTGTTGTCCGGCGGAGCCGATGTGGGGGAATTCCTTACCGGCCTGGCTGAACATGTGCGCTCACTGCTGATTGTACGGCTCACCAGCAGCACTGATTTACTCAACTTGACCGAGTCGGTGAAGGAACGGATGATGACACAGAGTAAGCTCTTTGATGAGCGCGACCTGATTCGCATCCAGAATATGACGATTGATACGCTCCAGCAACTCAGGCAAGCCACCAATCAGCGTGTGGCAGCCGAATTATTATTGGTGAAAATGACCAAGATGACCCGGGCAATTCACCTGGATGAATTGCTACAGGGGAATATGAGCACACCGGAAAAAAAAAGTCCGGTTGGAACCCGTGAACCCAAAGTAGAATTTCCATCCTGGGAATCTGATTCATTCGAAAAAAACCACGAAAAACCTGCACAAGCTAATCCAGATAAACCTGCTGATACACAGCAAGTTAAAGCGGATAGTCCAAAGTCCCCAAAGCAGAAAGTTGCCGATGGTGAATCTGCCGTTGACAACCAGGCTGAGACCGTTACTGAAGCTGCTCCCAGGGAACCGCTTACACTTGAGGGAATTCAGGAAAAATGGCTCGATGTGGTTGCTGCGATGCGTCAATTGAAGCCCATGCTGGCCACATTTCTGGAAGAGGGCGCACCGGGGGGATTTAAGAAAAACACCCTGCAGGTATTCTTCAGTGCGGAGCACGATTTTCAGGTAGAAAAACTACAGAAAGAGCGGGACTTGCTGAAAAAAGCATTGGAATCGGTTTTCCAGCAACCGGTATCCTTCCGTCTTGAAATCAGATCTGATTTCAAGCCCAAACCCAAGAAAGAAGATGAGGTCTGGAGTCATCCGGTGGCTCAGCATGTATTGAGCCTGTTTGACGGGGAGATTATTAAAGATTAACAACCCAATGAACGATATTTACAGAGCATAGAGGAGATACCATGTTACCTAAAGGTGGAATGGGCAATTTGATGAAGCAAGCCCAGCAAATGCAACAGAAGATGGCAGAAGCGCAGGAAGAGCTGGTGAATATTGAGGTGGAGGGAACGGCCGGTGGTGGCATGGTGACCGTTCGTGCCAATGCGAAGATGGAAGTGCTGGCGGTGACCATTGACCCGGAAGTGCTGCAGGATGAAAAAGAGATGATTGAAGATCTCGTGCTGGCTGCGGTGAATCAAGCGCTGTCCAATGCCCAGGAGGCCGCCCAGGAGCACATGGGGAAAATTACCGGTGGTATGTTACCTCCCGGCATGAAAATTCCTGGTATGTAATTCATGAAGCTGCTTCCTGAAACACTGGAACTTATAACCGAACAATTATCGCGGTTCCCTGGAATTGGGAAGAAAACTGCCCAGCGAATGGCGTTCGATCTGCTGAAATGGCCGGCGGATGATGTGCGCCGTCTGGGCGAGTTAATCAAAGCCAGTGTGGATAAAATCGGGACATGCAGTATCTGTGGATTGATAGCAGAAACTGATCCCTGTCCTATTTGCGCCCATCCGAATCGGGATAGCAGTGTCATTTGCGTGGTGGAAGATACCATGGATGTGGTGGCTATTGAGCGCACCGGACGGTACCGGGGAAAGTATCATATTCTGGGTGGGATTCTCTCTCCCCTGGAAGGAGTTGGCCCGGACCAGTTGAATATTGAATCCTTCATCCAACGGCTCGATGCAGTGGACGAGGTAATTCTTGCACTGAATCCCAGCGTTGAAGGTGAAACAACAGCCCTGTATCTGGCGCGTTTACTGCGTGAGCGACCGATAAAAATGACACGACTGGCAAGGGGGGTGCCCATGGGAGGCGATCTGGAGTATATTGACGAAGCCACCTTGGGACGCGCACTGGAGGAAAGAAATCCCCTATGATTCGCCGGGCTATACCAAACATGCTGACCATTTTTCGAATCGTGGCCACGCCCATTATCATCTGGTTTTTATTGGGTTTCGGGAATTTTTATATCCATCTCACCGCGTTTATCCTCTTCCTGCTGGCCTCCCTCTCTGATCTGTTTGATGGCATCATCGCCCGGCGTCTGGAGGTGGTAAGTGAATTTGGTCAGTTCATGGACCCGCTGGCGGATAAGATTTTGGTGAATGGCACATTCATCACGCTGAACATTCTGGAAATCGTTCCGGTCTGGATCACCGGCGTGGTGGTGTTCCGGGATGCCGCGGTGACACTTTTACGCTGGGGAATGCTGAATCAGGGACATTCGATGGAAACCAGTCGTGTGGCCAAATGGAAAACCACCTTTCAATACATCTCCATGTATGTGGGTCTGGTCATCATTTTGATGGGCCAATGGCAACAGCTTGAAAGTCTGGTTCAATGGCTGGAGGAATGGTCAGTGGTTATTGGTATATTTACCCTCACTGGCATAATCACCGCCTATACAGGGTTCCATTATTTTTGGGTGAATCGTAAACCATTAAAAGAGCTTCTCAGTCAATGAACAAATCACTGGCTGAATTCATCAGCACGGTTGGATATGTGGGGCGCTTTCCTGTCGCTCCGGGGACGGCCGGCAGTCTGGTAGGACTGCTGTTTGTGGTGCTGTGGCATGTGATTTTGAAGATTTCTTTAGGCTGGACACTGGCGGTCATTTTCCTACTCACCTGGCTGGGGACCCTTTCGTCTGAAGCGTATGCCAAATCCACCGGTGTGGAGGACCCTTCTGAAGTGGTGATTGATGAATTTGTGGGGCAGTGGATTGCACTGTTACTTGTCCCGCCTCATTGGGGATTCTGGCTGGCGGCCTTTGTGTTGTTTCGAATGTTCGATATCTGGAAACCATTGTGGATTGACAGCATCCAGGCGTGGCCAGGCGGGTGGGGCGTCATGGCGGATGATATTCTGGCTGGTATTGCCACATTTATTCTCATTCAACTTTACACTGTAATATTATGATATTGGCGGAAACGATCGGCATTGGTGACGAACTGCTTTCAGGTCTCACGCTGAACACAAATAGCGTATTCATTGCACAGGAATTAGAAGCGCTGGGCATCGTGACCCGCTGGCAGACAATTGTGGGCGACGATCTGGATGACATTAAAGATGCGTTGGAGCGGGCATTGAGCCGGGCCGATGTGGTCACACTCACCGGCGGCTTGGGACCCACCCATGACGACATGACCAAAAAGGCATTGTGCAATTACTTCCAGGTTGACCTGAAGTTATACCCGGAAATTCTGGAAAAAATCAAGCGACGATTTGAACGACGCGGATATAAGCTCCCCAAAATCAACAGGAATCAGGCAGAGTATCCGGCAAACGCAGAATTGCTGAATAATTCTGCCGGATCGGCTCAAGGTATGGCATTTCAGGTGGGAGAGAAGGTGGTTTATTCCATGCCGGGCGTCCCCCGCGAAATGCAGGCGATCATGCGGGAAGAAATTCTACCCCGCTTAAAAGACCGCACTTCCACCCGCATGGTACGGATAAACCTACACACCACCGGCGTACCGGAATCCAGACTCTATGAATCCATCCACTCTGTTTTTCTGGATCATCCCAATCTGAAAGTCGCCTATCTGCCAAAACATACCGGCGTGACCATTCGCCTGTCACTGGTTTCGGAGGATGTATCAACAGCCCGGTCGCAGTTAGATTTGATTATATCCAATGTGAGGCAATTGCTTCCCGAGGCTGTTTATGGTATTGATGATGATACACTTCCGAAAGTAGTTGGGGATTTATTACGGGAACTTGAGTCCCGGGTGGCTACTGCCGAAAGCTGTACCGGTGGTTTGATTGCCAGCATGCTTACGGATGTGAGTGGTAGCAGTGATTATTTTGAAGCAGGCTATGTTACCTATGCAAATCGTGTAAAGCATGCGGTGCTTGGCGTGCCGCTGGAGGTTCTGGAGACTGAAGGAGCGGTGAGCGAAGCCACGGTAAAGGCTATGCTGAATGGCGCACTCAAGGCAGCGGGAGCCGAATACGCAGTGGCTGTGTCGGGAATCGCCGGACCCACCGGTGGTACGGCTGAAAAGCCGGTTGGTCTGGTGTACATCGGGGCAGGGCGAAAAAATGATTTGGTTGTAAAGCGGTTCCAATTTGGCCGGGACCGCATATTGAACAAAGAGATGACGGCCATGGCGGCGTTGAATTTATTACGCATTAAACTTCTGGCGGATTTGAAACGATGAACGACGACCTCATGCGAACCTTTATCGGTGTGGAGATCGGGGCGGCAGCGAGTGCGTATCTGACGGAGCTTCAGGAGCGGCTTAAATCCCTGCCCGGACGCATTAAATGGACGGATTTGAAAGCTTCCCATCTCACCCTCACATTTTTAGGTGGTACCCGGCAGGACGTGCTTGAAGCGTTAAGTCCGAAAATCCAGCGCATCTGCGAGGATTTCATTCCTTTTCAGTTAGCCCTCAATGAAACCGGCGTGTTTCCCCACGCCAATCATCCCCGTGTGCTGTGGGCGGGCGTAGCAGATGAAAGTCTGAGTCTGACGGCATTGAAAAAGCAGATTGATGAGATCGTGATGACCGCAGGATTTGATGTTGACCGTCGCCACTTTGTTCCGCACATTACTCTGGGTCGGGTCAAGTTTCTTAAACCAGCATCAGAGCTATTGCACAGCCTGTTATCCACGGTGTTACCGCCATTGGAATGGCAGGTTCATTCGGTGAACTGGTACCGCAGTATATTGCAGCCATCTGGTGCGGAGTATTCAACATTGAAAGTATATAACCTGAATAAGGGAGGTTCGGCATGAGCGCTGCGAATAACCAAAATAATGAAAAAACGAAAGCCCTGGATCTGGCCACCTCTCAGATTGAGCGGCAATATGGAAAAGGCGCCATCATGCGTATGGGGGACAAGGACTCCCGGGTAAAAATCGGTACGATTTCCACCGGCGCTTTGTCGCTGGATGCCGCTTTAGGGATCGGTGGCATTCCCCGTGGACGAGTTTGTGAAATTTACGGCCCTGAAGCGTCCGGTAAAACCACCCTCACGCTCCACCTGATCGCCAATGCTCAAAAAAATGGCGGTTACGCAGCCTTCATTGATGCCGAACATGCATTGGATCCCAACTACGCCCGCAATTTGGGTGTGGACATTAAAAATCTGCTCATATCTCAGCCCGATTCCGGGGAGCAGGCACTGGAAATAACCGACACTTTGGTGCGCAGTAATGCACTGGACATTATCATCATCGACTCGGTGGCGGCATTGGTACCCCGGGCTGAATTGGAAGGGGAGATGGGCGATTCCCATGTGGGACTGCAGGCGCGCTTAATGTCTCAGGCGCTGCGGAAGCTCACCGGTTCGGTGAGTCGCTCCCATACCAGCGTTATTTTTATCAACCAGCTGCGGGAGAAGGTGGGCGTCATGTTTGGCAGTCCGGAAACAACATCCGGTGGTCGCGCACTCAAATTCTACACCTCTGTCCGTCTCGATATTCGCCGCATTGGTCAGGTGAAAGAGGGCACCGATAATGTGGGCAATCGCGTGCGTGTAAAAGTGGTGAAGAACAAACTGGCGCCGCCGTTCCGGGAAACCGAATTTGACATTATGTTTGGCGTGGGCATCTCCTACGAAGGTGACCTGCTGGATGTGGCTTTGAATGCCAATATCGTTCAGAAAAGCGGATCCTGGTTCAGCTACGGTGAAGAGCGCCTGGGACAGGGCCGCGAGAATGTGAAGGCGTTTTTAAAGGATAATCCGGAAATTCTGGAAAAACTGGAACATGAAGTGAAGGGTTTTCTGGGAATGCTGGATGAAGCACCGGAGGCTGCTGAAGAAGACGAGAAAGCACCGGAGAGTGCTGCCGGAAAAAAATAAGCCCTCGTCATGCCCCTGGAGGTAAACCATGTGGAACACGGTCAGGAAGGAGTTGACTGCTTTTTGGCCGTGTTTGTCATTTAGAATCGCATGTCTGTCATTACCAAACTCCATACACTCCCCAAACCGCCCTATAACGTGGAATTGTTCGTCGATGGGATGCTGTGGGAGACCGTGCCGATTGAGATTGTTACCGAATTAAAACTCCATCAGGATATGCCGCTCCCGGATGCGCTTCGTAACGAGATAAAATATCGGGTGCGATTTACCGAAGCCCGGGGAATTGCCATGCGTATGCTGGCACAGCGGGAACGTAGCGAGGGTGAAATTCGACAAAAGCTCCATGCCAGACAATTGGGCGAGTTTGCCGATGCGGTTATTCAAAACCTGCAGGCTAAAGATTACCTGAATGATGAGCGGTTCGCCCGACTCTTCACCCGGGACAAGATCAATCTGAAGCGATGGGGGCCGCAGCGTATCCGCAAAGAATTGTATTTGAAGGGTGTGGAAAAGGCGATTATTGAGCGCGTGCTGGAGACAGCCTTTGATCAGACGCAGATTCAAGAAACCATCACTGCACTGGTGGAAAAGAAGCTGAGAGGCAAATCAACCATCACAGACAAGGAGCGCCAGCGTATTTGGAATTATCTGCTGCGACAGGGGTACGCTTCCTCCCAGATCGTTCCGGTACTTGGAAAAATCGGTCGTGCGGAGGAGTGATGAACAGATACCAATCTTTGGGAAGCGGCCGCAACCGCCTATATTAATTCACCATGCCCAATCTACCCGACCATTTGCTCCGCCGATTCACCCCTGAAACCCGAATAGCGTTTTTTACCGGTGCGGGTATTTCTGCCGAGAGCGGGATCCCCACATTTCGGGACAAGGACGGCTACTGGTCAAAGTATGACCCCATGCGGCTGGCCAGTGTGCAGGGATTTGAGGCTGATCCGGAATTGGTGTGGAACTGGTACCTCTACCGTCGCGAAAAAATTATGTCGGTGAAACCCAATCCGGGTCATGCATCCATTACCAAATTCCAGAAACTTTTTCCCGATTCCTGTGTAATAACGCAGAATGTGGATGGGCTCCATAAACAGGCCGGAAATCAGAACATTTATGAACTGCACGGAAATATTTTCATCACCCGCTGTCTGGAATGCAGGCAGGAAATGGACGTGCCGATGATTTTTGATCCCGCGAAGGAAGGAATTCCCCGGTGTGATTGTGGTGGCCTGGCGCGTCCGGGCGTGGTGTGGTTTGGTGAATCGCTCCCCGTGCAGACATTAAGTGACGCAATGACGCAGGTCCAGCAGGTTGATGTATTGTTTACGATTGGTTCGTCTACAGCGGTTTATCCCGCCGCTCAAATTCCATTCGATGCCAGGAATAACGGTGCTGTGGTGATTGAAATTAATCCTGATCAAACCCCTTTTACCTCCCACGCGGATCTGGCTATGCATGCACCCTCCGGTGTGGTGTTGCCCCAACTATTTGAGGAGCTTTATGCAGCGCTGGCTTAAATTCAGTGAACTCACATTGCTCATGGCCGTTTTCTTCAACGGTTGTGCCTATTACAACACATTTTACAACGCCAAATCCTATTATGCCGAGGCACAGAAATCTACGGAGATGAATCAAACGGACCAGATCAGCCGGGAGGAAATTCAACTTTACGCCAAAGCCATCGACAAATCCAAACGATTGCTCACCAAGTTCCCTGACAGCAAATATCGGGATGATGCCCAGTTTATCATCGCCAAGTCGTATTATTACCGGCAGGATTATCGTCTGGCGCGGCGCTATTTGGAGGAATTACCCAAGCAGTTTCCCGACTCACCCTTTGCTGCTGAAGTACCCCTCTGGCTTGGCCGGTGTCTCATGAAGCAGGGTGATCTGGCCATGGCCAAGCATGAAGCGCGACGCACTATGGAGAAATCCACCGCTTCACGATTACAGGTGGAGAGCTATCTCCTGCTGGGGCAAATCGCTCTTTCTGAAGACAGTCTGACGGTAGCCAAAAATTATCTGGAACGGGTCATCTCTGAATCACGCGACGGGGAAATTCGTGCCCGGGCACAGTTTCAGATCGGGAATCTGTTGGCGGCGTCCGGTGAGCATGAAGAGGCGTTGCAGGCATTCCAGCGTGTGAATCGCTACAATCCCAACGAAAGCCTGAAGATCCAAGCAATCATCAATCAGAACCGTATGCTCCAGAAATTGGGGCGGGGCAGTGTGGCAATTGAGATGATCCAGCAGATGTTGGAGGATGAGAAATTTGATGACATCCAGGGACAATTACAGGTGGAGCTTGGCAAGGCTTATTATGAGGAAGGTTGGAGCAATGACGCCATTGCTACCTTTGAGCAGGTAATGGAGGATTACCGGTTGAAACCTTACGCTGCCGAAGCCGCGTACTGGCTGGGTGAACTCTACCTGAATCAATTTCACCAGTACAATGAAGCAGTGGAAGCATTTGGGAACGTCTCCTATCATGACCGCAAATCAGCGTACATGGCTCTATCGGATCAACGGAAGCAGCAGATTCAACGCTATCAGGATTTGCAGTTCGCCTATCATAATCTGGAGCGGGAGCTGGCGGGGTTACCGCCGGAGGCAAAACCCCAACCCAATCGTAATACGCCTAAGAGCCCGGGACGATCCACACCCCAACGCCGGCCACACGGACGCCCAGATGCCGATCGCGGTGAGCCGGACAATGCGGACCAACCCGCTGAATCCGATCCGGACACACTAGACATTGCTGGCACGGATTCCACCGGTTCATCCACAATCACCCGGGAAGATTCGTTGCAGATCGTGGAACGGATGATGCAAAACCGGTACGAACTGGCGGAACACTTTGTGTTTGGATTTCAGTTCTATGACTCAACGCGTACGCTCCTCACCGCCATTGAGGAATCGTCGCCTGATACGGCATTAAAAGCCCAGGCGGCATACATGCAGTATTATCTGGCTGCGGAGATTCAGGGGGATTCTGACCGGGCTGCGGCTGTGAGAGACCATATCAAGTCAGAATACCCTGCTGCCTACGAAAGATTTTTCGAGATGAACCAGCAACCCCGGCAGAATTTGATCAGTGAGGCTCGATTTCAGGAAGCTGAACAAGCCTTTCTAAACAACGATCGAACAACTGCCGTTCAGTTGTACGAACAAATTGTGGCAGATTCCACTCAAACCAAAGATTCCCCCTTGCGGGAACGATCGCTCTTTAATCTGGGTTGGGTTTATGACCACTATCTGTTGGATCAGGAGCAGGCCGTTTCCTATTACCAGACTTTCAGCAAGGAATATCCCCAATCAGAGTGGGCGGACATTGCCCGGGATCGGCTGGATATCCTTACGGACCAGGAAACGGCAGTGGAAGCCGAGACCGATGCGCAAACGGAAGAATTACCCACGGGGAGGGATGAGGTTCAAGACGGCAGGCGTGACCGGGACCCGGATAAACCAGAAGAAAAATAGTGTGATTTTTAGCTTGCCCTTTAGGATCAAATACCAGTGGCGAATTTTTCCCCAAAATCAAGCCTGGTAGCGGGTTAGGCTCATCAAAAGCTGTTGTAACAAGGAGGGGGATAGGATAAGTTTGCCGCCGTACCCATGACGCTCCAGAACTTTAAAATACGCACCATTGTTACTGTTTTAGGCATTCCCGCGCTGGCAGCGCTCACATTATTCACCATATGGCCTTTCGCTATCTTCTTTATAATTGCCGGGGGACTGGTTCTGAATGAAATCTTCGCTCTCATGAAGAAGCAAGATTTAAGTCCCAATGTCATTTTGGGATTTGCCATTTACCTGGCACTGCTTGTGGTCGTGTTGGGAGGTGGCCATGCCGATTTTTCGGCGCTGCTCTATTTGTCCGTTGTGGGTCTGTTTATTGTAGAACTTTTCCGCAAAGCTCACCGCGTTCTGGAAAATATGGCAGTAACCTTTTTGAGTGCAGTTTTTGTGGGGCTGGTGATGGCCACATTCGTCCTCCTGCGAAACATGGAATCTCCCGATTTTACGGAATGGGGTGGTTTTGGTGGACGGTTGGTGCTGATGGTGTTTCTCAGTGTCTGGATTTGCGATATGCTTGCCTATCTCATTGGTTCGGCATTCGGGAAGCACAAGATTTTTTCCCGCGTGAGCCCCAATAAATCCTGGGAAGGTTCACTGGCCGGCCTGGTCGGTGCGGTTCTTACGGTGTTCATACTTGTAATCTCGGGTTTTATACCGCAGTTATCTTTCACCGACATTCTGATTCTGGGAATCATCGCCGGTGTTTTCGGGCAGGTAGGGGACTTCGCAGAATCCATGGTGAAGCGGGATGTGGGCGTGAAAGACTCCTCCAATCTGATTCCGGGGCACGGGGGTGCCTGGGACCGTCTGGATTCGCTGCTTTTCGCTGTGCCTCTGAGTTATTTTTATATCAAATATTTCTTTCTCACGTGAATTGAAGGATAATGAAGCGCTCAATCCTGATACAACTCGCTGTTCTGTTACTGCTGATTTTATTCACCAATCTCATCCATACGGAATCTCCCGGTAATTATGATGAAATCTTAGGGCAAGCTGGTGGTTTGAAGGTCGATCTCACCGGTGATGTGAAAATCTTCAATTCCTCACCAACGGATGAAACGCCACGCCGGGGAGGGACGTTGATCAAGGCGGAGTCTGCTGAACCGGAAAATTTGAATTATTACACATCCACTTCAGCAGCAGCCAAGCGATTTTTAGATTATATCTATGAACCGCTGGTAAATTACGATTACACCACCTGGGAATATGATCGGCCCATTTTGGCAAAAAGTTTCGAGATTTCCGAAGACCAAAAAACATACACCTTCCATCTCCACGAGAATATCACCTGGCATGATGGGAAACCGCTTACGTCTGAAGATGTTCTTTTTTCCCTGAAGGCGATTATGAATCCTTATGTTGATGACGCGCCGTTACGTGCCTACTACAGAAATGTGGTGGAAGCCAGAACCCCGGATAAGTACACCTTCATCATCCGCACATCTGACACCTACTTCCTGAACCTTGAGTTTATGGGCGGATTTGCGATACTACCCAAGCACCAGTGGGACCCTGACGGGATGCTGGACCGGTTCGGTATCGAAGACCTGAAAAACCCGCAAGTATTTACCAATGAATCAGACATCAAAGAGTGGGCAGACACCTTCAATACCAATCCGTTGAATCGGCCGGCGGGAATGGATGCGGAGAAGTTGATCGGAAGCGGTGCCTACAAATTTCACCGTTGGATTACCGGTGAGTACATGATGATGGTCCGCAATAAAAACTACTGGAACACGGAGAAACCCCATATTCCCGGATTTGCCGAAGCAGCAGGATATCTGGATACCATTATCGTGAAGTCCATCAGTGATGCAACTGCCATGCTCACGGCATTGAAAGCAGGAGATGTGGATTTTCTGCCACGGATGCGGGCGATCCAGTATTTCGAGCAGACGAATACACCCGATTTTCTACAGAAATTCCAGAAGGTCACCTTTGTGGTGCCGGCCTACAGTTACGTGGGGTGGAATAATGACCGGCCCTATTTCCGGGATAAGCGGGTACGACAGGCCATGACCATGCTCATCGACCGGGATGCCTACAACAAGTACATCGGCTATGATCTGGGTATTCCCACCATCGGTCCCTTCTATCCCTTCAGTCCGCAGTACAATGATACAATTCCCCGTTGGCCCTATGATCCTGAGCGGGCAGTTGAATTACTGGACGAAGCCGGTTGGACTGACCATGACGGAGACGGTATTCGTGATAAGGACGGTGTTCCCTTCAAATTCATATTTTCCGTATCAGCCGGCTCCCGCGGCTCCAAGCTACTGGCGCTCATGATGAAGGAAGATTTACAGAAAATCGGTATTGTCGTGGGAATCCGCCAGTTGGAATGGTCGGTTTATGTTGAAAATCTCCGTGACCGGCAGTTTGATTGTGTGATGCTGCTTTGGATTGGCGGGCTCCAGTCTGATCCTTATCAGATCTGGCATTCGGAAAACATTGGGAACCGGGGTTCAAATTATATCGGCTTCAGGGATGCGGAAGCCGATTCGTTGATCATGGCGGCCCGGTATGAGATGAATGCAGCAAAGCGGGACAGCATGTATCGGCGCTTTCAGGAAATTCTCCACGAGGAACAGCCTTACACCTTCATGTTCTACCAGCGGGATCCCGGAGCTTATGATAGGGCATTTAAGGATGTAAAATGGATTCCCATACGTCCCGGGTATAATAATGTGAGCTGGTGGCGGAGTTCGAATGAAGCACAAGTGGGGATGGCGCCATGATGAAGATTTTTCGCGAACGGCCAATGACATCAAAATTTTTCAGCTTGAGAGGATGCCCTCTTGATTAATTACATCCTCAAACGCATTCTGCTCATTTTCCCCACCATTTTTGGCATCTCTATTATCATTTTTATCATCATTAAAATGGCGCCCGGCGATCCTACGGCATTCAAGATGGGCAGCCAGCAGACCGGGTTGGCATCCGACCAGAATCTGGCCAAGCAGGTGGTGGAACAGACTCGCGAAATCTATGGACTGGACAAACCGGTTCTCTTGAATTTCAAGGTATTCATGTATGAATCGGATTGGGATGATGTGCGCCAGTTTCTCGTCACCAATCCGGACCAGAATTCCAGAGAATGGGACGATGCGCTGGAGCCGCTGAAACAGGCTGATGATGTGGCGGTACCGTTTTTGGTTGACCAACTCATCAACCAGGATCTGACGGAGGTGGAACAGCGTGCGATTCTGGAAGTGTTGACCCTGAAGCAGAAACTTTCCATCACACCGGAAATGACACTGGCAGCCTCCAGAAGTTATGTGAACAAGTGGTATTATGGTGAGACGGATTCCAGTGGTGTATTCCAGCCGGGCGATGAATCCAACTACCAATTTTCCACGCTGAAAAAAATCACCATGATACTCACGGACGCCCAATACCCACGGTGGCTGGGGCGCATGATCCGGCTTGATTTCGGAAATTCCATCAAGGATAACCGGCCGGTCTGGGAGCATTTCAAAGAGACTGTGCCGGTCTCGCTGATTTTCACACTCACCTCGTTCATTATTGCTTATCTGGTAGCCATTCCGCTGGGAATTTACTCCGCCACACACCAGTACACACTGGGGGATAAGGTCACCACTGTGATTCTGTTTATTTTATACTCCCTCCCCAACTTTTGGGTAGCCACCATGGCCATCGTCTTCTTTGGCGGTGGCGACTTTCTGGATTGGTTTCCTGTCTCCGGGCTCCACAGTGTTGGTTCAGAGCACATGGGGCGCGGAGGATATCTGCTGGATATGTTGCACCACATTATCCTGCCCCTGATCATTTGGACATACGGTAGTTTTTCAGCATTATCCCGGTATATGCGGGGTTCCATGCTGGAGGTGATCCGTCAGGACTATATTCGTACCGCCCGGGCGAAAGGCTTATCGGAAAAGATTGTGGTGTATAAACACGCGCTGCGTAATTCATTGATTCCCATCATCACCATGCTGGCCAATCTGTTGCCATTGGCTATTTCCGGGTCCATCATTATTGAAAGCATTTTCTCCATTCCCGGTATCGGTCAGCTGGCATTCAATGCCGTCCTGTATCGCGATTATCCCATCATTATGGCTGTATCCACTCTCAGTGCAATTCTGACCCTGGCAGGGATTTTAATATCTGATATCCTGTATGCGTTGGTGGATCCCCGCATCACATTCGAGGGGAACCGGTAATGAAACAGCAGAAGAAATCCCGTTCCTACCTGGATATCGTCAAGCGTCAATTCAGCCGCAACAAACTGGCGCTATACAGTCTGCATGTGATCTATGTGCTCCTGTTTATATTCATCTTCGCTGACTTCCTGGCCAACGACAAACCTTTGATTATGAAGTATAAAGGTGACTATTACGCGCCGGTCCTGCGTGAGTATGGTGTGGAATGGCTTGGGATGCAGTGGCAGGATGATTTCAAAACACAGCAGTGGAAGTTGTTGACGAATAAATTTGAAGAAGGGGACTGGGCAGTCTGGCCGGTAATTCCCTTCGGACCCAACGACTATGATTTGAAGCGAAAATTGTCACCACCCAATTCCACTCACCTGTGTGGCACAGATGAACTGGGTCGGGATGTGTTATCACAGCTGATTCACGGCTCACGGGTTTCGCTATTGGTGGGATTTGTGGCCGTAACAATCTATGTCATAATTGGCATGATACTGGGGGCGCTGGCCGGTTTTTATGGCGGCTGGGTGGATGTCATCATCCAACGCTTAATTGAGGTGATGATCACCTTCCCGCGCATGTTTCTCATCATTACCATCGTGGCGGTGGTGCAGACGCAATCCATCGTGAATATTATGATTATTTTAGGACTGACCGGCTGGACCGGCGTGGCCCGGTTTACCCGTGGTGAATTCCTCAAGGTGAAGAACGAGGACTATGTCACCGCTGCAAAGGCTTTGGGATTTAGCGATTTCCGGACGATTTTTCGGCATGTCCTTCCCAACACTCTCACACCGGTGCTGGTAACGGCAACATTTGGTGTGGCAGCGGCGATATTAATCGAGTCGGGACTGAGCTTTTTGGGATTTGGAGCGCCACCGGAGCAGGCTACCTGGGGGTCGTTGTTATCCAGTGCCCGGGACATGTTGCCCAGCGGATGGTGGCTCACCACATTTCCGGGTTTGGCGATTTTTATTACGGTAACGGTCTATAATCTGGTGGGTGAAGGATTGCGTGATGCACTAGACCCGCGGTTGAAGCAATAAAGTGTTTGAAATGGTGGTTCATGTTTTATGTCTGAGATAACACTAAAATCAATACTGGCAACGGATTGTGGCTCCACCACAACCAAAGCCATCCTAATCGAAATGACCGACGAAGGATACCGTCTCACTGCTCGCGGTGAGGCTCCGACTACCGTGGAGGCTCCTTTTGAAGATGTAACCCGGGGTGTACTGAATGCCGTACGTGAGGTGGAAGAGCTTTCCGGGCGCTTGATTCTGGACGGTGATACCATTCTGAGACCGGAGAAGGACAGCGCAGGTAAACCCAAAGGTGTGGACGTCTATGTCTCAACGTCGTCTGCCGGTGGTGGATTGCAAATGATGGTCGCCGGTGTGGTGAAATCCATGACCGGAGAGAGTGCTCAGCGGGCTGCTTTGGGGGCCGGGTCCATTGTGATGGATGTGCTGGCGTCCAATGATGGCCGCCTTCCGCACCAGAAGATTGAGCGCATCCGTCAATTGCGTCCGGATATGATTTTACTGTCAGGTGGTATCGACGGTGGTACCATCAGCCACGTGGTGGAATTGGCTGAAATTCTGAAAGCAGCCAAACCCAAACCGCGTCTGGGAAGCAGTTATAAACTGCCGGTGATCTATGCCGGGAACAACAAAGCCCAGGACAATATCCGTGAAACACTGGGAGACATCACCGATCTCACGGTGGTGGAAAATATTCGTCCGGTTCTGGAGCGTGAAAATCTCACCCCTTCCCGTGATAAAATCCACGACCTGTTTATGGAGCATGTGATGGCCCAGGCACCGGGGTATAAAAAACTCATGACCTGGACCGATGCTCCAATCATGCCCACGCCCGGAGCGGTGGGTGCGTTAATTGAGATGATCGCCAAACGGGATAATATCTCTGTTGTGGGCGTGGATATCGGCGGCGCTACCACGGATGTTTTTTCCGTATTTAAAAAGACATTTAACCGCACCGTTTCAGCCAATCTGGGGATGAGTTATTCCATCACCAATGTTCTGGCTGAAGCAACAATTGAGAATGTGATTCGCTGGGTGTCCTTTGATATTGACGAGAAGGAATTGGCCAATCGAATCGCCAATAAGATGATTCGGCCCACCACCATCCCGCAGTCGCTGGAGGAATTGAAAATTGAGCAGGCGCTGGCCCGGGAGGCATTACGACTCAGCTTCATTCAGCATAAATCCTTTGCTGTGAGCCTGAAAGGTATCCAGACGGAGCGCACCATCTCAGATGCGTTCGAACAGTCCGGCTCGGGTGAAACATTGGTGGATATGATGGAGCTGGACTTGTTGGTGGGTTCCGGCGGTGTCTTGTCCCACGCACCCAGACGGTCTCAATCCGCCAAAATGATGATTGACGCGTTCTTGCCGGAGGGAATTACCCAACTGGCGGTGGATTCCATTTTCATGATGCCTCAGCTTGGCGTACTGGCCAATGTGGACAAACCAGACATTCGTGAGAGTGCCGAAAAGGCAGCGCTGGAAGTGTTCGAGAAAGATTGTTTGATTCGATTGGGAACCTGCATCGCACCGGTGGGGAAGATGAAGGCCGGAAAACCGGCGCTGGTGGCCAAACTCACTCTGCCGGATGGTGCAACGGTGGAGAAAGAGTATTTACCCGGCACTCTGGAAGTCATTGAAGCGCCCCATGAGATCACCAAAGCGGAATTAATCCCGGACAAACACCTTGATCTTGGTAAAGGGAAAGGAACACCTATTGAAATGGACTTGTACGGCGGTGTGGTGGGGCTGATCTTCGACACCCGCGGTCGTCAACCTTTTTCACTACCTGAAAATCATGATGAGCGTATCAAGAAATTGAATCAGTGGTCCACAGCCATGAACGAATATCCGGAAAGTGAGGGCGAATAATGGCACACGCGTATACGCCCGGATTAAAAGTTTTACACGCCACCACGATAAGAAAGCCGCGAATCCTGCCCCTGAAGGGGAAGGTTACGGTGGAGAAAGGTGTGGAGGTCAAACCGGAAAGCATTGTGTGTTCCACCAATCTGCCTGGAAATGTGCAGATGGTCAATGTTGCCAATTTGCTCAACGTTGAAGCGTCCGAAGTGCCTGAAATGATGAAAAAATCCGCCGGGGATACGATCAAACAGGGCGAGATGCTGGCTGAGAGTGCCGGCATATTCGGCTTGTTCAAGTCCAAAGTAGATTCGCCCACCGATGGTACAATTGAGCAAATTTCCAGTACTACCGGACAGGTGGTAATTCGTGAGGCTCCCATCCCGGTCGAGGTGGACGCGTACATTTCAGGTGTCGTCCGTGAAGTGCTTCCGGAAGAGGGTGTTATTATTGAATCCAAAGCAGCCCTGATCCAGGGGATTTTTGGGATTGGTGGTGAGACGCGCGGTGAACTGAAGTTGCTGGTTTCAGACCGGAAAGAGGAGTTGAAGCCGGATGACATTAAGCCGGAGTACAAAGGAAAGATCCTTGTGGGTGGAAATTATGTTTCCCTGGAGGCTTACCGAAAGGCCGTCAGTCTTGGTATAGCGGGCATCGTTACAGGTGGATTTGACTATAATCAGCTGAAGGAAATCCTGGGCTACACATTGGGTGTGGCAATCACCGGGTCGGAAGATCTTGCCACGACAATGGTGGTCACCGAGGGTTTTGGGAAAGTGAATATGGCGCGACGCACCTTTGAGCTGCTAAAATCTCATGATGGGCATTTTGCCTCACTCAATGGCGCTACGCAAATTCGGGCGGGTGTGATTCGGCCGGAAATTGTCATTACACTCCCGGCTGAAACCGCCGAATCGGAAAAGCAGCATGACATGTCCGCCGGAATGGGGGAAGATTCGCTGGTGCGCGTTATTCGGGCGCCCTATTTTGGAAAATTGGGGCATGTGAAGGAGTTGCCTCCGGAATTGCAGAAAATGGAATCGGAGACCATGGTGCGTGTGGCGGTTATTGAATTTGAAAATGGGGATGTAAAAACGGTTCCACGGGCTAACTTGGAGATGGTGGAAACCGACTGAAAAATTTCAACATGCTGGGATTTAACGAAAAACCATTAAAAGCGCCGGATCCGGCTATCTTAACCCGGATCGCCGAGAAAATCGTGATGCGGGGGATGACCGTACCAGCCGTTTTGGCATTGGAAATGATGAAACCGCTTGCGTTTATCGGCAGCCAGACCATGGTTTTTTTCGGCCCCATTCTCACCGCCTTTGTGCGGGCGGAAACCTACTACGAGCTCACCGAGCTGCTGGAAGACTACCACAATGTGGAAGTGCTGGTAGCAGAGATTGAGCGCCTTGAAGAAGAAAAAAAAAAGATCCAGGATACGGGCACTCCGAAAACTCCGGAGCGTCAATCATCCAGCACCGGAACGCAAGTTCGGTAATGATTTAACCCGCAGCAGCTTCAGGTATTGAGGTTGTTGTTGCCGGATCAACTGATCTGACCAATGGGAGGGTGTATGAAATCAGGAAAAGCAATCTTAATGGGTGCCGGAATCTTCGCGGTACTGTTCATTATCTATTACGCGTTTGGGCATCCCTATTTTAATGGTAACCGGCTGACCATGTTCGTGTGCGTCATGGCGTTATCCATTACCATTCTGTATTACATCGCCCGGGCCAATAGTGGTGAAAAAATCTATCTGAGAATCATTCCGGGATTGAAAGCTTTTGATGAAGCCGTCGGTCGGGCGACCGAAATGGGCAAGCCGGTACTGTATGTCCCGGGTATTATGGATATGGATCAGGTGGAAACCGTCGCCGGTGTCATTATTCTGGGACATGTGGCCAAAATGACCGCTACCTATGAGACCAATCTCAATGTTCCGGTGTCCAGATCCATCGTGATGGAAGCGGGTCGTGAAATTGTGAAGGAATCCTACCTGTCGGTGGGCCGGCCCGACCTGTTTAATGACGATATGGTTCATTACCTCACAGATGAGCAGTTCGCCTATGCCGCCGGTGTGGACGGCATCATGTTGCGAGAGAAGCCGGCGGCCTGTTTTTATCAGGGGAAATTTTATGCGGAGTCACTGATCCTGGCGGAGACCGGAAACAGCATTGGTGCGATCCAGATTGCGGGGACTGCATCACCTTCCCAGATACCATTTTTCGTGACGGCCTGTGATTACACGCTGATCGGTGAGGAATTTTTAACAGCATCTGCCTACCTGTCGCAAAAGCCGGCTTTGTTGGGGAGCGTGAAGGGGCAGGACATGGGCAAATTCATCGTCATGATTGCCATTTTGCTAGTTTTTATTCTGAATGGTGTCCACGATCTGGGCTGGATTGACATTGATTTTAAAGAATGGCTAAGGGTGGAGTAGGAGGCGTTATGTTCTGGAAACGACAAGTTCCCATCGCGATTGTTTTTATCACAGGCATACTCACCCTGTATGGCTGGTTTGTGGATTCACCGACCTTTGAGGGGTTTGTGAATGATGACGCCACCCAGTGGTTTGACATTATCGCCAGCTTTGCCATTATTTTGGGTGCACTGAATTTATTAAAACTGCAAATGACCAAAATCATCAGGCAGAAGAAGGATTGGCAGTACAGCATTCTGGCGGTGGTGGGATTTTTCTTCGCAATCACTGCCGGCTTTTTCTGGAAGGGCGCCAATTATGTCCATATTCAGGATGTAAGCGCCAATATCCAACAGGTCGCGCCGGTGGTGGCGGAGATGGAGCAGTTGACCATTGATCAAGTCACACCCATGCTGGAAATCAGTGATACCTACGATGTGCGCCACATTTTCATCAGCGCCAAGGGAGCGGAGGAGTATGCCAGCAAGTTGAAAGCAGCCGGTGTTCAGGTTGAACTGCGCGAAAAATCCTGGGGTGAGCACTTACTAGCGGAGGGAACCGTATTTAATTGGTTATTCAAATACCTGTTTACACCCATGTCGGCCACCATGTTTGCGTTGCTGGCATTTTTTGTGGCTTCAGCATCATACCGCGCATTTCGTATCCGGAATTTTGAAGCAACACTTCTGCTATTGTCCGGAATCATTATCATGCTGGGACGCGTACCTATCGGCTCCAATATCTCAGCCTGGTTCATTGCCTATCTCATCGTGCTGGCGGCTGGTGTTGGTGCCAACATCGTGTGGCAAAACAAGATGACCACCTTCGCGGTAGTCGGCGCGGGTGTTCTGATTGTCACTGTTGCCGGCGCGCTGACGGGTTGGCCGGTGGACAAGCCGGGATTTCTCTTTCTGCCGGTACTGCAGGAGTGGATTTATACTGTGCCCAATATCGCCGGTGCAAGGGCGATCATGATTGGGATTGCGTTGGGAATGATCGGCACCAGTTTGCGGATCATTCTTGGAATCGAAAAATCATTCATGGGGGAATAAGACCATGGATAAAAATAAATTCATTACAATTCTGATTAAACTGGGGAAAGTGGATCGCCGGGTCATTTTCCTGCTCATCGCTATTGTGGTGCTCATTCCGCTTCTCAAACCCTTGGGCTTACCCATTCGGGCGACGGAGACGACGCAACGCTCATTCAATGCGGTTGATTCATTGCAGGCGGGTGACCGGTTGTTAATGTCATTTGAATACGGCCCCAGTACAAAACCGGAAATTCACCCCATGGCCGAAGCGGTGTTGCACCATGCCTTTTTGAAAGGTATCAAGGTCTACGTGGTTTGTCTCTGGCCCGATGGTCAGTTCATGGCAATTGACGCACTCAACGCCATTGCGCCGCTGTACGATACGGTTTATGGTGAAGATTATGTGCTGTTGGGATTCCGTCCCGGGAATGAGGCGGTAGTGAAGGGCATTGCCAGCAATTTGCGCAAGCTCTACACTGTGGATTATCAAAATACACTGGTGGATTCCATTCCCATGATGGCAGGTGTGTATAGTCTCAAGGATTTTAACCTGATATTCAGCTTTTCCGCCGGATATCCCGGTACCGTGGAATGGGTCCAGTATGGCAGTGATCCCACGGGTGTGCCCATGACCACTGGTACGGCTTCCATTCAGGTGAATGAAATTATTCCTTATGAAAATGCAGGCCAGTTGCGGGGTGTTATCGCGGGCATGCCGGGCGCCGCGGAATATGAAGCGTTGGTGGGGAAACCAGGGTTGGGAATCTCGGGAATGGATGCCCAGTCCATCGCGCATCTGGTGATCGTGCTGTTCATTATTTTCGGGAATATTACCTATTTCCTGGAACGCAAACGCTCTCAGAAGAAATATTAATCAGGAGGATCGAGCATGTTGTTTACAACAGAAATTATTGGTGCCTGGTTCGCGGTCTTCCTGACCCTGGCAATTTTCAGTTTTCTCTATAAAGACAATCCATTTTATAAAGCCGCTGAACACCTGTTTGTGGGTGTTTCGGCCGGGTACTGGGCCAGTACATTTTTCTGGACGCAGATCCAGCCCAATTTGTTTGGGCGTTTGTGGCCGAAAGTGGATGGAGAAATGGGTGGATTAAGGGCCGCCTGGTATGGTATCTACGACTTTTTCGGTTGGTTCCACAGTGGAATTTTCCCGGAGGGTGGAATCGACAAAGGTCATGAAATGAATCTGGTCTATATGGTTCCATTTATCCTTGGGATTTTCATGCTGTTCCGGCTTTCCCGCAAACTGGGTTGGCTGGCGCGCTGGTCCATGGCGTATGTAGTGGGTCTGGCCGCCGGGCTCCGGTTGTACGGATTCCTGAATTCCAATATTCTGGCCCAGGTCCGGGGATCAGCACTGCCGCTGTTCGACGGCTGGGGTACGGCTATTAACTCCATTCTCATCATCATTGGCACGCTTACCGGTTTGTTTTACTTTTTCTTTTCCAAAGAACACACGGGGATGTTCGGGAAAATCAGTCGCGTGGGAATCTGGTTCCTCATGATCTCCTTTGGTGCGGCCTTTGGATTTGCCGTGATGGGACGAATTTCTCTGCTCATTGGACGCTTTTACGATCTGATCCAGTTCAGTGGCTCTGAATATCATCACGCGACCTATTGGTTGCTGGCCGTTATCGTGATTCTCCTGGGTGTACAGGCATTCCGGGAACGGGGCAAGCAGACAGAAAGGGCTTAATCGTCGTGAGGCGGGGAAGCTGACCGAATAAAGGAGTCATTTTGGCTGAACGATTACTGGATGTAAAAAACCTGAGGACCTTTTTCTCCACCGAAGAGGGACTGGCCAAAGCGGTGGATGATGTGACATTCCATGTGGATAAGGGTGAAACATTGGGAATCGTAGGGGAATCAGGTTGCGGTAAATCAGTCACCGCTCTGTCGGTCATGCGGCTAATCCCCATTCCACCGGGTGAGATCGTCAGCGGAGAAATCACTTTTGATGGTATAGATGTGCGCGCATTGCCGGAAGAGAGAATGCGCCGGATCCGGGGAAATGAAATTTCCATGATTTTCCAGGAGCCCATGACCTCGCTGAATCCGGTTTTTACCTGTGGTGATCAAATCATGGAAGCGATTCGGTTGCATCAACATGTTGATAAAACCGAAGCGAAAAAACGAGCCATTGAAATGTTAAAACTGGTGGGAATCCCGGCGCCGGAGCAGCGAATTGATGAGTATCCCCACCAGTTGTCCGGCGGTATGCGTCAGCGGGTCATGATCGCCATGGCATTGTCCTGTAACCCAAAACTGCTGATTGCGGATGAGCCCACCACGGCATTGGATGTAACGGTGCAGGCGCAGATTTTGAAATTAATAGCCGGCCTGCAGAAGCAATTCAATATGTCGATGATTATCATCACCCACGACCTGGGTGTGATAGCAGAAGTGACCAAGCGGGTTATTGTTATGTACGCCGGGAAAATCGTGGAAGAGGGCGACATCCGGACGATTTTTAAATCACCCAAACATCCCTACACCCAGGGGTTGTTAAAATCCATACCCAATCCCAGGAAAAAGGTTAGTCGTCTCGCAGTTATCGAGGGCGTTGTTCCCGTACCGACCGAGTTTCCGGAAGGCTGTAAATTTCATCCCCGCTGTCCCGTGGCGGAGGAGCGTTGTAAGCATGCTGAGCCGCCCCTGATGACGTATGACCAAGAAAATGGTTTGAGTACTCGTTGTTGGGTGGCATTTGATGAATTAGGCATAAAAATTGATGCGGAAGTTGAGTCAACTTCAGACCCGGCGTAGTGGTCATTGGCAGTTGAGGGAGTAGGCAAGCGGGTATGGCAGTTTCAATCACCCTTCGAAATATCACGAAAAAATTTGGTCCGGTTACCGCTGTGAATAATCTGTCATTCGGTGTGGAGCATGGGACCATTTTTTCCATCGTGGGACCCTCGGGTAGCGGGAAAAGCACTCTCCTCAAAATCATGGCCACAATGGTTCGTCCCTCCCAGGGTTCCGGATATGTGAACGGGCAAAATCTTACCGCCCGTCCCATTCAGATCCGTCAGCAGATTGGTTATATGGGGCAACAGGTTGTTTTGGATGAACAGCTCACGGTGTTGGAGAATTTCGTATTTCATAGCCGATTGCATGGTATTTCGGATGAGGAAGCCGAAGCTCGGATTTTAGGGCTCGCAGAGCGATTCAATCTGATGGACGGATTGCACCAGCTTCCAGATGGTCTGGCATATGGCATAAAGCGTAAGATTCAACTAATGCGTACCTTGCTGACGCACCCGTCGATTCTTCTGCTGGATGAGCCGACCCGTTCCATGGATCGTCAGACTGCATTGGCCATATGGGAATATCTACGGGAGCAACGATCCCGACTCACGATTGTCATGATCACCAGTAGTATGGCCGAGGTGGAACATGTAGCTGACCGGTTAATCATCATGGATCATGGCCATATTCTGGTAGACGGGTCTGTGGAAGCGGTATTGCATGCCCAGCAACCCAATCAGGTCCTGGAAGCTCGCGTAAACGAAATTAACGAAGCTGAGTATCAGAAATTGACAAAATCTGAGTTGGTTCTGGATTTCTCACGCCACGAAAATGTGTACGCCATTGTCACCCGGTATCAGACGAGTCCCAGTAAAATCCTTCAACTTTTTGATGCAGAAAATATTATTTCCTTCATGCCCAAAAAGACCCGGCTAGCCGATGCATTCATCCACACCTTGTCGCAGGAGCAAATCATCAATGAATAATGCGTTTCGGGCGTTATGGTGGCGGGAGCTCACATTATACCGGCGAAATCTGGTGAGTGAAGGGATTCTGAATCTCTTATTACCCATCCTCTTTTTTCTATTTTTCGGTTTAGGGTTTCAAGCGATAGTGGGTACTATGGATGGCATCCCGTATCTGGCATATCTGATTCCCGGCCTGGTTCTTCTCACCATTGCATTGACAGCGTTTGATTCTCTCGCTTGGTTTCATGTGACAAATCGAAGAAATCGGCAGTGGGACGAGGTGATTTTGATGGGTGCCTTCCCCAATAAACCCGGTTTACTGCTGGCAGAACTCACCTTGGGTGCTACCAAGGGATTGGTGCATGGCATTATCATTCTGCTCATTACCATCTTCTTGGCTGGCACATCCGGTATTCACGTCAATATTCAGGCATTTTTGGTCTTTATGCTCCTCACCGCCATTCAATTCGCCGCCTGGGGGCATTTAGCCGGTATGTACACACCACCGGGACCGTTGCTGGGACGTCTGGTTACTTTTTTCATCTTCCCCATTTTTCTGGTTTCCGGACTTGGATGGGAGATTTCCGGCTATTCGCCGGTTTTTGAATCCCTGGTGTACTGGCTACCCACCCATACGTTGGTTGCCGGTGCCCAGTCCGGGTTCCTGCGTGGTACCATTGAAAATCTTTTTTTAATCATCGCTTTTATTGAGACTGCGCTGTTGGTGGGTGTCGTTCATTTGCTTACCGACAACCGAGGCAGGGCATGAACGTCTATCTGGCTGGTGCCATGGAAGCAGCCCCGGATGGTGGTCGGGAATGGCGTGAGAGCCTGCGTCCGTATTTAGAAAATGAGCTGCACCATACGGTTCACGATCCCACTCATCACGAGTTCAGTGTATTAACCGCAAGGGAGCAGAAGGAATTTCGACAGTGGAAAAATGCCGATTTCCCGCGCTTCCAGGAAGTCATGCATCGTATTATAAAACAAGACCTTAAGTATATTTTATTTCACACGGATTATATGATTTGCAAGTGGGATGAATATGTAATGGCCGGCGGTGGAACGCAGGGGGAACTGACACTGGCTTTTTATCACAACATTCCGGTGTATCTGGTGAGTGAGATTCCCCGTGAGAAAATTTCATCCTGGATTCTGGGATGTGTTACTGAAATATTTGATAGTTTTGGCGCGTTAAAAACGCGTCTTAGAGAGCTGGAAAATGCCCGCAAACCCAAGCGGAGTAAGGGTTAATATATATCTTGACTTTATATGTAATTCCCTTAACTTGCATCAAAATCAATGCTCTCATAGCCTAGGAATTGCATTGAAAGGGCAGCTTAAAGGGAGGGAAACCTCATACTGGCTCATTCCTTTTTGGCTGGCATAAATCAGGGAAACAGGCAACACCTTTAAAGAGGAGGATAACTTATGAAGAAACAGGAATTAGTAGCGCAGATAGCTGCTGACGCTGGGATTAGTAAAGCACAGGCCGAACGTGCCCTGGGCGCTTTCACCGACGCTGTGACCACAACATTGAAGAAAAAAGACAAGCTCACATTGGTAGGCTTTGGTACATTTGAAGCTTCCGATCGTAAAGCTCGTACAGCTCGCAACCCCCGTACGGGTGCCAGCATCAATGTTCCGGCCAGCACGGTTCCCCGTTTCAAAGCCGGCAAGGCTTTGAAAGCTGCCGTCAACAAGTAAGCAGAGCTACACAAGGGGCGCATGCGCAAACATGCGTCCCTTTTTTTTACGCCCGTCCCAATTTAAACAAGCGGATTTACCTCCAACGACAAACGGTCGTTGCACGACGCTGCAATAAGGCAGGAGTAGAGGTAAGCAGCAGGAAAGGACGGGTTTTTTTAATGTACGGACTTGGTTTCTTTAATACCCTTCAGCGGGGCTGCGCGTGAGAGCCCTGTGTCACATTTCGGCAGACGCCTTAATCCATAACTATTCCCGATTCAAAATCCGAAGTCATTCAGCCTTGATCATACCGGTTGTGAAAGCCAATGCTTATGGTCACGGGGCAATTCCCGTTATGAAGATTTTGCGGGAGGATTTTGAGATTCCTCTTGTTGCTGTGGCGACCCTGGAGGAATCGCAGGAAGTGGCCCGAGTGTATCCGGATGTGGATATTCTGGTTTTCTCACGAATATTTCCTCATGAACTGAATGATTTACCACCGCGAGCTATCGGTACCATCACCAGTTGGGAAGACTATGTTCAACTGGACCGAGCGGCTACCCGTCCCATTTCCGTACATCTGAATGTGAATACCGGTATGAATCGGCTGGGCTTGGCTCCGGACGAAGTTTTGGCAGTTTTAAAGCACACCTCCAGATATTTGAATATCACCGGCGTGTATTCCCATCTCTCTTCAGCGGATACACCGAACGAAGTATCAGTATTGAAACAAAAACACACCTTTAACCAACTCTGCGACCGCCTAAACGAAAAAGGGTTTGAGGGTCTCAAACATTTGTCTAATTCCGCTGGCATTCTCACCCATCCGGAACTGTCCTATGATGCCATTCGACTCGGTATCGGACTCTACGGTTACGATACCACACCGGAGCAAAAATTTTTAGCTGACCTAAAACCGGTAATGACGGTAACCGCGCCCTTGGTTCGCCAATCAATCCTGTCAGCAGGAGAGCCGGTGAGTTATGGCGAGACTTGGCGGACCAGCACAAAATCGCGCCTTGGTACCCTGCGCATCGGCTACGCGGATGGGTATCGCAGAGCCCTGTCCAATCGTGGACTGGTAACCTGTGAAGGGTATGAATTCCCGGTGGTGGGAACCGTTACCATGGACCATATCATGATCGATCTGGGTGAGACGGATGTGAAGCCGGGTCAATATTTCACGGTCCTGGGTGGAAAAAATAAAAATACCGCTGTTGCTGTTGTAAGTCAGCGCCTGGGAACGATTCCTTATGAAATATGTTGCGGTATTTCTCCCAGAGTAGAGCGCGTTTATGATGATGAATAGATATTTGGTAAAAATTGATTTACAAACCTACAAATCATTGATGTTTAGCAAACAATTTTTGTTGTGTGAACGACCTGAAAAACTACCCTATTGTCGTTCAGGATTTGTGGTTCTTCGAAAATGAAAATGATGCTGATAATATAGCGAAAGGAACAATTGCTCATGGCAAACCAACTGGATGTGGTTCTACTAACAAACACTTCAAAGGTAGATGTACAACCCTTATTAAAGCAGCTTGAAGGACACCTGGTGGTCACCCGGGAACTGGGTGACATTAATGGCGCGGAACTATCTGACGCATTTCAACAAACAAAGTCGGAAACCGTGCTGGTAATTGATGCGTCTCAATATGTCATTTCCCTGAAGAAGAGTGCGCCGGATCTCCTGCGCCTGGTGTCTCAAACAGAACCGGACTGGGCCATGATCTATTCGGATTATGAAATTGTGGCTGACGGTGAATTACAGGAAACGCATTTACTGGATCATCATGCCGGCCGGTTGCGGGATGACACCGATTATGGCTTCGTGTGGCTGCTGAATCGTGAAAAGCTGGGAGATGTGATGCCTCTGGATGCGGATAACCAGCGGAGCCTGCTGTATGAATTGCGGTTGCGGCTGAGTGAGGCAGGGCGGTTGGTGCATATCGCCAATCGATATGCCGGTGCTCTTTATACGGTTACGAAATTGGCCGACACCCAGAATGTCTTTGCCTACCTCTTGGCGGACAAGGAATTGCAGTTGGAGCGGGAGCGGGTGCTGAGCCGGTATTTGCAGCGAATCGGTGCCTATCTGGAACCCGGCCAACACTATACAAAAGTTCCCTATTATGACAAAGACTATGCGTTGACCGCTTCAGTGATCATCCCGGTCAATAGCCGTCCCAAATTCATCGGAATGGCCATTGAGTCGGTGTTTAAACAGACGGTGAAGGAGGTCGAAGTCATCGTCGTGGTGAATGGTGGTGAGAACGATCCCACTGTTCCCGCAGTGCAGGCATATCTGCCGGGTGGCGAGAAATACGACCCGGAAAAACCACCGGTGACCCTGATCGTACACGACATAAACAATATCGGTTTTTGCCTCAACAGTGGTTTGGAAGCGGCAAAGGGCAAATTTTATATACAGTTGGACTCGGATGACCAGTTAATGCCGGACGCTGTGGAAAAAATTGTGAAGGTTTATAAAGAGGACCCCAAAATCGGTATGGTAATCGGTTCTTACGAGGTCTGGGAGTTAAAATCCTCGGGTGAATTGGTGCGCATGGATAGTATTCCGGTTGTGACCCACGGCGAATGGACCGATGAGAATGGCCGGAACAATCTGCTGCGCATCAATGGCGCGGGAGCACCGCGTTCATTCTATGTGGATGCTGCCAGGGATCTGGGATTATTGGACATGAATACCTCGCCGTATGCCCGTAATTACGGTGAAGACTATCATTTTGTATTGCGAATGAGCGAACATCATCGTATTGGCCGGGTGTGGGATCCGGTGTACAAAGTGGTACGGCATTCCGGTGGAACGGATCACAGCATTGATCAGCAGACAGTTGACCGGAATAACAATGCCAAAGACTGGATGCGATTGGAAGCATTGGAACGACGAAAACAAATGAACGGAGTAGGTTGAGAATGACAGATTTTATACTACTCGGCATTGACGGTGGCGCATCGAAAGTGCTGGTAAACCGGGTGATGGTCCATACTGATCCCATTCGGTTTTCAACAGTAAAACCGTGCGTGGAGGTGAATTACGATACCTCGAATCATTACAAGTCTGGTTTCAAACCGGTTCCACTGAAAAAACAGCTATCCCAGCGTGAAAAGGGTGCAGTTGAACAAACTGGGACTGAAAAGAAGCAGGAAAAGGCCATTATTGACACGTTCCAGCGGGCGATTCAGGCTGTCCTGCCCAATGATGACCAGGAGAGCCAGGTCATCATTGGAATCGGCTTACCGGGTTTGAAAATAAAGAACAAGCGGGGAATTGACGCCATGGCCAATGGTCCGCGGATGCCGCGTTTTCTGGCCAATCTTGAAAAAGCGCTGAAGGATACCGGATTGACCGGGCTGGAACCCATCCATCAACTGGGCAGCGATGCCGATTATTGCGGACTTGGAGAGCGATTTGGAGAGCGTGGTGCTCTGAGAGATGTTGCCAATGCCTACTATGTCGGTGTGGGCACAGGTGTAGCGGATGCACTTCTCATTGATAATGAATTGGTTCCCTTTGATCATATCAAATCCTGGATGGCAAAATCCTGGGAAATTGTCCGCCAAGACGGTGTGACCTATGAATCCATCATTTCCGCCAAAGGCATTCAGCAACGCTATGCTGAGCTCACGGATCAATCGCTGGAATATTTAATGGAGCAGAAAATATTTCCCTGGCAGATCTATGAGCGGGCGTTGGATGGCGAAGAAGCCGCCGTGGAACTGGTGAAAACCGTGGCTGACGCATTTACAGAGCTCTTTTTCAATCGCATCAAAGCACTGGCGGTGGGAGACGATTCGGTCAAGCTCATTCAGCCGGATCGGGTGCTTTCCTCTGACCATATTTATGAGGGTAACATTTTAGACAGGATCGTTGTGGGGCAGCGCCTGGGTGATATTTGGCAATTTTCCGATTTCGCTCCGCTCTTCAAGGATGTTGTCTATACCCGGCTCAGTAGCATGATCCACCAGTCAGATTTACCCAACGAGATTAAGAACGCCTATCTGACACAAACCAAGCGACTGGATGATGAATTTATTGTGGGAAGTGAAATCCGTCATGCACCCGCCCTGGGAGCGGCCGTAGATGCCTATTTCCACTGGTCTCAATAGTCGCACGATTCGAATCGGAATCATTCTGCCGGAGGACAAAACCCGGCGTGTGAAATTATCCTGGCCGGCTGATCTGGCAGTAGCCAGCAGCCACGATTTTGACGACCACATCACCCAAATTGCACTGGAAATTGAAGATGGAAAATTTCGCCTGAATCTGGAATCAGAACAGGTTGTGGTGGATGATTTCATGCTGGCCAGCGGTGACAATCTTGCCGGGTTGTCCGCAGAACACGGCGTTTGCGTGGACTCGGTGGTGGCAGGGCGTGGATTCCATTGGGAGAAACAGATACAACCTATACTGCCGGGTCGGCTGCTGTTTTCCATTGTGGATGATGCCATTTTACTCATTAATGAACTATCGGTGGAATCTTACGTAGCCTGCGTGGCCACCAGTGAAATGGGTGCTGCGGCACCGGATGCTTTACTGGCAGCGCAAACCATCGTGGCGCGTTGCTGGGCTTTGGCCAGTGTGGAACGGAAGCATGCTGACTTGCATTTCGATGTGTGTAATGACGACTGCTGTCAGCGCTATCAGGGAACCACCTATTTGACGGACCATTCACTTCAAGCCGCCATTGCCACTGAAAACCAAGTTTTGGTGTACGAAAATTCCGTGATAGATGCGCGATATTCAAAAAACTGTGGTGGCATTGTGGAAGATTACACCACCGTGTGGGGTGAGCCGCCGGTACCGTATCTCATTCCGCTGTGGGATGGTCCGAACCATCCAGAGGGATTCGCTCAGCATGATTTGGAGCCGCTCCTTGCCTACCAGGATGCCTACTGCTCGGCAACGCGATTTCAGGATGTTGACCTGCCGGCTATGCTGGGAAAAGTGGATGAGACCGGGAGCTATTATCGCTGGGAAGTCGCTGTAGAAAAGCGGGTTATACTGAATAACCTCAAGCGAAACTTTAATCACGACTGGGCGGAATTGTTCGAGATCCTCGTGTTAAAGCGCGGTGCCAGCGGGCGGATTTCCCATTTACGGCTGGCTGGTGAAAACCAATTCGGGGATCAGGTTACGTTTGACCTGCGCAGCGAGTATAACATTCGACGCACCTTCAGTGAATCGTTCCTCTATTCCAGTGCATTTGTGATTGAGAACCTGGCCTCACTGGAGGAAGATGATGCGGCGGAATTGCGGGGAGCCGGCTGGGGACACGGTGTCGGCATGTGTCAGATGGGCGCATTGGGGATGGCGCTGGACGGTATTCCGTACCAGGATATTCTGAGCCACTATTACCCTGGCACAACGCTGAAAAATCTTACTGACGAAATTTCCTGAAAAAAACGGGGATGTGTACCATGCAACGCTTCATTCTATCCATCACTGCGTTCATTATTCTGGCGGGCTGTTCTGCCTTCCGGCCTGAAATCACGGT
>JAIPJQ010000043.1 GCA_021734065.1 Fidelibacterota bacterium | reverse complement strand
TCCTGCACATTGACAGCGGGTCCGGTGACAATGTTATAACCGGAGCGATCGGCCAGAATTGCCAGAACGCTGGGAAGATGTGCATCCTCGGCATGGATGGTTACCAGTTTTTCCGCTGTATCTTCTGCTTTTTTGGGATTGTCTTGTCCAAAGGCTGAATTCAATCCCACCAGAATGAGTATAAAAATCAGGCTGCGTGATAGGGTCGATGTCATCTGCATTAGTAAGTTTCCTCGTTTGCACGTCTTTTTTCTTTACGAATTCTGTTAATTTCTTCAGGCGAGAGCGTAGCGGGTGCGATGTTGTAATGGTTGCGTACACCGTTTTTAAGCGTCACCATGCCCTCGGTGGTGATATCGATAATCCGTTCACCGGCTACCGTGTCCCCCACCGCTAGTTGCATATTTTGTCCCTGCAGTTGTACAACAACCATAGGCTTGGACCCATAAACCACCGCACTCACCCGGGGAATATTCTGCTGCCGGAAGCGATACAGATCAGCGGCATTATCGGTGAGATAAATCCCCCGGGATAAATCCAGCGGATTTTCACTGGCGGTGAAGCTGAACATGGCGCGATCTTCCAACCGGGCTTCCAGAAAATTGATCACCGAATCAAGCTCTGTATCAGCTCCCAGTTCACGTTTCATGGATAATTCGTAATCCTGCCGTTCATTGCGAATGCTCACAATGGAAAAGGTCTGCCATACCAGGATCACGATACCCAGCAGGATGCTCAGGTTCCAAAAAAATCGAGTCCGGCGATCATCCATTAGACTTCCCCTTGATCAATGTCAGCGTCGAAATTCTCATTTCGATGGATTGTTTTAGTAACTGCTCCGCATCCCGGAAGGTTTTCAGTCGGGCTACATCATTTTTCACCAAAAATTCTTCCACGGTGATCAACCGCTCGGAGCGCTCCAACTCAGCCATCAAGGCACCTAACTCATTGTAATTACACTGGATCTCAAGTTCATACGGCGTGCTGATATACCTGCCCTTTGCCATGCTGGGACGCGGGCGAATATTCAACAGCGTAATGCCCAACTGGTCCAGTTTCTCTGTGATACTGTTGAGGAATGGCATGGAGGCGTCTTCCGCCAGTGAGTCTTTGGCGCTCAGCGCCAGGTTCTCCTCAAACAAGGTGTATACCCGGTCCAGCTTATTGGCTAAAATTTGTGCCGTAATCAGTTTTTCATTCAACTCATCAATTTCCCGGTTCAAATAACGGATGTCACCGGGCTTGCTGGCATAGACAAAATTCAGTCCGTAATAAAAACCCGCCGCCGCAAGAAAGATGATAATCAGTAAATACTGAGCCCGTTTCATGAGCGACCTCCCCCGGAACTACGGTCGGTCCTGGATTTTGCTCTGGCTAGAATTTCAAACTCCACGATGTCTTGTTTCAGTACAGTGATTCGGGAGAATTTAGAGAATTTTACATCCTCAAAATCCTCGGCAAAGATATCATCCTTCCGCAAAGCTTCGATGAAGCGGTTGATCACATCAAACTCCCGTTCGCCTAAGAATATCCGGGAGACCCCCTGGATGGTTAAAATGTTATTCTTGAAAATGATGCGGGTGATGGCCATGTCTTCCGGCAGAACCTTGCTCAGTTCCATGAATTTTTCCGCCCAGAAAATCCGTCCCGATTCCAGGTCGGCCAGACTCATGATGTCGACTTTGGATAGATTTTTTCCCTGCTGCTGGAGTTTTTTAATCTGCTCCTGGATATCCCAGATCTGGTCCTCTTTCTGGGAAATAATGTTGTTCACTTTGGTATTTTCCATATAGAAGATGACCAAAGCCCCCACCAACAAGGCGGTGATCGCCCAGAAATAGCTCCAGCGTAAGCGTTCGCGCACCAACTCCCGACGCGAGGCCCGGCTCATGGCGTGGTTCAGGTTAATTTTTATCACATTGATCATCGCAACTCACCGTTTGTTTGTATCAGATTGAGTAGATAACAGGTACAGAATAGAGAATCGAATTTTGGATACCCCCCGCCAACAAATCCCGTGACCAGACTATTCCTCCAGTCCACGTAACGCCAAGCCCACTGCTAATGCGTACTTGGCCGGATTATCCACATCCGAGTCCGGGTGGGGATGAAAAGTGCTGAAAGGATTATACATTTCCACCGGGACATTCAAGTGCTGGGAAATAAAGTCTGTCAAACCAATTGTGGCAGCGGCACCACCCATGAAAATAATTTTATTGAAATAACTTTCGTTATTTTCCTTCATGTAAAAACGGAGTGACCGACGCAGCTCATCCACCAGATTGTCAAAAATCGTACGCTCGGCAACCGCGATGGAAAAAGACTTCTCCTCATCCGGCTTCGCACCTTTGGTCAATGCTTCAAAAGGCTCCTTTATTTTCGACTCGTCCGCTTCGTGATAAGAAACGTCTTTCTGCTTGGCCAGAAATTTTGTGAAATCGTGCCCGCCCAGCTGGATTTCCCGGGTGAAAAAGGGCGCTTGGCGACCCCAAACCACCAGCGTGGTTGACACTGCGCCGATAGAAACAAAAACATCCGCCCCCTCTTCCGGTAAGCCATGCTGCATCACATAGGCATTGGCAATACCGATGGCATCACAATCCACAATACCGGAGCGGACACCTGCCTCCTTGAGTATATCAAGATGCCGATCCAGATTCCGCTGCGTGGACGCCACCAGCAGGATATTGAGTTTATCAATCTCCTTGGGGTCCTCGCCAATGACCTGGTAATCCATGAGGGCATCAGTACCATCCAGAGGAATATGCTTTTTGGCTTCCAATTGCAGGCTGGTGGCCAGTTCATCTTCCGATGCACTCATCATTTTCACCTGGCGGATGGAGGTCGTCTGACCGTTGAGGGAGGTCACCAGATGCTTCACCCGCTTGGGATTCAGTTTCACATTTTTCAGCAGTGTCTTCACAGCCGTCACCTGGTCCACACGCTCGATTCGTTCAGGATCGAAGTCTTTCCCGGCCGAAACCACCGGCTCGCTCCCAAAGCGCACCAGCTTGAGTCCTTTGGGACCTTTTTGAATTTCAACCAGTTTGACCTCTTTGCGGCCAATGTCAAGTCCAACCATAATTAGTAAACCACTTCTCCGTAACTCGCCATTTTGAGGAATTCACCACCCTCCACAGTCTGGGTTTCAGGCCAATAGGGTGGTGGATATTCCAGTAAATTGTAATCGTAATTATAATTTTTGTAATACCCGATACCAGGTGAAACGGGATAGGGACCGGGGCTATTTCGCATCACATAGCCGCGTTTGGTCTGGACGACACTGCCCCACAGATTTATGGTACCCCTTACATCTGATCCGGTAGTAGCCCCGGGATTGTTGAAGATTCGGAGCGGGCCGCGGCCATCACCTTTTTGATAGTTAATCACCTCATTGGTGGCCGTATTCTGCCAGTAATGGACCAGAAAAGATTCGTCCATGGCGATGATGGCAGCGTTGATCTTAATACCCGACCCCAATGCCTGATTACCGCCGCCGTTGGCAAGGGTGTTCGCCACAACCACATTCCCACCAGCCAGTAAACCCATACGATAGGGTGAATTGGGTTTCACAGCGCCATTGGAGTAGGAGTCTGTATAAACCAAATCCCCGGTTATCCAGATATTTCCGGGCAGGTACTCAAGGGTCGAATTGTTTGCATGCAGTCTATAGTCGGTACCGGAACTGGTGGCCACGGTGTATTCGCCGCTCACTGTTCCTTTAACAATTACCTGTCCGCCGTGGACATAAATAACCGCTCTGTTGTCATAAATGGTTTCCGAGGAAATCGGGCCGATATAGCCAGCCATACCGGGAGAATAATCGAAACTCCAGAAATTCATCCCACCGGCATATCCCCAAGTTTTTGTGGGGTGATACATCTGCATCGTGTCTGCGTAAGTTCCGTCGAACATTCCGTCCTGGGTAAATGGCGGAATAATATACATCCAGCGATTTACCGTGAATCCACCTTCAATGAATGTAAGTTCAGTCATGATGAGCGTATCCCGCCTGGTTCCGTCACTGGGATCCCGAATCTTCTGAGCAGAATTGTAAAAATAATCCGCATTTTCACGCACACGCTCAAGTCCCGTGAAGGGCGGCCACTTGATTTTTGGGACGCTGTCAGCATAAGTCACATTTTCGCCGAAAACCTGATTCTCCGAACAATTGGCCATCATAAATGTACCGGATGTGGTTACATCACTTCCCTCCGCGAAATCAGGACACCCGTATTCACTCATCCGGATCGAGCCGTTGGAGTGCACCCGGCCTTCCAGAACATCCGACGTCCCAAAAGAGACGTACGAACCCAACCAGGGACCGCCGCCAGGCAGCTCTTCGTTGGTGAAATACATGAATTCTTCAAATCCCTGTGGTTGATAAGCCGTATAAGCCTTGGCGAAAACCTGAATATCTTCACCGGTGAAGCTGGGGTAATAACTACTGCCTACCGCTGTGGCTATACGATTCACACGGTTGGATGTGATATTTTCTCCCACACTCACGACAACCGAGTCAACCAGCCCCTGCATAAAGGAGGCCACGGGAATGTCTACCATGATGGAATCGTTGACAAAGTTTTTATCCACCGCAATTTGACCACCGAACCTGCCCAGTCCTTCATGGGCATTCAAATGAGCTCTCACCTGAGCAAGGCGCCGGAGATGCATAACACGTTCACCCAACACCCAACGAAGATACCCCAGGCTGAGGGCCAGACTGGCCAAGGTGATGATCAGTGCGATCATGGCAATGTGCCCCCCCTGGGATTTACGTAAGTTCATTTGAACCTCCTTAACGTGTTGCAGGCAAGCCCGGCGGCGGACCGACAGGTGCACCTCTGGCCTTCAAATATTTACTTGATGAAAAGACTGTCTTGGAAAAAACGAATGATTCGGTTTGCTCATCAGCCCCACTGTAAGCGGTGGTCAGTGAAAGGGTAAAACTCACCAAAAAAACAGATTTCTCAAATGCCGTTGCCCCCCGGTAAGGAAGTTGAATAGTCGTTTGCGTTAAATCCTTACACGTAAAATCTTCAAGCGCTACCACCCGCTGTTCCTGCTTGCGGTATAACCCCTCAAGTGGCAGGGTGACACCGGAAAGAAGTGGTCGATTATCCACAAAAAAACCTTCGGTTTCATTGGCATCGATGTAGGATTTCCGATTGTCCCAGTCGGTGATTTCAATGCGGGTCATGTTGTTGAAACTGGTCACCTGAATATCCTGAGCACCACTGATACGCTCGGAAATTTCCTTCAGCATCAGATGGCCATAATTATTCAAGTCCAAAGTGACCCAGTCATTTCGGTACTGTTGCATGATGGCTACGGCACTCACGATTAAGCCAACCATGATAATGCCCGAAATGGTCAAGCCGGTAAGCATTTCAATAAAAGTAAATCCACGGGAAGAATGGCGCTTACTGCGCATTCGACTGAAATGAAAAGCTTTGTAAAATTTCATCGGATTTACTTCCATGGGATCACCGCTGTCCGAAGTCGCAACGTATCCGAATAGCCGCCGTCTTCCGTTGGTCGTTCCCAGACGATAAAGGCTTCCAGCGTCAGGTAGGGGAAATTTTTCTGATTAAATTCCGTGTTACCCTTCTCCTGAATCGGTTCCCTAAAAATATGCCCCATAACAGCATGGTCCGGATCGTTATCCGGGTTGTAGAGCACAACTTCTTCACCCTGAACCGAGCCTCCGCCCATTTCAGTTACGCTCAGCATACCCGCATGGATGCGTCCCCGCCACAATTCCATGTAATTACTCAGCTCCTGCAGCGCTCGATCAGCGATCATGGTATTGCGCAGCATGGCACGTCCATAGGTAATCCCTAACATCAGACCCACGGAGGCAATGGCAATAATGAGCATTCCCACCAGCACCTCAATGAGCGTCATACCCGCATCCCTCCGGCGATGACCGGGTCTGCCCCCGCGCCATTTTTTCAGGCGGGAGGAAACCGGATTATTGAATAAGGAGGTTTGCATAGATTTGAACATGGATTACCTGTCTATATGATGCCCTGTTCAAATTGTTTGGGATTATCTGCCACCTGAGCAGCCTTACTGCGGTCAATGGCACCCTGGGATACCAGGCGCATCAGATCCTGATCCAGTGTCTGCATACCATCGGTACCGCCTGACTGAACCACAGATGGAATCTGGTAGATTTTGTCTTCCCGGATCAGGTTCCGGATAGCCGAGCTGGCAACCATGATTTCCAGAGCCGGGATACGACCTTTCCCGTCTTTACTGGGCAGAAGTTTCTGGGCGATCACCGCTTCCAGACTCTCGGAGAGCATGGTTCGGATCTGCCCCTTCTGTCCCGTGGGAAAAATGTCGATGACTCGGTCAATGGTTTTGGCGGCACTGGAGGTGTGCAGCGTGGAGAGCACCAGGTGTCCCGTCTCAGCGGCCGTCAATGCCAACTGAACCGTTTCCAGGTCACGCATCTCACCCACCAGAATAATATCCGGATCTTCACGCAGCGCCGATCGCAGCGCATTGGCAAAACTGTCGGTGGATTGCCCCAACTCGCGCTGGTTGATGAGACAGTTTTTTGAGCTGTGGAAATACTCCACCGGATCTTCAATCGTGATGATATGCGCCCGACGGTGTTCATTCATGTAATCAACCATGGAAGCCAGCGTTGTGGACTTACCGCTTCCGGTGGGTCCCGTGAGTAGAATCAGGCCTCTGTCCCGCATGGACAATTTTGCCAATACGGGCGGAAGACCCAATTCCTCAAAGTTCTTGGCTTGTGACGGAATCACACGAAACACACCGGAGATACCATTGATCTGTTTGAAGAAGTTCACACGGAAACGACCCCGCTCCCCCAGTCGTCGGGAAAAATCGATCTCCTTGTGAGCCCGGAATCGTGCTTGTTGATCTTCATTCATGACCTCTTTCACCACCACGTCCATCTCCTCGCGGGTGATGGCGGGTAAATTCAGCGGATGCATGGTTCCGTTTATCCGGATCATGGGAATTGAGCTGACACTGATGTGCAGATCGGATGCATCACTATCAATTGCGTATCCCAGAAGTTCATCAATATGAAAAGACATAGCCTACTGCCAACTCTGCGGTTAAATCAAATGAATTGGATTACTGCGTGGTTTCTTCATCAAAACCATAACCAGTGAATTCCCCCGTATCCGCGTTATAGCGAACCTCGTTACCAGCCCCCTGCTTCATTTCTTCCGTACTTACGGCTGTGACCTCTGTGATAGCGTCACCACCCCCAATAATGGTAAAAGTCCAGGCTCGTTTGGTCGAACGATCGATCTGCAAGTATTTCGGTTCCAACTCGTCCACTTCATTGGGGTACTGACCGTTGTCCTGATAATACATCTTGGAAGCATTCATAATCGCCCCAATGGTCGCCTGGGCATCAGATGCATAGGCACTCTTCACATACTGCTGGTAAATCGGAAACGCTACAGCAGCCAGAATGGCAACGATAATCACAACCACCAACACCTCAATCAGTGTGAAGCCGGATCGCCGATTTTTAAACGGTTTTTTCATCAGAATCTCCTCATTTAGCTTTCATTTTTGCGGCCGAAATTAAAGGGTGCCCTATGAGTGGCCAACCAAAAACTTGTAACACACATCACAATTTCAATAAAGAATATATAACGGGGGTTTGTTTGTAACATTTTTCATACGAACCAACCCGAAAATCCCCTTCCAGCAAGACTTTGGGCAAAAAATTTGCCGTAAAATTTACCGTGCTCGGTTTCATGTTGAAGTGCCTGCGCCAGAGATTAGTTTACCGGGCAAATTTGACAATGATGGTGCATGCATAGTATCGGTAACATAGGATGCCGGTATTACACTGTTCAAATAACGAAATGAGGACAAAACTCCATGTTGAATCAGCAGAAATTCCAATTATTCCCTCCCGTTGAACCCTACAACAGCAGTTTCCTGGATGTTGGCGACAACCACACCCTCTATTTTGAAGAAGTGGGTAATCCCAAAGGACAACCCGCTATATTTGTCCACGGCGGCCCCGGTGGTGGGATTTCACCGTCTTATCGTCAATATTTCAATCCTGAAAAATACCGTCTCATCCTGTTTGATCAGCGGGGTGCTGGCAAAAGCACACCCAAAGCATCCCTGGAAAACAACACCACCTGGGATCTGGTCTCAGATATGGAAAAAATCCGCACCCATCTGAAAATTGACCGCTGGGTCGTGTTTGGCGGTAGTTGGGGGAGCACTCTCTCGCTGGCCTATGCGGAAAGCCATCCCCAACGGGTGAAAGGTCTGATCCTGCGAGGAATTTTTCTCATTCGGAAAAGCGAGATCGACTGGTTCTACCAGGAGGGTGCTTCCCGGATATTCCCTGACCGTTGGGAAAAATACCTGGCTCCCATTCCGGAAGCGGAGCGGCATGACTTACTCAATGCCTACTACAAACGCCTCACCAGCGAGGATTATGAGACCAGATTAGAGGCCGCGCGCGCCTGGAGCCAGTGGGAAGCTTCCACCAGCAAACTCTACACGGATCCCGATGCCATTGATCGCTTTGGTGATGCTGACCTGGCGGAGAAATTTGCCCGGATTGAATGTCATTATTTCATCAACAAGGGTTTTTTCGACTCGGAGACCCAGCTGCTGGGGAATGTGGATAAAATCCGACACATCCCGGCCGTGATTGTTCAGGGACGCTACGATGTGGTCTGTCCCGTCACCACCGCCTGGGATTTACACCGTGCCTGGCCGAAAGCCGATTTTCATATCATCCCCGACGCGGGTCACTCCATGTCCGAACCGGGGATATTATCCAAATTGGTGGAATACACGGAAAAGTTCGCCGATTTGCCCTAAACCTTAATGCTTCAGCATTAGAATAATGAAGCGGTAGTTCCCATAGGTCAGCCTTTGTTAACATTCAAACCTCATCTGGATTTCATTGTCACGGTCAGCCCGTACGGCTTAGACAGGTAGGACGGAGCTACGGAATTTGCTCCGTTTCCACGGGCTTTCCGATAGAACCGTACAGATGACAGCCTGATACGCTTTATTATAGAAAAAGCCACCCAAAAAGGTGGCTTTTTACCATTGTTCCGTGGAGCCAAGGGGGCTCGAACCCCTGACCTTCGCATTGCGAACGCGACGCTCTCCCAGCTGAGCTATGGCCCCGAAATTCTGTTTTCGTGTCATCTCATGCTGCACTTCGCTGGTTCACCCGGTGAAGTGGCAACCAAACTGTCAATGGGCGCGGCATTATAATTGTTCACTCGTGCCAATTCAATCGAAATTTATCCGTTCAATTGCGTTGAACTGCTGCTTGGATAAAATTTCACTACACTGTATTTTCCAGCATTCATGGAATCGACTAGTGGTCACATCCGAATTTGCCTGGTACTTGTCATAACACTTTTGTTAGGTACCGGTCAGCGTTCGGTGTGTGCAGCCGTTCCGCTCACCGGACACTGGCAGGTGCAACGTGATTCCACCACATATCCAAACCAATATTATCCGCCCTTTCACGACGATTTTACCACCGCCCGATTTCCACTGGCAGCCTTGAATTCAAGCCTGGACACGACCCAATTCCACATTCTCCTGATTCAAGACATGGCTGACGGGATCGTTCTCACACCACCGGCTGGCGCCGACTCACTCTACGCATCCGGTGACATTTTAGCCTGGCAGGTAAAAACGCCCTTTATAGCCGGAGACACATTGTTGCTGGAAAGATCCGCCACCGGTGGCACCATGAGTTTGCCCATCATCCGGCTCATCACCGAAGCGGAATGGAACCAGCTGGCTGCCTGTCATCCGGTGGGATTTCGAACCCTCACCAGCATACCGATTTTTAACCGAAATGCCAATGCTGCCTATAATCTGGAACGCCATTGCTTCGAAAACTTTCGACGCTGGCCGCAGATACAACCAACCGATCCCCTGGCAGCGGCGGACTTTTTCAAATCCATCAACTACACTGTCCAGGCGGACGGTGAGCAGTATTCGCTGCCCCTGGATGCGGTTCTCACCAAGGTGAATTATCTTCCCGGAACCGGGATACTCGAAATTGAGTACCTGCTGAATGATGATAACCTGCTGACCCTTTCCGCCGTGGTATCGGCCTCCTACCCCGATCCCCTTTTCTGTGTACTGGCGGAAATGACCTATCGGGAAGGCCAGACCATCTCCATTACCGCGAACTGGGAACTGGACCGGCCGGACATTGCTTTCGCAGATGGCGACTTGCCCCCAAAGAAAGGTTTGCAGCAGCATTACACCGTCTTCGCCCATTCTGCCGAGAGCATCAAAATTGCCCAGCGGTACACGGAGATCATCGGCGAGGATGTGGCGGCATTTTTCCAGCGGGAACAGGAATGGTGGCAGAATTGGCACCGACTGGACGAAGCACCTGCCGGATTGACTGCTCAGCAAATGGATCAATGGCAACAAGCGCTCACATTTTTGGAGATTACACCCTACCCGGCAGATGGGGAGAAAGCCTTTGACTATGCGTTAACCCGCGCACGGGGGCTGTATCTGGGTGGTCACGCCGACGAGGCGAATGATGATTTGGGATTAATTCTGGATCAGGAACGGGAATCCCTGTCATTGGTCGAATGGGCTCGGTTCCTGACACTTGCTCATTTGGTGGGCGACCGTCTGGGTCATTTCACATTGATCAAATCCAATTGGAACGAAATTCTGACAGGTTTCGGTGAGCCGGTCATTAGACGGGTTAACAGTGGATCGACTTCTGAGAAATTGAGGATTGACCAACTCTATTTATTAGCTGGACTGGATGCCATGGCAAACCTGGCTGAAAATGTGGGTGTGCCAGCCAGCGCCTATGTTTACCGGCGGTTGGGGCACCAGGTCCGTGCGGGATTGGAACAGACATTCGCCACCACAGATTCGGTCATTGACATAAACCTTCTGCCCGGTCTGCTCTGGTCACCCGGTTTGTCAGGGCAAATGCCGCAAATTTATGCCTCCATTGTGCTGAATTATCGTCCCCTATGGCAATTACCTATCCTGTGTCGGGCGGAAATTCCCACAGAAGCACCCATTTTACCCTACATGAATTCGCTGGTATTGGCACGCCAGAGCGGCTTTCGACGCGACGCGGTCCTGCAGGTCGGTTACCCCCTGCTGATCCGAGCGGCCATCAACGCACATCTTTTTCCCAAAACCTGGGATTGCGAAGGAAATGTTCAAAACACAGACCTCTCCCCCCAGATCTGGACGACCTTACTCCTGCTATTTGCTGACGATTGAACCACCATTAGAGGACTTTTCCATGACTGCAAACTCACCTTCCACACATCCGCGCAGACGGAGCCATTTGGTACGTATACTTCTCTTTATATTACTCATTACCCAGTTCGTTATCGGTCAGACAAGCCCTTTCAGACTATTCTACCCGGTGGATAACGGGCGTCACTGGGTGGATGAGATTCAGGTGCGGGGAATGACCAACCCGGTGAATCAGGTGGTGATTAATGGTGAGTTGGTCATGGTGGACAGCGCGGGTCGGGTTGATCATCTCATTACGCTGAACGACCACAAAAACAGACTCACGATCCAGGTGAGAACACGCAGCACCCATTGGGACACATCCCTGACGCTCTGGCGCATGAACTTCGACCATTTCGGTGCTGACAGCCAGTTCGTGAATAACAATGTTGCGGACTCATTGTGGCTACAGCTTCTCAGTCCCCGCAGCGGTGAAATGCGTCGTGACCGCATTGCCTTCAAAGGCCACACACATCCTCAGGCAACCGTTCTGATGAACACCGATACACTAAAAGTCTTTCCATCCGGTGGATTTACGGGTTTGTTGAATCTGGTACCTGGTGAAAATGTCTTTGCATTCACCGCTTTCCACCAGGGTGAGGTTTTGCGGGATACCATTCAGATCACCACACCGGTACCGGTAGATCCGGAAGAATTACCCCTCTTCATCGATGGTTCCCCCCTTCCCGCATCAAACCGCTGGGTTATAGCCGGTGACGTGTTGCAGGTAGGATTCAATGGCCGCCCGGATCAGGAAGCCTATTTTCAGATTCCCGGGAGCATGGACTGGGAACAATTGACGGAAGAGGAGCCGGGTAGGTACTGTGGATATTGGCGCGTCATGCCGGAAACCCCGCAGCAACCGTTAAAAATCCGGTATCTGGTAAAAACACACCGGATTTTCAGCCACTACGCCTACTCAAATGGAAACATCAGGTTACTCGCCACACCGCTTGGTGCCCTCACCACAAATGAAGACAGCCGGGTGTACCATCAATTAGGGGAAGGGCTTTTCATGCCCCTGGGCGAAGGCATCGCTCTCACCATTAATGGTTTGGAAGAGGGCTATTTCCGGGTCTGGCTCAGTGACGAATTGCAGGGATATATCCATCGCCGAAATGTGAAACTGCTCCCTCAACCACTGACGCAAATACCGGTGCAGGTGGGATCAATGCGGGGTACCAATCAGCGTGATTGGCAGCAGTATCGGTTTTTCGTCGGTGAGGTGCATCCGGCCTACACACTGGAAGAGCGCTTCCAGCCGAATCGGCTGGAATTGAAGCTTTATGGCGCTGAGCAGGGCTGGGAGTGGACTACATTCCCCGAACCGGATGGTGATCTGGCCTATCTGGAGCGGCAGCAACCCGCTTCCCATATCTGGCAAATGAACTTTTATACCCGGAGTGAACAGATCTGGGGGTGGCGCGGCTATTATGATGGTGATTATTTTGTGGTGGAGATTCGCAAGCCGCCGGTCATTAAACCCGATAGTCTCTTCAAACATGTCACCATTGAAATCGACCCGGGACACGGAGGCTATGAGCGTGGGGCGATCGGGGTTACCGGCTACCCGGAAGCCGATGCCAATCTGCGTTATAGTCTCAAGCTGGCCAAACTTCTGGAGGACGCCGGCGCGACCGTGTATCTCACCCGGACGACCGACACACGATTGAGTCTGGCGGAACGAGCTGAAATCGCCCGTAACGACAGCGTCCACATTTTCGTCATGGCTCACAACAATGCACCCGGCTCCAGTTCCAATCCGCTGGATGTGAAAGGAACTTCCACCTACTTCACCTGGCCCAGTGCCAAACAAATTTGCGACGCTACCTATCCCCATCTGTTGGACATGGGTCTGGAACCCTATGGCAAAATCACCCGCTACTACTATTACCTGCTGCGCCAGACGGACTACCTGGTGTTTTTGATTGAAGGCGGGTTCATGACCCATCCGGAGGATGAGATGTTTCTGCTCAGCGAAGAGGGAATGGATAGACTGGCTCAAGCGGTTTTCAATGGGCTCCGCGACTTTTTAACAGACCAGGCAAAACATCAGGAAGCATTGAAATCCAATGGAATCTGGTAAAACTGCAGAAATAGTAGACACCGTTCCGGTGGAATCCCGGCAAAACAAAGCTGCTTTGGTTCCACTCACTGTGGCCGGGACCCTGGCCATTATCAAGTTGGTGGCCGGACTCATGACTTTTTCAGTGGGCGTTATCGCCAGCGCCATTGATTCGTTTATGGACTTCTTTGTCTCGCTGGGGAATTTCATTTTCATCAGAATCTCTCACGAACCGGCGGACCGGGAACATCCTTACGGTCATGGAAAAAGCCAGGAAATTGCGGCTCTGCTGGAGTCCATCATCATTTTCGGATCTACGGTGTATCTGATTTATACTGCCGTGGACCGCATTTTCAATCCGAAAGAGATTGGTATGACCCAGCTGGCCATCGTTGTCATGCTGATTTCTTTACTGGGAAGCGTGGGGGTGAGCATCTTCCTGCGGCGGCGGAGTCGGGCAACAGAATCCATCGCCCTGGAGGCTGATAGCGTACACTACACCACCGATATTTACAGTAACGGTGGCATCCTGCTGGGCTTAATGCTCATCCATCTTACCGGTTTTCAGCTCATTGATGTCATTCTGACCCTGGCTATGTCCATTTTCATTTTGAAGAGTGTGTGGGACCTTTTTCGGAATGCCCTGGACCGACTCATGGATTATAAACTACCCGATTCGGTGAATCAGGACATCCTCACCACCATTATGGATCACAGTGTCAAGATCATCGGGTACCATAATTTTCGTACCCGTCGCTCCGGTCCCTATAAATTCATCGATTTTCACCTGGACATTTGCCGAGAAACGCCTTTCGTGGAAGCGCACGATATTACCGATGGGCTGGAGCAGAAGATTCAAAAGCTGGTACCTGGCTCCAACGTGTTGATTCACATGGACCCCTGCGACGAGACCTGTCCGGGGGTGGATAGTTGTGAATTTATTCAAAAATCCTCAAAATCCACATCCGCTTCCCCGGAATGACCCGCCCCTGCTTTTACGACATTTTCATGCTGCCGCTGGAATATTTCGGACTGCGGCGGTTGCGGCGACGGGTATTGCGCAATGTAAGCGGTCGTATTCTTGAACTGGGTGCGGGTACCGCTGCCAACGCTTCGTTTTATCCACCATTCCCCGATCTGGAAATTATTGCAGTGGAACCGTCTCGGGAGAAAGTGCTCTGCGCGGAACCTCGCCGGAAAAATTATCCACACATTGTATGGATTCAGGGTTTGGGTGAGAACCTGCCCTTTGCCGAGGCTACATTTGACCGGATTGTGGCAACCCTGGTGCTCTGCTCCGTCCACTCGTTGGAAAATACCCTTGCAGAGTTTCGGCGCGTCCTGCAACCGGACGGGACCCTCCATATTCTGGAACATGTTCGCCCGCCCCAACCCTGGCTGGGGAGAATTTTTGATTGGCTCACACCGCCATGGAAATTGATGTCGGAGGGGTGCCATTTGAATCGGGAAAGCGGAGCGGCTATTGAGGAAGCAGGATTCACCATCACCCAGCGCCGGTTCTATCTGGGCGGTGTCGTTCAGTCCTTCGAAGCGTGCTTGTCACAACCATCCCGGAGGTAGCTGTTTTATTTAATCCGTTCGTGTTTACATTTCCCCGCAATGCGATTTCAGTCAAAACCAATACCTAATCCTTTCATAAACAATACGCATAAATAGAGACGAGGAGTTTTCATGGAATTTCTAAAAGAAATAAAAGTCAAGCCTCAGGATCAGGTGCAGGAGCACTTTCCGCTCATGGTCCGGGGACATTTTGAAGAAGAAGATCTCACCGGAGCTATGGCGGCGATAAACACCGAGCTGCACGGCGCTTTGGAATTAGCCAAAACCAACGGTGAATTCACCGGTAAACTCAACAGCATACTGGTGCTCTACACGCCCAAAAACGAATTGGCAGAGCGGTTGTTGGTGATTGGATTAGGAAAAAGGGGCGACTTCAACACAGACAAGCTGCGTCAGGCAGCCGCCACGGCCATTCGGACTGCCCACGGCATGAAAATCAAGCATGTGGCAACGGAATTTTTAGCCCGTGACGTGGTGAGTTCGGATGATGCCCAGTACATGGCAGAAGGGTACGCCATGGGTTCGTATCGTTTTACACCCTACCAGTCGAAGAAGGATGACGATTTTGCCGGTGTCGAGTCGGTGACTGTCATCAGCAGCGCGGATATTAAAGCCGCCGTGGAATACGGATATAACATTTCCGCAGGTGTGAATCTCACACGCGACCTGGGTAACCATCCCGGGAATGTGGCCACGCCTACCTATCTGGCAGAGACCGCGGAAAAAATCGGGAAAGCCAAAAATTTTCAGGTTACCATCTTTGACCGGGATGATTTTAAGCGGTTGGGAATGGGCGGTATTGCCGGGGTATCGGCCGGCACGGACGAACCACCAAAATTTATCATCATGGAGTACCAGGGTGGCGGAAAAGAGAGCAAGACGCTGGGGTTGGTGGGAAAAGGACTCACCTTTGATTCGGGCGGCATTTCCATCAAACCAGCCGCCGGCATGGATGAAATGAAGTTTGACATGCTGGGTGGTGCAGCTGTGCTGGGGATTATGCACATTGTGGCGCGGTTGCAGCCCAAGTTGAATATTATCGCCATCGTTCCCTCCACCGAAAACATGAATGGCGACCGCGCCATGCGTCCCGGTGACATTTTAAAGGCCTATAATGGCAAAACCATTGAAGTGCTCAATACGGATGCTGAGGGACGGCTGATTCTGGCCGATGGTCTGTCCTATTTGACCGAAAATTATGAGGTTGACGGCCTGGTTGACTTTGCCACGCTTACCGGCGCGGTGGTTGTGGCGTTGGGTCATTATTACAGCGGTGTGCTCACCAATCATCAGGATTTCGCCAACGAACTGATACAATGCGGCGAAGAGTCTTCCGATCGCGTTTGGCAATTTCCGCTGGACGAAGACTATGCTAACGATATCAAGTCCAAGATTGCTGATGTGAAAAATATGGGCAAAGCCAAGGAAGCCGGAACCATCGCCGCAGCCGCATTCCTGCAGGAATTCGTGAAAGAAGGAACCAAATGGTGCCACGTGGATATTG
>JAIPJQ010000042.1 GCA_021734065.1 Fidelibacterota bacterium | reverse complement strand
CTGGCCAATCCCGCGGCTACCCAGGAGGAATTGGAAGACGCGATGGTACAAAACCAGCTCTGGGAGTTTGTGATGCGCCATCCGGAAAAAATGAACCTGCCCGTGGGTGAACAGGGACTTCGGCTTAGTGGCGGTGAGCGTCAGCGCCTGGCATTGGCGCGGTGTTTACTGCAAAATCGCCCTGTGATGGTTTTGGATGAGCCTACAAACGGACTGGACAGCATCACGGAAGCCGCGTTTTTGGCGACATTGTTTAAGGTTACCCGAAACAAACGGCTGTTACTCATCACCCATCGCCTGAAAGGTCTGGCAAATTTTGATGAAATTGTGGTGCTGTCCAAAGGTCAGGTTGTGGAGCGCGGGAATGAATCTGAACTACTCCGGCGTCACGGACATTATTATGCGCTCAAACTGGCGCAGCAAAATCGGCTGATTGCCACGCCGGAATAAGAGCGATATTGCCGTGTCCCTTACAAAAATTGTCCTTTTAAGCAGCATCCCCGGGGAATATTTTAAAGATTGCATGAATGGTTTTTTATACACCGTCACTTTCCCTTCCGCCCCTGATCCCGGTCGTACTTTCATGGTGGTTTTTTCATGATTGTCGTCATGAATCCAGAGTCTTCCCCGGAACAGATTGAAGATGTGAAATCTGCCGTAATCAAGCAGGGTTACACACCGCGTCCGGTTCCGGGTACACAAGGGCAGTGGATTGGCATTATCGGCGAAAAACCCATCCGGGGACGGCGTCATTTTGAAAGTTTGTCCGGTGTAAAACAGGTGGTGGAAATCAGTTCGCCCTTCAAACTGGCTTCCCGGGAATGGCGTCAGCAGGACACAATTATTTCTGTGGGTGATGCCAGGATCGGCGGCGACAGGGTGGTTTTTATCGCGGGCCCCTGCTCTGTGGAAAATCTGGAGCAGACCCTTTCCGTGGCAAAAATTGTCCAGGCAGCGGGAGCCTCACTGCTCCGCGGAGGTGCGTATAAACCGCGTACATCCCCCTATTCGTTTCAGGGCCTGGGGCTGGAGGGATTAAAGATTTTGCGCCAGGCTGGTGATGCCACCGGGCTGCCCATCGTCACGGAAGTAATGGATACGGAAACCGTTGGCCTGGTGGAAGAGTACGCTGACATGCTTCAGGTGGGCAGTCGCAACATGCAAAACTTCTCCCTGCTGAAAAAAGTGGGCAAAAGTAAAAAGCCCATTTTATTAAAACGCGGATTGGCTGCAACGGTACAGGAAACCCTGCTGGCTGCCGAGTACATATTGAATGCCGGAAATGAAAAGGTGGTTTTGTGTGAGCGGGGTGTTCGTACGGTATCGGATCATACCCGGTTCACACTGGATGTGAGTGCCATTCCCGCCATCCAGCGTTTATCCCATCTGCCGGTTATCGTGGATCCCAGTCACGCTGCCGGAAAGCGCCAGAGCGTCTTGCCGCTGGCGTTGGCTGGTGTGGCTGCCGGCGCGCAGGGCGTCATGGTGGAGGTGCATCCTGACCCCGCCAAAGCCCTCAGTGATGGTCCCCAGCAACTGTTACCGGATGATTTTCAAAATCTGGTTGAGCAGGTCCGCAAGGTAGCCCTCGCCATTGGCCGCAAGGCTTGATTTGTAAGCATTCTCGTTCACTGAAAAAAATTCCATCCTATAACAGACGAACTGCAGCCCATTCAATTGTAAATTCATACGTGTTAACAAAATAGGTCAGGCAGGAAAAATCAGAGCAGCACGGTGAGGGCGAATACCAACCCGATACCAGTGAGTGTGATGAGGAATGCCGTGATTTGGGAGGCGGGGGTTTTGGGATCCACAAAAACATGGACCTGAAAAGGGTGTTGGGTCACACCACCCCGGGTATCCACCGCTTCGATAATAAAATCATTCACACCGTCCTGCTCCCGGGCCGGGACCCAGCGAATCAGACCGGTTGACGCTTCCAGCTTCGCCTCCGTCGGCAATTGAATGGCGCGATAGGTCACCGAATCCCCATTGGCATCCAGCGCTTCAACCTTATAACGATATTCAAAGTTTGTCAGGGCGACCAATTTGGGTTTGGATAAAATTTGCGGTGGTGCGTTCACAAACAGACGTAAAGACTGGCTGGTGGTGGTTACCCCGTCAAAAACCGTCACTTTAATGTTCTGCTTATTAATCTGGTCGTTAGTGGGCGTCCATTCCAACACGCCATTCTCCGAAATCACAACGCCCGGCGGTCCCACATCAATTTTATAACTCAAGTTCTGGGTTTTGTTGCCATCCGATACGATAAGCCGGTACTGATAAAACTCATTAGTGGCAGCCTGCGGCGTGGGCGTGGAAATAATTTTAGGCGGATCATTCACAAAAATGCGGTACGAACGTTCCGTGGTTGCGAGGCCATCGGTAACACTTACCACCACCTCGTGCCAGTCAACCTGCTCCAGAGTGGGTTTCCAGGTAATCTGTCCCTCTCTGGATATGGACATTCCTTCCGGTGCCCGGTGTAAACTGAAAGTAAGGCCTTGCGACTGATTATGATCAATGACCTTCACAGCGCTGGTATATTGTTTCCCAACCACTGCAGTAGAGTCGGGTCTGCCATCAAAGCGCGGGATGTCATTAACAAAGACCTTCACCGTCTGCAAGTCATCCCGCATGCCATCGCTTACTGAAATTTGAAATTGCTGTAAATCCACATCCTCCGTACCGGGTGTCCAGGTCACTAATCCCCGGCGGCTGATTTTCACCCCCGGACTGGTGGACTGGGGAATGAGATAGGTAATCGTCTGGTCCTTATTGGGATCCTGCACCTGCACCCGGTAATTCCAGGTTTTACCAACCTCCCCCTGGGTGCTGTAATCCGATACAATTCTGGGAGGTGCATTCACAAATATGGCGAAGGAATCGGTGAGTGAAACATAATCGTCGGTCACCTGGTAGATAATCTCATAAACGTCGTAGTCCTGCTCGCCAGGCTTCCAGGCCAGGTCACCTTCCGGCGTTATAACCAGGCTGTCCGGTTTATTCAATACCGTAACCCGTGCATGATTGGGTTCATTGTCATCCCGGAAGACGATCCGGCTTTTATACCATTCATTCTGATAAGCAATCGGGTGCGGCTCCTTTAAAATGACCGGTGGGCTGTTCACATACACCGGGAAACGCTGATGACTTACCGCGTACCCATCGGTGACCTTCACATCAACCCACTGCGTATCCAGTTGGGCGGTGGTGGGTTGCCACTTAATCAATCCCGTAGAATCCACAGTCATTCCGCCAGGTGCCACATCCAGCGAATAGCTGAGTATCGCATCCGGATTTTTATCCTCAGTCCCCACACGATACAGAAATTGGTGCCCGACTTCAACATACTCCGGTGCCAATGAAGTGATGACAGGGGGTGCATTTACATAGACCCAGAGGGTTGTGTCAATTTTATCGGTAAACACATACTGAATTTTATGAAACCCCAGGGTCTCCATGCTGGTATTCCAATGGAGGGTAAAATCACGTCCCACCTTCATCCCTTGTGGATATTCTACGAACCGAAGCTGCAAATTTGCCGGATCAATGTCTTCACCCATGGGAATCAGGTATTCAAATTGTTCGCCGGCCGTCACCACCAGGTCCGGTGCCAACGGAACGATTTTGGGTGGCTCAACGGGCGGCAATTTTGTGGGCTGTGTGACAGGTGCCGGCGGTAATGAATCGCGCGTGATGGGGTTCGGCGGAATCACCTCGGGGAGCGCTGTTTCTATCGCTCGCGATGACGTGTCCTGCTTCTGGGCAATGAATCCCGGTTTTTCATAATCTTTGGGGATGAACTGGGTAACAATCCGCACACCCTCTTCGTCATTGGTGTACAGGACGCCTCCCAAAAAGGGCAGCGCTGAGGTTACCTGCCTAACCGGCTCACTGAGCAGGGAAACAAAATTCGCAAAATGCTCATCGCCCGTTCGTATCTGCTCAAGCAGGTATAAACTGGTTTTGGTATGGGTCACGATTTCATAGCGTTGGTCACCATTGTAATCCAGGATGTGTATGGAATTTACTGCCGAATCAAATTGATGCCAGACTGCCAACCGGGGATGGGGTAAATTTTTCTCCGTAATATCAGAGAAACGCAGCAGGTAAGCTTTACCGGAATTGGTCCCTACCAGTGCTTCTTCACGATTATTGCCGGTTAAATCAGCAAATGCCAATGCCCGGGGTTGGATAATTTCCCGGGAGAAATCCAGGGGGATGGTCGTGATATTTCCGGCTTCGTATTTGTCTGCAGAAGTGGATAAAATCCGAATCACCAGCAGATCGGTATCGCGCCGCTGGAAAACAACCACATCTTCCTGTTGATCACCGGTAATGTCCGCCACTCCCAGTGCGAAGGGTTTTAATCCCGATGCCAGGATATCCGGCAGACCGTAGAACTCAATATTCCAGCCCGGTGTCGCAAAATCACCGGAAAACTCCAAAATCATGATGCGTGGGACCGGGGAGGTAAAACTGATGATAAACTCGGTGAGGTCATCGCCATCCGGATCGCCGGGGATAATTTGGTTGGGTCGGGGAAAAATGCCCTCGGTATCCTGATAACCCCAGGAAGAGGTTGGCTGATCAGGAAAAGTGATTCCGTTCCACTCGAATACAAACAACCAGTCCACCGGATTATCCCGCCGGCCACTGGAACTTACAATATTACTGATGGCCACGATTTCCGGATTGCCGTTCTGGTCCAAATCACTGATGGTAAAATCAACCCACTCACCCAGATAATTTCGAGGCAGCGGATATACCCACAATATTTCAACCCGGCCATCTTTGCCGATTTCCAGGAACACCAACTCCGAATTGAAACCATCCGGAGCACGTACACCCACCAGATTTTCACGCTCATTACCGGTCAGGTCACCCACACTCTCCAGTTTGCCCAACGTGCCTTCTGCCGGCTGATTGTACTGAATGAGCTCGTACTCAGCAGCCTGAATGGACGGTGGCAGCAAGAGATAAAAAACAGACAAAACCAAGAAGACGCCCAGGGCTTTCGTCTTCGATTTTTGCTGCGATATATTCATGCTGAATGGTGTATCCTGAATTTGACCAACCCCTCCAAAGCTTCGAAGAATTTATTGGGCTAAATTATTGTATGCAAGAGAAAACTAACCAGCGACTTAAAGTAACTTCTTAAAGAACTTGTGAAGACTTATGCGTCAAAGTATATTCACTTAAAGGAATTTATAAGATGTGGAAAAACGATGATTAGGCCATGAAATCTCCCCGTCAGCCCCGAAATTCGGCCTTAAAAATACCCTTTCACCGCTTTCAGAGGGTGGTTTTTGCGGTTTTACTGTTTTTCGGTCTTTATCCCGCGGTGGCAACGGCTCAGGACTCGTTTCAGATCACCGGTGCTTTTGGTCCGGCCATTGCGGTTCATACCATCAGTCTGGATAAAACAGCCTTTTCCGGGTTGGCCGGATTACATCCGGATTTCGATCTGGGAAACACTTCTCCGGCGCTGAAGATCAAGGGTGATTTATTCATCACAGCCGGGATTGAAGGCTTCACCCGACTCTCCCCGCATTGGGGTCTGGGAACCAGCATGGGATTTGGAAAATATCAATCCAGCGTTGATACCGATTCTTCCCGGATCACGGTTCTTTTCACCCTGTCACAATTTGGTCTGGTACCGGAATTTACGCTTAATCCGGCACACCGGTTGAAGATTGTCCTGGGTGCCGCTTTGGGAATTACACCGGCTTTATTATCAGCCAGCACCATATATCCGGCGGAACAGTGGCAGAACATTATCAGCGGTACCGTGGTTCGCTCCAATTATAAGGCGACTGCCTGGGCACCTCTGGTTCAACCCTGGCTGGGGTTGGATTTGGGACTCACAGAATTCCTGGGGCTAAGGGTTGTGGGCGGCTATGAGATGCAGAAAATTTCTCGGGGTGGCTGGCAGTTGGAAAACAGCCAGTCCATTGATGATTCACCAGCGGTGGACTTCAGCGCTTTGTTTGCGCGACTCCTCGTTTATACATCATTTTAAAATATCCAGAATACGCGCTGTCATTGTTTTGACAGGCATTTGGTAACACTCACACTTTTATTGCGTCCAACTATACGCTATTTTACGGAGCTAATGCCGTGGGGAAGCAAAAAATAAACAGGCACCATGCGTTGAATGAGGTAATATGAGATTTTTTACGAAAGCTGGCATTGTCGTTCTGGCCTTGGTGGGGTTGTTCGCAATTACCCCCAAAGGCCAATATATCTTCGCCGCCGGAAATGATCTGTTCCGGAAGCTGAGTGTATTTCAGGATATGATCCAGCTTATCAATACACAGTATGTTGAACCGGTGGAATGGGATAAAACCATGGACGGTGCTTTTTCCGGACTTTTGGATGCGCTGGACCCGCATTCCATCTATATCCCCAAAGACCGGGTGGAGAACATCAACGAGAGTTTCAAGGGGAATTTCGAAGGAATCGGCATCGAGTTCGACATTCTCAACAACTACATCACGGTCATCTCTCCCATTGTGGGTTCACCATCCGATGGCTTGCTCCAGCCGGGAGATAAAATCATCAAGATTGACGGTGAATCGGCGTACAAGATCAGCCGGGAAGATGTGTTTAACAAGCTGCGGGGTCCCAAAGGCAGTCAGGTACTCCTCTCCGTTGCCCGCTCGGGTCTGGAGGAGCCGCTGGAAGTGACCATAATCCGCGACAAGATTCCCATTTATTCGGTTCTGGCCAGCTTTCTCATGGATGACGATTCCACCGGTTACGTGTTAATGAACCGTTTTTCCGCCACCACCTCCAACGAGTTCATTACGGCGGTAGAGGAGTTGAAACAGCAGGGCATGCAGCGCCTGCTCATCGACATTCGATACAATAGCGGCGGCTATCTGGATGAGGTGGTTAAGATCATTGACGGATTCCTGCCGGGCGGTGAGAAGATTGTCTACACCCGGGGACGATTGAAAAATGCCAATGAGGATTATTTCTCAACGGGTAAGGCTGAGTTTGATAAGGTACCGGCGATAATCATGATTAACCGTGCCTCCGCCAGTGCCAGTGAGATTCTCTCCGGGTCGCTCCAGGATTTGGACCGGGCGCTAATTGTGGGAGAAACCAGTTTCGGCAAAGGGCTGGTTCAGCGTCAATATCCCATGAAGGACGGTTCCGCCATTCGGGTCACCGTGGCGCGCTATTACACGCCCAGCGGACGACTGATCCAGCGACCCTACACCAATGGTGATGCCTCGGCGTATTACGAAGAATTGTATGACCAGCACTATGGTGAAATTGACAGCACCAAGCTGGCCGAACGCCCGGTTTACCAGACAAAAACCGGTCGGGTTGTATATGGCGGCGGTGGCATCACGCCCGATGTTCACCTGTCTCCGGCGGGAACGCTTTCCAAATCCACCGCCAGCATCCGTCGGCATGCGTCCCGTCCTTTTTTCACCTTTGCCAGTGATTTCGCCACACACCATCCTGAACTCAAAGCTGACTGGGAAGATTTTGACGACAATTTTCAATTTGACGACACCGATCTGGCCGATTTCTACAATATGGTGGATTCACTTGGTATAGAAATTGATAGAACCGAGTTGGCCGGGGACGAGCATATCATACAGAATTACTTGAAAAGTGAATTGGCGGCTCAGCTCTGGGGTCGGAACGAACAGTATGAAGTCCGCACAGAGTTGGATAACCAGATTCAAGAGGCAGTGCAACACTGGTCCGAGGCCGTTGAGATCGGTCGGGCCGGCGGATATTTTTAACCGCCGAAACCTATGTTTTGCAAGCCTTACAGCAGACAGGAAAGCCCTCCAGCGATGGTTTATTTCGTTGACTTTCGAGGCATCCTGTTCTACTATTCCGGCACCATGACCGTCAATCAAGCGATTAATTAGGAGGACTTTTGGATGGTTGAATTATTTATTAAAGGTGGTCCGTTCATGTGGCCGATTCTGGGCGTGTTCATTATTGCCCTGATTTTCGTATTCGAGCGGTTGTTCACCCTTACCAAGACCACACTTGCTACCAACTCATTTTTGAAAAAAGTTGATGCCGCCCTGAAAAATAACGGTGTTAATGAAGCCATCGAGGTATGCCGGAACACACCGGGCTCTGTCTCCCAGGTTTATCTGGCAGGACTCTCCCGTGCCGAGAAGGGTACCGTGGCTGTGGAAAAAGCCATTGAAAGCGCCGGATCCATCGAAATGTCCTTCCTGGAAAAGAACATGGTCTGGCTCACCACGGCTGTTACCATCGCTCCCATGCTGGGATTTACCGGAACCGTATCCGGTATGGTAAGCGCGTTTGACGCTATCGCTGCCGCCAATGACATTTCACCTGCAGTTGTGGCCGGTGGTATTTCCCAGGCGTTGTTAACCACCTTGTTTGGTTTGATTGTGGCGATGATTGTCCAGGTCATGCAGAATGTCTTTACCTGGATGATTGACAAACTCATCGTTCGGATGGAAGAGACCTCCATCGACCTCATTGATACCCTTGAAAACATGAACGAGACCAATTAACCGTCTCAGGCGAAAGACGAAGGCATTATGCTGACTGCAAGAAAACGCAAGCGTCCCGGTGGTGAAATTCCCACCGCATCATTGCCTGATATTGTGTTCATGCTGCTGGTGTTCTTTCTGGTGACCACCACCATTGACATGGATAAGGGTTTGGGACTGGTACTGCCCGCCAAAGGCGAAGAGACAGAGGTGAGCAAAAAGAACATCACCAATATCTTCGTGAATGCCGCCGGCAAAGTTGCGATTGGTTCGGGTGACGATATTCGTATCGTGGAAATTCGGGATCTGCGACAGGAGGTTTCCAACCGACTGCTGGCCAATGACAAGATGATTTTCTCGGTTCGGACGGACAGCCGCACCAAATATCAAGCCTATCTGGATGTAATGGACCAGCTCAAACTGGCCAATGCAAAACGAATTTCCATCGCGGAACCGGAGGGCTAAAACATGAAACTGAAACAAAAAACCAAAGTTGCCGCCGGTATTCCCACTGCATCCTTGCCGGATATTATCTTCATGCTGTTGATTTTCTTCATGGTGGTGACCGTCTTACGGCAATACCAGGGGTTGAAACTAATCCTGCCTGAAGCCAAGAAAATCTCCAAGCTGGAAGGTAAGCGGCATGTGACGAATATCTGGATCACCAAAGAGGGCATTATCTCCATCGATGACCGCATTATGGAGATGTCCCAGGTGCGGACCATTATGTATGACAAGCGTGTGAATGACCCTCAGTTGACCACGTCACTGAAGGCCGACCGCCAGGCTGAGATGAAATTGATTACAGGAATTCATCAGGAACTCCGGGAGGCGGACGCCTTGAAAATCAACTATTCGGCCAAAACCAAAAACTAACCAACAGGCATCATAGATTATGATTGCACAACAAAACGACTCGGCTTCCTTACCTAAACGGTATCGCAAGTACATTGAATTTTCCACGATTATCACGTTGGCAATCTTCGTGCTGACATTCTATTCGATGCCGCAGTTTGAAGGCGAGCAACTGGAGCAGGAACAGTACATCCCGCCCATCGAGAATATTGAGATTCCACCCGAAACCCAGCAATTTGAAAAGCCGCCACCGCCGGCCCGTCCTTCCGTTCCCATCGAATCTGAAAGTGAAGATGTGGACGAAGACCTCACCATTGAGGAAACGGATTTCGAAGAATTTGAGGTCATGGACGAACCACCACCACCGCCTGAAAATGCTGTGCGTTTTATTGCTTACGATGAACCGCCTGAACCGGCCGGTGGATATGCTCAAATCCAGAAAAATGTGGTTTACCCTGAGATCGCCCGGGAAGCCGGCATTGAGGGTACGGTTATCGTACAGGCTCAGATTGGGAAAGACGGAACCGTTCGCGCCACCAAGATTTTGAAGGGCATTCCCAAGACCGGTCTGGATGAAGCGGCCGTGGATGCCATTATGCGTACCACTTGGAAGCCCGCTTATCAGCGTGACAAACCGGTGACGGTCTGGATTTCTATCCCGGTGGTTTTCCGCTTGAAGTCCAATTAGTTCATTAACGATAGATTTTTCAACCATCCTTTTTGAAAGCCCTGCCCGCCGGCGGGGCTTTTCTTATCCATAAAATTCTCCCCTGTGACAACGCACCGTCCGGGTTCGGGTCAAAGGTGCGATGAATGAACGCGGGAGGATTAATTCACATGCAGTTACAACCCTATCAACACGCAAATCTAAAATTGCGCAGTCGTCAATATGTGGAATTGGCAACCATGATTGTACTGGGCTTGTTTGTTGTGGGATTTTATATGGTTCCATTATTTGATACAACACCCCTGGTAACGGAAGCGTATATCGCCCCTATTGAAAACATAGAAATCCCACCCGAAACCCAGCAATTTGAAAAACCACCGGCACCGGCCCGGCCTACGGTTCCTATCGAATCGGAATCGGAAGATATTGACGAAGCGCTCACCATTGAAGAGACCGAATTCGCCGCATTTGAGGTGATGGACGAACCGCCCCCGCCGCCCATGAGCGATATGATTTTCGTACCCTACGATGAACCACCGGAACCCATTGGCGGCTACGGCGCCCTACAGCGCAATGTGATTTATCCGGACCTAGCCCGGGAAGCGGAGATCGAAGGTCGTATTATCGTCAAAGCGCAAATCGGCAAAGACGGTCAGGTGCGAAAAACGCTGATTCTGCAGGGCATGCCCGGGACGGGACTGGATGAATCAGCCGTGGAAGCGGTGCAAAAAACGAAGTGGAAACCCGCCTATCAACGGGATCGGCCGGTGACGGTGTGGATTTCGGTTCCGGTGAATTTTCAGCTAAAATCAACCTGAAAAAGTATGGACCATGGCATGTTCAATGTTAATGACTGTGAAGCAGCCCCTTTTCTGGCCTTTATGTCCATCTGGTCCCAGAGACTGCAATGATAAAGGATAGCGATAAGTGGATGAATGGTATTGTATCGCGATCTGACAAAAAAGCCCCGGGTTTTCCCGAGGCTTTTTCAATTTATAAAACGAAATGTTGTGGTCGATGTTGGACTCGAACCAACGACCTCCCGGATGTGAACCGGACGCTCTAACCAGCTGAGCCAATCGACCAGATTTTCCAAAAGCGCAGAAATATATTTCTCAAAGACCCGGTTGCCAATGGTTTGTTGGTTTAAGATTTTCGCGATTACTGTTTAACATGATAAGTGTTCTTCTCGCATCGGCTTTTAGACGTTCTATTTTTTCAGAATGATATGTGTTACCTGCGCGTAGAATGGTGAGCAATTCCTTTTTCGCTTCAAGGGTGTCACCCTGCTCATAGTAGATTCGGCTTAACCAAAAATGAGGAGAAAGCAAGCCGGGATAGAAATGAAGAACCTGATCTAAAGCTTTCTTCGCTTTGTCATACTGTTTGTCATCAATGTAGGCTTTGCCCAAGACAAGGTATTGATTTTTATCAATCAATCCATTCATCGAGGAGAGTAAGCAGTCAATTGCCTTTTCTGGCTGACCTGTTTTCGAGTAGGCTGCCCCAAGATAAAAATCAAGCTCAGAAGATTTAGGCAGATGTGATTTTGCCTGGACATAATATTGGATTGCCTTAGACCAATTGTCACCTTTGGCATAATCTTGACCCTTTTTCCAGAGGTATTCGCCCTGATAAATTTTTGCATCCTGTAATAAGACGAGCAGGATAACGGGGGCAAAAAATAACCGTAACCACTTACGGTCTTTAGGAATTTTGGGCGACCTTGGAATTATTTCTGGAACTGTCGCTGAAACGAACAACGACAACATAATCAGGAAAATGGTTTGAATTGGGATACTGGTGAAAACATCTTCAACCAAGCCATGTATCAATAGAATAACGATTGAACAAAATAGCATAGTTGTAATTTGATTTCCCGTCGTTATTCGGGGATTCTGGGACTTATAAAAAGCCTTGAAGACAAAACCTATCAGAGTAAAAAAAAGTATTAAGCCGATAATCCCGGATTCTGCAAAAATTTGAAGATATTGCGAATGTGCAGATTGAAGGCTTATAGCCAGACTGTAATCAAAGTTGTTTGATTGAGCAAAGGTTGCACCCTGATAATAAAGCCAGTGTAATCCAAAATTACCGAAACCTACGCCCGTCAGGATATCATCCCGAATCATATTCCGGCTGACTGACCAAATAAAAAATCTACCATTTACGGAAGCCGGGTTCAGGTGGTACAGGTAATAAAAAAAAGGAAGGCATGTCAGGAAAATCGCTATAATCAGGATTAATTTCGACCCAGACCGTTTTTGGAAATAATTTCTGACCGAGGGTATCGAATTCCACCAATAAACAGCCGTTCCTATCAGTGCTGCAACCCAAGCTCCCCGGCTTTTTGATCCTAAAAGCGCAAATAATATTAGCATCAGTACACCGAGCCAGAGAATTCTTTTGCCCTTGCTACTTGAATAAATCAAGAAAAAAATCAACGGCAGGGAGAGAGCCAGAAATGCTCCCAAAAGATTCGGATTTTTAAAGGTGCCAAATACCTGGGTTTCATAGCCCACGAAGAAATTACTCGTCCAAGGAATTAGTGTAAAATACTGCAAGATTCCTAACACGGATTGAATAGCTGCAACAGCTCCCAAAACCCATGCAAATTGCTTAATGTTATCCTCTGTTGAAAAATTGTATCTACCCAACAAATATATAATTAGACAAATTATCAAGTACTGTATGTGCAAAAAAGATTGAGAATTAATTGGGCCAACGAATATGCTGAGTATTTGCCATAGGAACAAAAGAAGCACAACAAAATCAATCGCTTTCCATTCGATTCGAATTATGCTAACTGGAAAAAGAATGAGGGATAAAAATACACCTGTACTCAGAACCAGAAACTTCGGTGTTTCAAAAGGATGAATTAGCGCTGGAATTAATACGAATATATCAACGGCCAATATCAAAAATATAAACCAGCTTGAAAATTTGGGAGTGCTTTTGTATTCGTTAATATCAATAACCCTTTTTAATAACAAGGGCAGCCAATATTGACTGCCCGCTTTCCCTGATTTAGTCCCAAATTTCGACCAACTCTTACTTCACAAGTAACATCTTTTCGCTTGCAGTAAAAGATGATGTGCGAAGCAGATAGATGTAAAGTCCACTCGGTAAAGAATGGCCCCGGTCATCTATACCTTGCCAGGTTACATGGTATTGCCCCGCATTTTGTTGTTTATTGATCAAGGAGATCACTTTCCTCCCGGTGATGTCAAAAATAGACAGCTCAACGCTTGCATCTTCAGGCAGGTCGTACTGAATCGTGGTATTTGGATTGAACGGATTAGGAAATGCCGGGTACAGGTAGTATTTATTCGGAATCACAGCAGATGGTATTTCTTCAGGCTCCTGTTCGAACCGGACATTTGACCAGTCGACTTCTTCACCCATCATTTCAGCGGCTATGAGTGTAAGCTCATCATCCGGATACTTTGTCTTCATCCTCTCAAGAAATCCAAGAGCTGCAGTCGTTTTACCAAGAATATACTGGCTCAAGTCAATCAGACTAAACAATGCAATTCGTTCTTGATCAGTAACGAGGGATTGATCCAACAACTCTAAAGCACAAGTATAGGCATCGCTGTAGCTACCATTTTTCATGTTCACACCAACAAGGAGTTCAAGTGCCTTAACACGCAGGAAGTTACTATAATTATCCGTATTTAAAACGGAGTAAAGATAGTTGGAGAGTTCATCAATTTCTCCTGATGGTGTAAAATTGGCAACTTTGATTAGTGCTAATGGTGCATACTCCGAATTTGGATATTTCCGAACGAACATCTCCCACGCCCACAAGGCAATTGGAGTTTGGTCCGTAATTCTAAGATCATGCGCCCAATGCCATAATGCACATTCTGAATTTGTGTCCGGATTGAAGAAATCATAATCCAAACAATCGGCATATCCAGACTCTCCATCTGATGATTTAGCAAGACTTGAACCCAAAAGCGCTGGATCAGGAGCAGAGCCAAGTGTTGGTGAAGTATCATAACTGGAGTTGATGGCAGCACTCCATGAGGATTCGCCATCCCACCAATTCCACTCAGCCTCTGCAGTAGAATAATTATAGGCTCTTAAATTGTAACTGCCATTATCATGAACACTGTTATAACCCGCAACTGATGTATTGTACGGGCTGGTCGTTCCTAAGAAGGGATCACAATAATAGCTTGCATAGATTCCGTACGATGAATTATTGACAATCTCATTGTATCCTCGATCATCAGCAAGTGAACCAAACTGGACATCTGCATGATTATACATAAATACGCCATAATTCGTATTGTTCGTAACAGTGTTTGACTTGAGTTTAGGAACCCCAGAGCCATATAAATAAATACCTGAGCTTGAATAATTGTCAACCACATTATTGACAATAGTCGGGGATGAGTAAAGTGTGCGTATTCCAATCACGCCACCCGTAAAGGAATTGCTCTTGATTTCCAAATCACTATAATTTGCTAAAACACCATACCGTACATCATTAAATGTACAATTTCTTACAGCGACATCATCTTTCTCTCCGACATAGACACCCGTGTAACAGTTGTTAAACTCTACATTTTCAACTGTGATATTGTTCGCAACAGAATTGTCATTGATAGAAACACCTCGATGTGCGTCTTTTATTTTGGCGTTATTTAATACAATATCTCCTCCATTTTGTACTTTAATACCCTCCCAATAACTATTCCCTGGTGCGCTCGAGGCTCCAGCAAACAACGTTGGAAATTTAGAAGTACCATTTACAACTAGAGTACCCTCAACGACTAAAGAAGAATTTTGAGTAAAAAATAATATTGAACCGGCACTAACTGATAGAGTTACACCACTTTGAATTGTTACATCTTGTTTCACCTCCCAAAGCCCATTTAAATGTTGATCCAGTGAAATTTCAGATTGACTAAAAGATCGATATATAGGTGGAGCCATGGAAGGATCGCCGTATAAAATTAGTCCTTGAACATGATATTTTCGCTGTTGTGAATAAAAAAGCCTGTTAGATCCTCTAATCTTATACGGCAGGTAGTTTGTTTGCATAAACTCATCTGCGACGGTTTTGACAATGGTACCCATGTCTTGGTAATCCGAATTAGACAACACCGAAAACAAGTTATCATAAACAACCATTGTAGAAAATTGTGATGTAAGAGTAGCTGGTCCACAGAATCCTATGGTTCCCGAATTTGTGTCGAATAATAAGTTTTTTAAGACATTATCTTTGGATGGGAGAGGATGGCTCGTGAGACCTAGTGAACACGTATTACCAAAAATAAAATTCCCTCGTGCATCATCAAACAGAGAGTAATCGCTCACATTCGGATTACCCCAAAATCCTGCAAGGTTATGACTATCTCCACCAGTCCCTGATACTATGGTAAACGCTATTCCATCATTTACCGCATCAGCGAATGCTTGTTCCGCATCCTCACTAATGTCACAGTGTGTGGAGGGATGAATAGTGGAAAGCTTATATAAATTGAAGGGAATTGAACCCGGAGAGAGATAATTATTAACAGTGCTATCAACCTCAATATTGGCCAAATATGATACACAACCGTTATCGATATTTGGGTTGTTCTGTACAAAAAAGTTAAATTCTGTCCTACTTTGTTGATAGGTTTCTAAATTATAATAATAATCCTCATACTTTTGAATCCACTTTTCTATCTCAGCAATTGATTGGGCGGGGATTCGTCCAATTTTTACGTCATAACCATCACAGTATTGGTTATCAGAGGGGATATCAATTATTCGTCCATCCCATTCAGATTGAGCCATATGATGATTGAAAGGGATAAAATTATTTTGAAAAGAATTTACCACTTCATTTGCATATAATGTATCACGAAAAGCATCATAGGTATCATAACCTGCTCCTACAATTAAAATAAAATTCAAATCTTGAGTAGTGATTTTCTGCGTACTAATTATTGATTTTATGTCATTTACAGTCATGCCATCATTGACATAATAGATATTAGAGGATATCCCCCTCTCAAGTAAGCTCTGATTTAGCTGTTGCTCCCATCCATCAGCGTCAGTGAAGTTTACATGTGTTATTATTAGCATGTCGTACGCTTGACTGGAAGTACATAGAAAAACCAATGTTAATAAAATACAAACTGTTTTAACTGCATTTAGCATTATTCTAATTCCCTTTATTTATAAATTACCGCTGAGTTCACATCAATTACATACAAAGCACCGATAGCCTCTCTTACCGGATCATCAACAATCCTTGCTGCACCATTCTCACTCATAAGCGAACCATTAATGTTATTGTGGCTCAATCCTAAAATGTGTCCAAATTCGTGTGTAATAACAGCCTCGACATCGTGTGTGGGCAAATACTCTGGTGGACTTGGATCTGGTGGTGGATACTGATTAAACCAGGCTATATCACCCGTCCCATTTAGGAATATAACTGAATTTTGATAATCTCCATTCACATTATTGTTGGCATAATTCAAATTTTGATAAATAAATGTCATATAGTCATCGTCATCTGAAAGGTTAAAATCATCGACGGCATATCTAAAATAGGCAGCCGAATTATACCCTATTGGGAAAAAAAGACGTGAATCGGTGGGTATTACAGCAACAGAGTTATAAATAAAATCCAGTATATTTGCAGATTCTTCAGATGAATTATATGCAAAAAAATCAATATATCCCGGTCCTGTCACATGATTCCAGTTTGTCATTGCAGAAATCGTTGACACCTTAAGAGAATTGAAATTCAATGGATCTTCCATTCCTGTAGTAGATGGTTCTGGAACCACAACATTTACATTAGGATAATCCCAATTCCGGCCC
>JAIPJQ010000041.1 GCA_021734065.1 Fidelibacterota bacterium | reverse complement strand
ACCCGCTTTTACCTGGGAGACCAATTCGGGCAACGATTCTTTTTCATCCAATACCGGAATTACCACGCTGATAGAATACATACGCTACTTGTCTTGTAATGTTGAAAATTTAAAGGGTTGAGGAAATGTCGGGTTGATGGCTGTAACTTGGAAATATGGATCATCCCAAACCACTTTCTTATGGGTGAGCTTTAATTTTCGGTTCATTTCGTAGTCAGAGACTGTAACGGAAACCGGAAACAGGGCGTCATCCGTTTCATATTCCAATTCAAGCTCTCGAAGCAAGGCACCTTCATCGGCATCTCGAACGGACCACGCCTTTAGTCGTCCCTGCTGATCAATCAGCACCTCTTCATTCGGCCGGAACAGGTGTGGGGTGGGTGCCGCACGATATTCCCAGTCACTTTTTTGCAACTCAACAATCCCCAGAAATACCGTCTTAAGATCCCAGGAACCCAGACGCAACCGTCCAATTCCGGGTATTGCCAGATTTTCCAAACCATCCACGAAGCTCTGCTGTTGTACATAGTCATTAACGACCACCGAATCGTTTCTCAGAAAAATGTCCGCCAATTTACCCGTGAGAAGGGTTGATAATTCCAGGGACATTTCACCCGCAGAGCTGTACGCGTACCTGGCGCGGGATTTCCCTGCCAATTCAGGGACATCAATCTGCAGATACCCACTCCCGGCCACATCGTGCGGAGTCCCTGATAACAATGCTTGCCGCTTCCAGATTTGTTTTTCGGATGGGGCTGTTCCGCGGTCAAGGAATGGAATGGATTGGCGCATTGTACTACATTGGACAAAAAGTAGTACCATTATTGCAGAGGAAAGGAGTCGAATAAATCTATTCACTCTGCTGCGCCTCCTGCCGATACCGGGCTGCCGCTTCGTCCTGACCCATGGTTTCTAAAAGTTCCGCCATATGATTCAGCACTTCCGGGTTCGTGGGATCTTTAACCAGCGACCTTTCCAGCATTTCCCGTGCTGCTCTGAGATGACCCAGTTTGAAATAAACCCACCCGGCCGTATCCAGATAGGAGGGATTATCCGGTGTCATCGCTATTGCTTTCTGAATGAGTTTCGCGGCATACAACAGGGAATCCACATCTGTCATATTTTCACAGATCATATATGCGTAATTATTCATGGCCAGGTCATCTTCGGGCGCAGATTTCAGGATGCGCTCATAGGCATCCATAGCCTTGCGAGTTTTTCCCAGTTGATCGGCGGTGGTGGCATAGACATGAAGTGACTGATTATCGTCCGGCCGTAGTTCAATGGCTCTGGAAAGTTCAAGCAACGCCTCTTCCAGCAAGTCTGTATTATTGCTTTGGGTGCCCAAATCCCGGGCAACACTGCCTAAAAGATAATGGAGAAAGAAATTATCCGGAAAGGCTGGGATGTAATTCACCAGCAGTTTATAGGCTTCCCGGGGTTGTTCCAGATTCAGGTGGGACAATGCCAGAAAAGAAACCGCTGCCGGTTGAGCCGGATTTCCTTCCAATGCCGTCTGTAGATGGGGGATTGCTTTCTCGAATGCTTTGGATTCAAAATATAACTGACCCAGCATTGATCGCGGTTCCCAATCTGTTTTTGAATTGGTAACGGCGTGTTCAAGGTAGTGAATTGCAGCTTCACTGCCTTTCACATTCCCCAAATATTTTCCCTTCAGTGCAATGAATTCCCCATCCTCCGGGTGCTTTGCCAACACAGAATCTATAAACGCATCCGCTTCCGGTATTCGCTCTAATGCCACCAACAATCGAAGCTCACGCTCAATTAATTCCGTATTATCGGGCATGTTTCGGAGCAACTTATTGTACAAAGCCAGTGCTTTTTCAAATTCCTTTGCATTCAGGTAGATTTGCTCCGCCCGTCCCAATGCATGAATCGCCCGTGGATTCACTTCGTAAATACGCTCCAGCGTTTCCGCTTCCTTTAACGTATCCCCCATCGCACGATAGTGTTCGGCAAGATCACTCAATGCGTACTGATTCTCCGGGTCCTGACTTAAAATTTTCCTGAGATATGCCACCGCCCGGTCGGATTCATTTTTCGCTCCGGCCAATTCCGCAAGCATTTTCAGTGCATCCGTATTGGTGCTGTCCAGTCGGATAACCATTTCCAATGCTCGCTCACCATCCTGGACCTGCCCAATTCTCAACTGCGCTCGCGCCAAAGCAAAAAAGAGCGTTGCGGAAGAACTATCTGCCTGAACAGCTCGAGCATATGCTCTGGCAGCAGAATCATACTCCCCCGCCATTTCCAGGCGCATTCCTTCCATGTAGTAATTGAGCGCCTGATTGTTCACCTCTACCGCGCCTGTTTGTGCCATTGCAATACTGGAAAGACTGGTGATCAGAATCAGAAAAATGGTAAGTACCAAGGACTTGCGCAACATGTTTGCAAAATAGCAGTCTGTACCGGGGGAAACTATCATTTTAGTGAATCGCTGACCCCTCAACCGGTTTACCCACATAACGCATAATGAGCCACAGTGATGACAAGCTCAGGATATACAAAAGCAATCCTGTACCATATGGCAGGTGGCTCATATAGCCTATGGGCAGATACCCAAACAATATAGCCACACCGGCAACGGTCATGGCATAGGGCAGTTGTGTTTTCACGTGGTCCACATTATCGGCTCCCGAGGCCAGACTCGACAGAATCGTGGTATCTGAAATGGGTGAACAATGGTCCCCAAAAACAGCACCACTAATGATGGCGGCATATGTGGCAAGAAACACAATATCATTCAAATCGCCCAACAGCAGCCCGGCTAACGGCACGATAAGTGGAACCAGAATGGACATGGTCCCATAACTGGTTCCTGTAGCGAAGCTTATGGCAGCTGCCAGAATGAATGTCAACGTGGGTAACAGGGCCGGTGAAATCAGGTCCTGAGTGTAATACACAATAAAATCAGCGGTCATAACCGAACGACAAATCGCGCCCAATGCCCACGCCAGTATAAGTATCATCACTGCCAGCGCCATGGAGCGAGCGCCTTTGAACCAGCTATCGAAGGCTTCACGAACATTGATCAGTCGCTGCGATAAAGAAAGTACTAACGCCACCGTTGCGGCGGTGAAACTAGCCCACAACAATGCGGTGGAAGAATCCGATCCGTCAATCACCATGAGGGCTTTCTGTGTGAAGGTGGAACCCGCGGGAAAACTATCAGGCGCACCGCTCACATACATTCCGACCACCGTCATGGCCACCACGGTGAAAATGGGAATGACAGCATTGAACCATCGTAATGGAATTTTCTCTGGTAGGATATCCTTCATCATGGAGTCGTCGGCCAGCGGTTGGGATCCGTCGCGTAACAATTTCCCCTCTTCCACCGCGCGCTTTTCCGCCTTATACATGGGACCAAAATCCCGTCCCTGTATGCCATTGATAAAAACAAAGGCTAATGCCAGAATGGCGTAAAAGCTGAACGGAATGGACATCAGGAAATAGATATAGGCGTTTGTGGTAATCCCTTCCGCTTTCAGTTCACCATCTAATAGGGACATGGCAAAGACAATCCAGGTGCTGATAATCCCCACGCTGGCCACCGGCGCGGCAGTGGAATCCACCAGGTAGGACAATTTTTCGCGGCTGATGCGTAATTTGTCTGTAAAGGGGCGCATCATATTCCCCACTAAAAGCGAATTGGCATAGTCATCGAAAAAGACAAACAGCCCCATCATAGCGGTGGAAAGGATACCACGTCGGCGCGTTTTGGCGTACCGGGCAGTGACATTCACGATGCCCGCCAGTCCTCCATTGCGCTGAATCAGCCCGATCAATCCACCAAAACCAAAAGAGAACAGGATGATCGTGGCATGCCCTGGATTGGCGATGCTCTCCACCACGTAGGTATCCAGAGCACCATAGAATCCCTTTAACGGATTATAGTGCGCCAGGATGGTCACACCTGCCCAAATTCCTGCAAACAGCGATAGCAACATCTCCTTCGTCAGCAACGCCAGGGCAATAGCGATAAGGGGTGGCAGGATGGATAGCCAGGCCGGGATAACATTGGGAGTGGCTTCCACGTAATTAGTGAGATTGCTCCTCACCATAACCGGCATATTATCCAGTTTCCGAACTTCCACGAAATTTTCATCCGGCGAGATAATCACCGGCGCATCCACAACACCGTAAATTGCGACCTCTTCACCGGGTTGCACGGTCAATTCGTCCCATTTGATTTCAAACGGAACACCTTTCAGTACCGCGTCCGGAATTGTAAATGTCTGCGACCAGCCAATCGTAGTCAGAAAGACTACTGCCAGAAAGAATCGTTTCACTGACCTACCCCTGCGAGTTTTTACGGATATCTTCAGTTTGGATTAGTTATATCTCGGCTGCATGCCGGGTTTATAGAGTGTAATGTCGTTTCCACCTTTACGCTTGGTCTCGTACATCGCCGCATCTGCTGACCGAAGGAGGTGCTCCTCCGAATCGCCATCCTTAGGAAATTGGGCGACGCCGATACTGATCTTGACATGTACCACCTGATCTTCAAATTCAAATTCATGATTTGCGATGGTTTCCCGTATTCGCTCGGCCGTTTTCACAACATCTTCAGCAACGGCATTAATCAGAATCACCACGAATTCTTCGCCGCCATAGCGACCCACAATATCACCGGTTCGCACATTATCCTTGATGATTTTGGCCGTATCCCGCAGGACATAATCCCCCATGAGGTGACCGTAGGTGTCGTTGACTGCTTTAAATTTATCCAGATCAAGGAATAGTAGTGTCAAAGCCGATTGGTATCGCCTGGCTCGCGCCACCTCTTCACTTAGCCGCTCCCGGACGGATCGGGAGTTGTACACATTGGTGAGCGCGTCGGTGGTGGCATTCTCCTTCATCATGGCATAAAGATTCAACCGGTTCAACGCAGCGCCTAAATTCAGGCCGATCATGCCGAAAAGTTTGATATCCATCTCAACAATGTCCGGCGGATCATTGAACTCCAGCACCAGCGCACCGGTGGAATTAGGTTCGTCATTTAAAGGAAATGCCACCGCGCTATTAAAAGGATACGAATCCCTATCCCCGGGCTTAAAAATACCCTGGATTGGCGGCGGTGCTTCCGGTTTATAGAGCTGAATTTTCCCTTTTTGAATGGCACGTCCCACCAGCGTATTCTCAACCGGGTAAGAATCCCCCACATGCACATCCTTATCTGAACCGTCAATTGCGTCAATGATGAACCGTGAGCCAAAAGTGTCCTGCCGCAATGCGATAATCGCCCGGTCACATTTGAGAAAATATTTCCCGATCCTGCCGATTTCGGTGAGAAAATCCTCTTTGCTGGCAGCTACATTCAGATGGGTGTTCACCTCCAGCATGATACTGTACAAATCGCAGCGCTCCCGGAACAGATCCAGATACTGGAATGAACTAATTTGAGCGGAAAGTAGCCCTGTCAATGACTTAACCGAGGGTATATCATCTGTGGTAAAAAAATCGGGTTTGCGATGATCGAACAGTAAAAATCCGATATGGCTTTTATTGAATTCTATCGGCGAGTAAAGCAGGCTTTGGGGGCGGTCCGGGGCAGGAATACCAGTGTATACCACTTCATGGAGTAACGTGGTCGGTTCTCTCGATCCAAGAGACTTTTTCCCCGAAGTACTGAGCGCGGTCAGCAACTCATCCGAAGCTGGTATCCGGTTTGTCACCTTGAAGGGATGGACGCTTTCCATCTTTTCCAGGGTATATTCTTTCCTGTCTGCATGCAGAGCGTAATAATAAACATTTTCGCACCCACTGAGTGAAATGGCGCTTTTCATCAGAAGTATTAACTGGGTTAAAAACAGGCTGTTAAGATCTACCAATAAATCGGGTTGCTCACGAATCACTGAATCACCCTCCCCCACAACAATTGCGACTTCAATTCCGTGGTTACCTGATACTTTTTCTGCATTGTCCCCGGTTTACAGTTAAATGGCGGCAGTTACAGTTCAAATTCTTCATGGTAATGCCCGCGCGCTTGTTCAGAATGCTTTGTTATCGGGCTTTTCAGCCGGTCGAAAAAGTTAGTTTATTGACTTTTAAAAGCAATCCAAAAGCAGGGGCAGCCTCTAAGTTTTGTGATTGTTACAGGATCCTCAGCACCATGTTAAATTGTCTGCGCGAATATCATTTTTCCCGGTTTTATAAAAGGCAGGTAGGGACGATTTGAAATGTTCTTCTGAAGGAAGGTTTCAGGGGCGTTGATTCACCAATTGGAGCGGCTGATCAGGGCGGGATGTGTGCGGCTCTGACAAACCCAATGTGTCAGCACCGTTGTCCGCAGTATCCTGTGTAACGAATATAGATTCGTTCGTGGCTTCCGGAAGGGTCTGCTCTGCAACCGGCATATTCTTAGGGGTTAAAGGAGGTGAATCGGATGAGGGACTCATCCATTGACTAAAAACTAAGGCTAATGCCACGCCTGCTGCTGTGGCGTAGCCACTAAATTTAACGGTAGGGAGACGATACCAGGGTAATCGGGTGGGCTGCAGATAGGCTTTTGAAATTTTCATCAACAATCGATCATTGAAGTCCAGGGAAGTCTGAATAAGAGACATGTTATGAAGGCTTGCGACCATGCTGTCTAAACCTTGAAAAACTTCTCGACACGGCCGGCATTGCTTTAAATGATCTTCAACCTGTGTTCGCATTGTTGCGGTTAACTCATAATCAGTATAAGCAGTATAACTGTCTAAAACCAATTGACACTTCATGTCAGAAGCTCCCATTACCCATTTGTCTAATTCGTTCGAGGATCTAGCCGTTTACGATTAGCCATTCTCCTTTAAGTGTTTCAGTAATTCCTGCATTTTCAAGCGGGCTCGGTTGACGCGTGACTTTACCGTACCCATCGGAATGTCCAATATTCTACTGATCTCTTCGTAAGAAAGTTCCTGAATATCTCGTAAAATTATGATGGTTCGAAATTGGTCCGGCAGTTGGCGGATAGCGCGCTGGATTTCAGCCTCTTCGAACCGGAAGCTGACGTGTGAATCCGGTCCCAAATCGGTATCCGGTGGATCAAAATCCCGATCTTCCAAACCAATCTGGCTCATGTTATACGTCTTATGACGGCGGCGTTTTCGCAGTTCCGACCGAGCCAGATTCCCGGCGATAGTATAAATCCAGGTGGAAAATTTCGCCACTTCCCGGTACGCATGTCGATTTTTATAGACTTTCAGAAACGTGTCCTGGACGATATCTTCAGCCTCATCCCGGTCACCCACGAACCGATAGACAAAATTGAGCAATCGGTCTTTATAACGATTTACCAACTCGATGAAGGCGGATTCCTTGCCCGCTTGAAACTGAGCGATGAGTTGTTCATCGGTGATGGGTTGTATTTCGCTCATCTTATACCAAATGGTTCGCGACCCAGGTGCTGAAATAGGTCATAGGTGGAATGTTCTGCTGTCGGCATTGATAATCTATTTCGGCTAACTCACACAATACCTCCTCCAACTCCGGTCGGGTGTACTGCTTGGTCGCGTTAAAAATCCCTCGTTGAAAACGAGGTGATTTGGATCCCGATATTGCTCGTGCTGTGGCATTGTCCGGGAAAGTATTATGATCCGTGAATCCCAATATTTTGTTCATATGATTGTACAGGCTGATGGTGATGTATGGAATGCTGTCATCACGGGAAAAAATATCGTGAAAAGCTTCAATCGCTTTGGCGGCATTCCGCTGGTTTACCGCATCGAAAAGATTCAGGAATGTTGCATGGGGCACCGCTGCAATGGAATCCTGCACCACATCAACCGTGATCACCTCGACATCCTCGCCCAAAAAGAGACTCAGTTTTTCCATCTCATGCTCAATCAAAGCCAGATTATTACCGGTGAGCTGCATGAGCAGTTCAACAGCCCGGGGTTGAATCTTCTTGCCTCTGATTTCAGCAAATCGATGGACCAATCGGGGGATTTCATTTTCATAAGGTGTATCGGCTGGAACCAACTGCCCGCTCTCGCCTAACTTTGCAATCCATTGGGGTGGCCGATAGGACTCTGAATGGGTGAGCAGCAGTATCATTTCCGGGTTTTTTTGATTCACAACCTGCTGCAGTAATTTTCTGCTATTGGGATCCAGGCTACCCACATTCTGGATAATAATGAGTGAGGTTGAGCTGAAAAGACCGCCACCGGATACATACCCCTCCAGATCCTCCCGTTTTTTCACATCATCACCGAAGAGCACCGTGATCTCCCCCTGATCGCCAAATTTCTTTTGGAAAGCGGTTTTCATGAGCTTGATGAAGAGTGATGAGAGAAATGTCTCCGGTCCCAGTACGAGGTAAACCGGTTGCAGCACACCTTCCCGAACCTGTCCGGTGATTCTGGTAAATTTATCAAACGAAGACTCAGCCATGCATCCTCACAATGCTCACGTGAAAATCAAACCGAGAATGCCAACAGCGAAACAATAATAGGCAAACCAATGCCACTGACCCCGCTCCAACATCCCCATCAGCCATTTGAGGGCTGCCCAACCCACAGCGAACGACATTACCAGTCCGGTCAACAAAATCTCTACACCAACGGCACCCATCCCGGTATCGTTCATTTTTAATAACTGTAACAACATGGCACCAAATATCAGCGGCAGAACCATGATGAAAGAGAACCGGGCTGCTTCACGCCGACTGATCCCCAGGTACAATGCCACCGAAATGGTAGAACCGCTGCGTGATATTCCCGGAATGATTGCAAAAGCCTGTGCAATACCAATCAGCAAAGCCTTCAGGGGCGTGACCGGTTTGTCCTGTTTGTGGGTCCATCTGGTCAGAAGAAGTAAAATACCTGTGGTGATGAGCATTCCGCTGACCAGGCGGGTATCTGCGAATAACGACTCCAATTGATCATCAAAAGCAAGCCCCACAATCCCGGCAGGAATCATACCCAACAACATGAGCAGGCTCAGTCGGAATTGTGCATCTTCACGATAGCTCCGGACAAGCTGTGCCGGTTTCGCAATCCCTCTGAAAAAGCTCCCGAGCAATATGCGGATATCCTGCCAGAACACCAGCAATACGGCCAGGAGAGTCCCAAAATGAACCACCACTTCAAATCCCACATCACCTTGATTTGCGACCCCCAGGACTTCCCGCCCCAGCACCAAATGCCCCGAACTGGAAACGGGCAGAAATTCCGTAAGTCCCTGAACAATCGCCAGTATTACCGCTTCAACGATATTCAAACCTGCCTCCCAATTACTGCCAGCATGCGACCCGTAACGCCCTTGTCACGGCGATGTGAAAAATACTTTTCCGATTCACAGTATGTACATTCATCAACAACTTCAAGATTCTCAGCAGGAATACCCTGCCCCGAAATTTGCGCTTTTACAGCAGCAACATTGTTGAAATAGCGTTCCCCGTTCCGATGTTCTAAAAATTGAGGATCAAATTTTGATTCAAACTCAGCGCCTACCTCAAAGTGACACACACCCAAACCGGGACCAATCCATACGAAAAACTCATCCGGTGCGTAGCCGCTGCCACTGAGTAAAAATGCAATTACTTCCGCAGGAAGCCCCTGCTCGGTACCTCCCCAGCCACTATGAATTGCTGCCAACCACTCTCCATCGCCAGTCCAGATTAAAATGGGCAGACAATCCGCCGTTTGAATAGTAAGGAAAATATTGGGTTCGTGGGTAATCAGTGCATCCGTGGCCGGGAACGTACCCGCCGCCTGTACCAAGGCAAGATGATCAGAATGCACCTGTTCTGGTTTGGCAAGTCTGGTCTCTGAAATTTTAAGCGACTCCCAAATCAGGTTACGATTTGTCCGCACATGCTCCGCATTGTCATTCACGGAAAATCCCATATTAAGCGATTGAAAATATCCCCGGCTCACTCCGCCGTTCCGGGTCGTCATCCCCACGAGAACATCATCCGGCTTGGGTAGATTGCGTGGCTGCACGAAATCAATCATTCACAACCTCATCCACATGAATGCTGTCTGTCCCGGTACTATCCATGGGCATCATAGCAGGCAGAACCATGGATTCGGGATGAAATCCGAATTGGTCATAAAATCCGGCCTGTTCCAATTCTCGCGCCTGGTTGTCATACTCCATAATGAATACCGATTGATTCTGCCGCGGTGAGCTACCACCGAATTTCACCTGACTGATTATTCCCCGGTGCGTTCCCATGGTTTTGAGTACTCCCACCAATACGACAGGATTGAAACGCGCCTGAGTCAGACCTTCCAGAAGCAAGCTCCCAGCATCATAACCTAAATAATCATAATTTGTTGGCTCGCGATCATAGCGCCGGGAATAAAAATCCTGAATGTCACTTTGGTTCAGCAATGTGGAATCAATCGTGGTGCTGGATGCAAAAGCCAGACGGGGAACATAGCGATAATTTTTCGTCAAATTATCCGGATCTGCCCAATTTTCATCCCCCAGGATGTAGGTAGTGAGATTGTAAAAAGCGACCTGCGACGAAACATATACATGACCCTGGTGAATGGGCATATAAAGCCCATCAATGGTAGGAAGTTTAACTTTCAGTGAATCTGACGCAGTAACGCGCGGCGCAAAACGACCCGAATCAGGCACCACCGGTCTCAGCAGGCGGCGATACTCTGCCTGATGGACCGAATCAGTGTCAGCGGCCACCTGTTCCAAAAGCCGGCGAAATCCGATAGATCGGAGATTTGTAAAATGGAAAGAAAGGTCAGTGGGGTCCCCGGCATACCAGCCTTCATACAACACTTGTCCTCCCAGGTCATCCACTTTTTTTGTAAAACTATCCGTGAGTTCCCGACCGTAAGCATCGGTGGGTGCAATAACCGCAAAAGTATGCAGACCCAAAGTATTGACTGCATAGGCTGCCAAGGCTGCTCCACGGATTGCCCGATTGGGTTGGTATTGGTACAGCAAATCAGAGAATTCCACCAAATCATTCTCCGTTGCTGTGGGTGTCAGTAAAATTTTACCAGTCCCGTCCAGAACAGCCGCCACAGCCTTTACATTATCGCTGATAAGTGGACCAATCGTTGCGATCAATCGGGGATTTTCAGCAAAATCTCGCGCAATTTCAATGGAGCTGCCTAACGATGCGCCATTATCCCGCACATCTAATTCCACCGCAACCTGCACCGAATCGGAGTAGGTCATGGCTGCATAACGCAGCCCGGCAAGAATTTGAGTCCCCACTTCAGACAAGGATCCGGATAATGGCAGCATCACACCCAGTACAATGGTCTGGGGTTTATCATAGCTCAATTTCCAATCCATGCCTATGGCTTCTTTTACGAGCCAGTCCTTTTTGAGATATGGACGCAGATTGAACATGAGATCCGTCGCCTCCACGGATTTCCCTTCCCGACGCAACCGTTCCACGGAAAGCAGGTTCAGAAATTGACCCACGGGTCCAATATCCCTGGTATACAGCCGGCTTAATTCATCAAGCGGAACCAGATTCAGCACCAAATGCCGCGTGCGTCGATCCGCCTCTTCTGTGAGATTTTTTCTTTCACTAAACATCCGTGATTGAGCATAATTCCAGGCTGCTTCGGTAAAATCCCCCTGATTGGAATAGATCTCTCCCAGCAAGAAACTCACATCAACCAGGTAACGGCTATCCGGATATTTGCGTTGAAACTCTCGTGCCAGGAGCATGGTCCGCTGATAGGCTTCCAGCTTGGCGTAGCATTTCATACGCATGAGCAGGGAGGCCGTGAGTTGCGGGTTTTGCGCTTCGGTCTGATTTGCCAGTGCAGAGAATTGAACCAGCGCTTGCCAGTACTCCCCCTGGTTATACAGCCTGACGCCACGGTCAAATGCCGATTGCTGGCCAAGCACCAGAGTGGCGAATAGTGTGATCAGGAGTAGAAATCGCTGCATATTATTCCACAGTTACGCTCTTTGCGAGGTTACGCGGTTGGTCCACATTACAACCCCTCTCAACAGCCACATAATAGGCCAAAAGCTGGAGCGGTATCACATTCAGTATGGGAGCCGTGAATGCCAGCGCGGCGGGCACATAAATCACATGATCCGCTAAGTCCGCGATCTCTTTATCACCTTCGGTAGCCACGACTATCACCCGACCTTTGCGTGCCTTTACCTCCTGGATATTACTGAGAATCTTATCATAGGTTTTGTCCTTGGGAGCAAGGAAGACCACCGGCATATCCTCATCAATTAGGGCGATGGGACCGTGTTTCATCTCAGCAGCCGGATATCCCTCCGCATGGATGTAGGAAATCTCCTTCAGCTTCAGTGCACCTTCCAGCGCTACGGGAAAGTTCACGCCGCGACCAAGATAGAGGAAATTTCTCGCTTTGGCATACACCTGGGCAATTTTTGCAATCCGGTCAGCCTGATTTAAAATCCACTCCACCTGTTCCGGCAGCTTCTGAAGTGATTCCACAATCTCCAGTCCCTGCTCTTCAGACATTCCCATCATCCGGGCCAGTCGCAGGGTTAAAAGTGTCAGAACCGTGACCTGGGATGTGAATGCTTTGGTAGATGCCACACCGATTTCCGGGCCGGCGTGAATATAAATTCCCGCTTTGGTCTCCCGGGCAATGGAACTGCCCACCACATTACAAATCCCCAATGCAGTGGCGCCGTGACTTTTCGCTTCCTGGATAGCGGCCAGGGTATCGGCGGTTTCACCGGACTGGCTGATGGCAAAAATGACCGAGCGCTTATCCACCAGCGGTTCACGATAACGAAATTCGGAAGCATACTCAACTTCTGCAGGGAGATGGGCGAATTGCTCGAACATCATTTCCCCGATCAAAGCCGCATGCCAGGAGGTACCGCACGCAGTAAAATAGCGTTGATCTGCATGGAGAATCGTTCCAATGTCGTCTGCAATTCCACCAAGGCGGGCATTTCCGTCTTGGGGAAGGAGCCGACCCCGCATGGCATCGTAAATGGTCTGGGGTTGTTCAAAAATTTCTTTGAGCATAAAATGCTCGAAGCCGCCCCGTTCGATGGCGGCTAAATCAAAGCTGACGCGATGGACTTCTTTGGAAATACTCTCATTTTTGCGGGTCAAGGTCTCATAACCATCAGCAGTGAGAATGCCGATTTCACCATTATCCAGGTAAATGACATCCTTGGTATGTGCCAAAATCGCGGCCACATCCGATGCCACAAAAAATTCCTCTTTCCCCAATCCCATAATGAGAGGCGCTCCGTACCGGGCACAAACAATCTTCCCGGGCTCACGAGTACTCAGCACCGCAATCCCATAAGCACCGATGATCCGGGACAATGCTTCCTGAACCGCTGCTTCAAGATTGCCGGCGTAGGCTGTGCTGATCAGAGCGGCAATAACTTCCGAATCGGTATCACTTGAAAAATTATACCCGTTATTCTGGAGTTCACGCTTCAGGGGCAGAAAATTTTCGATGATGCCATTGTGCACCACGGCAATATCTCCGGACATGCTCACCTGGGGATGGGCATTCTTTTGGTCAGGTTCGCCATGGGTTGCCCAGCGGGTGTGCCCGATGGCAATCTCACTGGCCCAGTGCGCCTGCGCCAACCGGGATTGCAAGTCATCCACCTTACCGGCGATTTTTTCCACGTCCATCTGATTGTCGTGCAGAACAGCGATTCCACACGAATCGTACCCGCGATATTCCAGGCGCTTTAATCCCTCCATCACAATGGGTACCGCATTGCGTTTTCCGATATATCCGACGATTCCACACATAAAAAATATCTCCTTCTACTAAGCCAATAGCTTAAAGATAAAACTCTCAAATGTATTCAGGTTTTGATTACCGACTGTGAAACTTAGCAAAAAATGACCGGGCGCTACTCCCATTCGATCGTTGCTGGTGGTTTTGATGTAATATCGTAAACAACTCGGTTAACACCAACTACATGATTCACAATTTTTTCAGCCGCTTCTGCCAGCAATTCCGCTGGAATTCGCGACCAATTGGCGGTCATTCCGTCCATGCTGTCCACCGAGCGCAAAGCCACCACATTTTCAAACGTCCGCTGGTCCCCCATCACACCCACCGTTTGCACGGGTAAAAGTACCGTGAACGCCTGCCAAACCTTATCGTACCAACCAAATTCCCGCAAGGTCTGAATGAAAATATGATCGCTCTGGCGGATAACCTCCAGTTTTTCTGGCGTAATGTCGCCCAGGCAGCGCACCGCTAATCCCGGACCCGGGAAGGGATGACGACCGATAATATTTTCCGGTACCCCCAGTGCCCGGCCCACCGCTCGCACCTCGTCTTTAAACAATTCCCTGAACGGCTCCAGTACCGTCATGTTCAGCCGCTCCGGCAGGCCACCCACATTGTGATGCGATTTGATGGTATGGGATTTTCCAATTACGCTCCCCGATTCAATCACATCCGGGTAAAGCGTTCCCTGGGCGAGGAAGGCCGCTGCGCCGTATTTTTTTGCGGCAGATTCAAACGCCTCGATGAACACGCGACCAATAATTTTCCGTTTCTGCTCCGGGTCAGTTATCCCTTTCACTGCCTGAAGAAATTCACCGGAATAGTCATGATATTTGATTTTGATATTGGAGTGTTCAAATTGATCCAGCACCTGCCGGGCTTCGTGGAGGCGGAGTAAACCATTATCAATAAAAATGGGCAACAACTGCTCTCCAATAGCCTCATGGAGTAAAAAAGCCAGTACGGAAGAATCCACACCGCCACTTAACCCCAGCAGCACCCGCTCTTTCCCGACGATCTTGCGCACACTGTCTATGGTCTGCTCAATAAAGTGTGTCGGTGTCCAATCGCCTTTGAAGCCGGCAATTTTGAACAAGAAATTGTTCAGGTAGGTCTGCCCCTCCTCCGTATGGGAGACTTCGGGATGGAACTGGAGACCCATCACCGATTTTTCCGGGTGGGCAATGGCTGCGATTAAGCCATTTTTCGATCGGAGGATCACCTGAAAACCCGATGGCGGCTCCGCTACATGGTCACCATGACTCATCCATACCTGACTGGCATCGGCTGTGTTCTCCAGCAATGCATGCTCCTGGTCCTGGTGTACCCTGGCAGCGCCATATTCGCGCAATTTCCCCGGTTCTACTTTACCGCCAAAATGTTGCGTAAGTAATTGTAACCCATAACAAATGCCCAGCGTGGGTACGTTCAGTTCCCACAAACCCTCATCCAGTTGTGGGGCATTCGGTGCAAAAACACTCTCGGGACCACCGGAGAGAATAATTGCGGCGGGATTTTTGGCGGCAATCTGTTCCGCAGTAAGATCTGCGGGTACAATCTCACAATACACCTGCATTTCTCGTACGCGCCGGGCGATAAGCTGGGTGTACTGCGACCCGAAATCAATAATTAGTGCAAGTTCAGTCATGGATTTCCTGCATGCTCAGCTTCCAGGATTTCACTGTATCCAGCAGCTCATAGTTGGTCAAATCGTAATGTATCGGTGTCACCGTGACATGCTTGTCCTGAATAGCGATTTCGTCCAGATCAGGTGACAAATCCTTGTAATCCCGCTGCCCGGAAAGCCAGTAGTAAACCCGTTGCCGGGGATCCAGGCGTCTGTCAAAACGCTCGTGATATTCCGCCTGCCCCTGACGCACCACAGCAATCCCTTGAATCTCCTCCAAATCCGCATCGGGGATATTGATATTCAACAGAGTGCCTTTCGGTAAGCCATATTCCAGAATCTTCCGGGCAAAATAGCGGGCAAAATGTCCTGCCGGTCCAAAATCCTTGCGGGTAAAAGAATTCAGGGAAATGGCCATGGACGGTACACCCAGCACAGACCCTTCATAAGCACCGGCAACCGTGCCGGAATAGATAATGTCAATGCCCAGATTAGCGCCCTGGTTTATCCCGGAAATGACCAGGTCAGGACGGGGAATAATCTCACCGTGAATAGCCAGCTTCACGCAATCAGACGGAGTGCCACCAATCCCATAACCAAAAAAATCTCCGTTTTTGGAGATCTCTACCATTTTAATGGGGTCCGAGAGTGTGATGGCATGCCCCATTGCGCTCATTTCACTGATGGGGGCCACAATAAAAATATCACCCAGCGGTTTGACAGCCTGAGCCAGAGCAGCGATACCGGGCGCGTTAATCCCGTCGTCATTGGTAAGCAGCAGCTTAGGCTGGGACATGGAGAATACTCAAAATTTCATAAATTTTTTGCTTCAATTCCTTGCGGGGCACGATGAGGTCCAGAAAACCCTTTTCCAGTAAAAATTCTGCCCGCTGAAAGCCTTCCGGTAAATCCGCACCAATGGTTTGTTTGATCACCCGTTGTCCCGCGAATCCAATGAGCGCGCCCGGTTCAGCCATATTCACATCGCCCAGCATGGCGAAACTGGCGGTAACACCGCCAGTGGTTGGATCTGTCATTAAGGAAATGTATGGAATACCCGCATCGCCCAGTTGACCAAGTTTTGCAGCGGTTTTGGCCATTTGCATTAATGAGTAAGAGCCCTCCATCATGCGGGCTCCACCGGAGGCAGAGACAATGATTAACGGCTTGCGTGTTTCCCTGGCCAGGTCGGTCGCCCGGGCAATCACTTCGCCCACCACCGAACCCATACTCCCACCGATGAAGCTGAAATCCATCACCACCAGAACCACCGGAATTCCTGAACTGAGTCCTTCAAAAACCTTTACCGCATCATTGCTGCCGGTCTTTTTCTGGGCAGCAGTGAGTTGATCACTATACCGTTTTTGTGCTTTGAATTGGAGCGGATCACCGGGTTTAACAGTGGTAAACCGCGCCTGGCGGTCATTTTCGTCCAGGAGTAATTCAATATAGGTGTTGGCGGGTACACGGAAGTGGTAACCACACTTGTAACACACATGATGATTCCGCTGCAATTCAGCCTGATACAGAATTTGTTTGCATTTATCGCATTTGATCCAGAGACCGGCCTGGATGTCTTTTTTATCTTCCGTATCCGTGAGAATATTTTGTACTGTTCGTTTAAACCAGCTCATGCTTGGTCCTCATATAAATCAGCGCATCACGCTTTTCAATAAAATAATAGCCGGGACGTCGGCCGATACATTCAAATCCCATTCTCTCATAGAGATGAATCGCGGCGGCATTATCCTCGCGCACCTCCAAATATAGCCGCTCAACCTGCTCCGCATCGCATTGATTCACAATTTTTTCCAGCATATAGCGACCAATCCCCCTGCATTGAAACCGCTTTGGCACTGCAATATTCTGCAATTCCACCTCGTCCACAATGCGTGTCAAGAAATAGTACCCCAGAATTTCGCCGTCCCGCTCAAGAATGCTGTGCCGCGCTCCCGGATTTTCCAGTGCACCAGCCAGCAAACCCTCTGTCCATGGCATCACGAATAACTCCCGCTC
>JAIPJQ010000040.1 GCA_021734065.1 Fidelibacterota bacterium | reverse complement strand
CAGATTGACAGCCTGCGCAATGTGGTGGCGGAAACACCTAATTCGGTATTGATGGAAATTGTCCCGATCTAAACGCTAACGATTACTGCTCATTCAAAATATCACCGCATTATGGCAGAAATTTTGCCCCTCATACGGGTTAATGCGGAGGTGACAAGGAGTCGGTTTTATGGTTACTAAAATTTTATTTATAAAATATTTATGCCTGGCTCGCTGAAAGGATTTTTGGTCCCATGAGACGCTCTGATTGTTTAAATTTCGTACAAACAATCTATGGTAAATCCCTTGGTGATGAACCCGGTAGAGAATATTTTCGCGCCGGAATCCGACGCGACAAATGAAAAGAAGGATATTGCATGGATAATTGCAGAACGTGGCGAAGGCTTTTTTACCGACTGAAAAAGCGACACCATTTTACGGTGGCATTCTTGTTTCTGGGACTGGGATTCAGCCTGGCTCAACCACAATATCATACACTAACCACGGTTTCTGATTTCGCTACCGGCGCTACGATGCTGGGATGTGTGGTGGATTCAAATGCCGCTGCCATCATCCTGGAAGGTGATTCCACCCAGAATATTGCACTGGATAAGCCGGCTAAATTTGTCCGTCCTGATGAAACCCTGGATGCCACTCAGATTACCGATGGGTCGGCGGCTGATTTAAATCACCATGCTTACTACACCAGCAAAAACTGGACTGAAACCTACGCTGAAGTGGATTTGGAGAGTGAACGCAACCTGTACAAAGTGATAATCCGTTACCGCGCCGATGTGGCATCGGTGTTCGCGCCAACCGACTACCTCCTATCCATCAGTCTGGAAGGCACGAACTGGGATACGGTTGCGGCTGGCCAGATGGTGGCCTATATCAATGGCGCTCTTACCATTCGTTTTCCCGCCCAATTGGGTCGTTTTGTCCGTTTTCACGGATTAAAACAGCCCAATGCCCAGCCCAAGACATTGGGACTGGGTGAGTTGGAAGTTTACAGTCTGGGACCCGTTCCGGTGGGATCATACATCTCAGCCATTCAGGATCTGGGTGGCCGGATGAATCTGGGACGGTTCACCTGGCAACTGACCCTGCCACCCAGTACCGGAGCCAGTATCCAGTTCCGGTCTGACTCAACGCTGGTAACCGAAACGCTGGAGACGGATGGCATCTGGAATCCTGGTGAACCCTATTTCGATTTTGGCGCGAATGGCATCGACAATGACACTAACGGCGATGGCACCAAGCAGTCGAACGAGGCCTGGGACACCGGTGAACAGGATGGTGAATATACCGTTGGTGAGCCCTTTGTGGACAATGGCTACACATTGACACATCCCTGGTTCCCCCTGGGCGGACTGATGGTAGAGGATACCTCTGGAAATGATTTACTCACTGCCGGAATCGTACATTTTGACACCACCAATAATATTGTACTGTGGAGCGATACGACGGGGATTGATGAGATTACCCTGCCACCTATTGTGGTCACCTACACCGCTTGGTCAGGCTGGTCTGCGCCAACCGCTGTTGACAATCAATTTCTCCCTGTACCTGAGCCGCGCCGGTACTTTCAGTTTGCACTGTCCATGCATACCGGCACAACCAGTACGCCCGAATTGAACGAAATTTCATTTGAATACGACAGTCGTCTGATTGCCACAAAAGTTGATGCATCACTGGATGTGGCTGAGGCTCCGGTGTTAAAAGACACCACCATTACCTACTCACTGGACTTCACATTCGGCGCTACGGATTATGGTGTGGATACGATTTTGGTGTACACGCCAGCTGCGATCCACGATTTGTCACTGAGCCTGGACGGCGCGGATATGAATGATCTGGCTACGACTCGCGCCGAAAGCGATCGGTTCTATGTCATTTTCAACAATACTTTTAATACCACCGGGAAGCTGGATCTCACATTCAATGTGGTGTTTTCTGAACCCAACAATACCCTGCCGGCGGTTATCATGTCCACCGGATCACCCGACAATCCCCAGCGCGTGGATGAGAGTCCCACCGGCTGGCAGGTAACGGTACCAAATATTCCGGAAGTTTCCCTGAATCTGGTCACCATCAAGCCCAATCCCATTACACCCAACAATGATGGGGTTTGCGATGTGGCGCATATTTCCTTTTATGTGGCCAAGCTGTCCGAACAACGACCGGTGACCATCGCCATTTACGATATTCGAGGGCGTAAAGTCGCCACCGTTCTGGATGGCTTGTACCCCGCTACCTATTTTGGCGGCGCCTCCGGTCCCACCTGGGATGGCACCAACCAATCGGGTGAGCGCGTCGCGCCTGGTGTGTATTTGTGTCAGATTCGTGTGGAATCGGATGCCGGGGATAATGTTTTCACCAAACCCATTGTGGTTGCTTACTAGAAAAACGCATAGGCAGTAGCGCATGAGCATTCAATTCAGAAAAAATTTACGCATCACCCGTCCGGTATTTTTCATGCTGATGATGATCGGGGCGATGCTCTGGACTCCCAAACTTCACGCAGGTTTTGAGATTGGGGACTATGGAACCCGATCACTTGGTTTGGGACGGGCGTATACGGCTTTGGCTGGTGATGGCGAGGCATTGGCCTACAACATTGCCGGCCTGGCCCGTACGCCCGATAATTTGGCATTCACCTCCTACGCCAATCTGTTCGGGGGGATTAACGAGGGCAGTTTGCGGCACTTCAGCGCCGGTGTGGTTTATCATGACACACCGATTCTGGGTCTGATGGGTGCCGGCATTTCGGTATTTACTACCGGCGTGTCCCAGGAGATTCAGGTACCGATTGCCACCACATTTAAACTGCCCCTGAATATATCCGCCGGTGTGGCGCTGCGGGGATTGTACTGGGGCATGATACCGGATGTGGACCCGGTCACCGGCATTCAGGATGATGCTTTAAGTAAATTCACCTTCACCGCCGATGCCGGATTGTATTACGACCTGGATCTGAGCCAGGTGAAATTTCCGCTGGGAATTGCGCCCAAAGGTAAAATTGCGTTGGGATTAGCCATTAAGAACCTCATCCCCATGAGTATTGCCGTGGATAGCGACCAGAAAGACGCCGGCCGTCTGCCGGTTATCCCCCGTATGGGTATCGCCTGGATTACCAGCGGTGGACTGGTCAGTATAGACTATGTGCTTGAAGACGGCGGTCAATTGCGCGCCGGGGTGGAGCTGAACACCCTGAGTGTTGATAATCGTTTCGGGAAAGCCGCAATTCTGGTCCGGGCTGGTGGCGCTTCTGACAGTGACACCGGCGGCAGCGAGCTGTCCGGCGGATTCGGATTGCGATACAATCAATTCCGCCTGGATGCCGCCTATGTCTGGTCCCAAAGTTTACTGGATGCCGGCGCCACACAACGGTACACCCTCACCTATGAATTCTAATCGAGATTGAAGAGCGTATGGCAATGATGACACACACAGGACCGTCACGACCCGTAATCCACCGCTTCCTATTGATTGCTTGTCTGGTGACCACCATGCTCCTGCCGGGGAGTAAAACCCTGGCGCAATACATCACGCTGCCCAGTGAGAGTCATGCGGAGGCGTATGAAAACTATGGAATTGATGGGTATGAGAATTACGCCCGGGAAATCATCTCCCGCAAACTGTACGACAATTTCGGTAATTTCCTGGTGGAGGGATTCCCGGTCTACACATTGCGTCACAATCCCATCATCCCCGGCGGAAGCAGTCTGGGAAAAAGCCGGCAGTATCTGATTTATTTCCAGAATCTGATTGTTTCACAGGATCGCTACAAAGGGTTTAGCTCCTCATTTATTATCGGTGACGCCATCCGGACCCGGTTTTCACCGCATATTTTGAACAAAGCCCGGTTTAATGGTATCCGCTGGGATGGATTTACGGGGAAAAACAACTTCAGTTTCATTTCCAGTCGTTTATCAGACCCCATTGCCATGCCGCTGGATTTATCGGTTTCCGTTCCCCAGGTCACAACCCGGAATTATTCCTGGGCTACCTATTTATTAGGGGGTACCTGGCGCACGGAGATCGGGGATGTACTGAATCTCACCGGCAGCTATGTAAATATATTCCAGACCGAAGCGGCCAGCGACCGACCGAAAAATTCACTCACCGGCGCTGTGACTCCCATTAATGTGACCTCCGGACATTTCGTGATTCGAATTGCTGATGACAGTCCGGACCCCGGTGAAGTCGCCAATGGCGCGATTTTGTATGAGCGACCGCTGGTGAAGGTGTCCGGTTCTCTGGCAACTGATTCTACCACCGCAACACCCTTTTCCTATTTCATCATTCCCATCCAGGAGCCCAACGGTTATCCGGTGGATATTGCCGGGGAAAGGGTGGAGGAAATTCATTACGAATTACCACCAGGAACCAAACGGGTCCAGGTGACCATGACGCTGTCCAATGATTATTCCGTTGAAGCGTACCAAACCTATCCTGTTCCTGCGGCCGGAGATGTGCGGACAGGCTACACCCAATCCCAGTTGGTAGCCCGTGCGGACGGGAACGTGAAAGACCAGTCCAACAAGCGTCAGGTTTCTTTTGATTATGGTTTGAACACGGGAAAGACGATTTACGGTCTGGCGGCGGAAGCCAATTTATTGGGATTTCACCTCAATGGTGAATACGACGTCAGTCGACTGCACCGGAAATTTCCCGATCCGGATGGTTTTATTACCGACCAAGCCGCCTCAAGCTGGTACCTCCAGACCAAACGCGACATGGGCAAGTTTACCATTGGCGCGGAATTCTTTGACATGAATCCCAACTTTGGCAGCGATTTGACCCTCATGAACGGTGCGGACTCGTCCACCTACTATTTTTCGCTGGTGGATGACAATGACGACAATGACCGCTATGCCGACGGCTCCATGATAATAGGTCCGGGGCCGTACGGATATTCCGCCGGGAATATCCTGAATCCGTATAACAGCACCACCTGGATTTCCAGTGCCGCTCTGGCCAGCTTTAATGACGAGTATTACATCGCCAACCAGAATGAGGTTTACGATGCCCAGCTACCGCGGCCGGATGCGGGCATTTTTCCCGGGGTAGATGAAAACAATGACGGGGTTCCCGATGACGACCAGAACAGTAACGGTGAACCCGATTATGCCGAACCGTTTATGATGTTTTACCGGGATCCTCAGCGATTTGATTTTGGCGATGACTGGAACAACAACGATGTGATTGATTCGCGGGAAAATGACATTCTCCCGGACTATCTCTATCGCCCCGATTCAAAAGGTCACCATGTGTTCGCCAGTTTCCATCCCGGTCGCAATCTGGAACTGACCGCCGGCACCATGCGTCAGGAGGCCATTTCATTTCAGGGAAAAAATTACAGCGATTATCTGAAATTCAGTTATTACCTGCAGAAACCCACCCTGGGGCGGCTGCAATTTGGCTATATCGGAAAACGAGTTCAGGACAACATCCCCGACCCGGGATTTCAGTATCAGGAATCGGCGGTGGGATACACGATGTTGTATAACACCAACTCCACACTCTATTATCAGAACAGTGTGGCCCACTCCTACTTCGCCATGCTGGGATATGATCAGATACCGAATCTGGTGATTGAAGGCAAGATGAAATTTGACCAAAACCAACGCTACCTGCCGGATCGGATCCGCAAGGAATCCACCCATATTGGTGATGTGGGTTATTATGGCTTTGTATTCCCCAAGGTCAGTTATCGGCTGCCGCTGAGTGAGACCATCGATGTCCTCCTCCAATACAAGCGGCGCGAGGAGAAGCGCGAAGAAAAAACGCTGGATCCCAACACGCTCTCATTTGTCACCGATTTGAAATACGACCGCCGCTGGTCCATTCCCATCATCCGCTTCAACTACAAACTCACCGAGAAAACCCAGTTACGCATGGGCTACCAGGGCTTCTCCACCAAAAACATCTGGGACAAGTTGGATGACAAGGGCGTGCTCTCCTATCGCTACCGGGATTTTAAAGACCCGCGGAATGACTTCAATAAGCAAATTTTCTTGGGGACCGTGGCTAACCATACCCAGTACGGTGGCTATGAATTGTGGTTGCAGGTAGGTTTCCAGACCGAAACGGTTCGGTATGTGGATCCGGAAGTCGCTGAACTGAAGGATTCGGAGAATATAAAAATCATCGTGGAGGTGGTCGCTGGTTATTAATCGGCGTATAACATAATATGCTGGCCATTCTCGAAGCATATATGGGTTACATTCTGCTGGCAGGCATTGTTGTCAGTCATTTCATCCCTTCGCCCAGCGAGATGCTGAAGATTTATGATCAGGGGAAGACCCAGTTGGTGATGGAAGATTACTCCGGTGCCAGGGAGCAATTTTCACGCATTGTGGAAAACAAGTCGCCCTTCTTAACCAGTGACAGCATTTATATCACCATTCAGGACAGTCTCATCGTGACTCTCCCCATGGCCTGCTATTACCAAATTGGGAATATTGAACGAAGAGAGGGCAATTACGAGAAGGCGATTGAAAATTTCTCCCATGTACGCCAAATGCGTGGGAATAACTTCATTCGCGCCTTGGCTCAATATCAGATCATCCAGAGTGCTTACGCGGCCGATGACTATGATGAGGTGATCGCCCAGGCAGATACACTGATTGAACGATTCCCAAACAGCAACTATGTGGAACAGGCGCACTACAATAAAGGCTGGGCGTATTATCAGCTCCAGGACTACCCGGGCGCGGTGAATGCTTTCCGGGACCTGATTCACATATATTCTGATGGTAAATACACAGTCCGCGCCCTCATGAAGCAGGCTCAGGCTTACGAGCAGATGGAAGATTGGGAGAATGCCTCCGCCACCTATCAAACGGTGATCGATGAGCATACACCGAAATCATTTACCGAACGGGACTGGAGTGGTGTGGCGCTGCAAAAACTGAAAGCCCAGACCCAGACCGAAAGCAAAATCGCACTGGGTCAGGATAGTGATGAAATCCTTAAGATCGCTGCCAAAGCTTACATGAAAATCGGTGGAATTGCAGAAAAAATGGAGCGTTGGGATGCGGCGATCAAACAGTATACCATTGTTGTAAATACGTTTGTGCGTATGCGCGATGTGGTGGAAAATGCCTATTTGCGTATTGCTGAAATTACGTTTGACCAGCAGGGTGTGGATGCAGCGGTGGCGGTTTATTCCAAAGCCATGGACACCTCCATGTCACGGGTCTTCCAGGCAAAAATGCAATATGCCAAAGTATTGCTCCTGAAGGAAAAAGGTGTGTATCAACGGGCGAATCAGGAATTGACCATATACATGGAAGGATTCGAGGATGTGGCGGATCAGGTTGGATTGCCGCTGGATCAGGCCATGATCGTAAAAGGTCAATTAACCTTCGATTCGGGTCAGTACAGCGCAAGCGCCGCCACTTACCAGACCATGCTGGATTCCTTTCCCCAGAGCGATTATCGTGGTGAAGCGCTCTTTAATCAGGCCTTGGCCTATTACAGCATCGACAAATGGCCGGAAGCGGTTTTAAGTCTGGAACGGATGCGGAAAAATCACCCCAAACACCCCCTCCTGCCCCAGGCATTGTTACAGATGGGGCGTATTCTCATGGAGCAAAAGCAGTATGAACCTGCCCTGGCGCTCTATGATACGGTATTGACCCGCTTTGCCGGGACGGAGATGCTGGACACCAATAATGTTTTACTGGAGATTGGTTATACGCATCGGGACCGTGGTGATTATGATAAAGCGATTCGCTACCTGCGCCGAATCGCGCCCGAATCCGATTACTATTCCGGCGCCATGTCCGAGATCAGTGAGATATACCTGAGTAAAGGAGAAACCGAGGAAGCCCGGAAGATTTTGTTAAAAGCGCTGGCAGCCCTGACGGACACACAACAGGCAGCCGAATTTCACTACTTTCTGGGCCGACTCTATATCAAAACCCAGGAATTCGACCGAGCTCTGGAAGAATTTAATCAGGCACTGGCCAACCTGAACAACCAGCAACTGTATAATTCCAGCCTCATTGGACGGGGAACCATTTATATCCAGCTACAGGAATTTGAAAAAGCCATCGCGGATTTTGAATCGGTTCTGAAACAACCGGATAATGGAAATTTCGTGCGTCTGGCGCGCGACCGTCTCATCCGCGCCTATGGACGCACCGGCCAGACGGCATTAGGGGAACAACGCATTCAGGAATGGCTGGCCGTTACTGATCAACCCACCGACCGGGCTGATTTAATGCTGCTGCAGGTGCAACTGCTGATCACGACCGGTGAGTTTACCAAAAGCCGGCGCATTGTCACGGATATTTTGAAGCTGGAGATCCCGGGTGGGACAAAAGCTCGCGCCTATTATTTCCGAGGCAATGCCTGGTATCAGGAAGGTAATTTTTCGGCTGCCCTGAATGATTACGGAAAGGCGCTACCCCTGGCTCAGCAGGCTGATGTGAAGGGTAATCTTGTCTATCAGATCGGCTTATGCCATTTTCTGCTGGAAGAATATGTCCCTGACGCCTATAAGGAATTCCAGCGTGTGATTACCGAGTTTCCGGAAAATGCCAATCGTGAGTACGCTTTTTATTACCGCGCCTTTTCCCAGATGAATGCCAATATCTGGCCGGCAGCTATTCGGTATTTCAAGATTTTCCTGGAGCGATATCCCCAGTCTCAACTAGCGCAGGAAGTGACCTTCCAGATCGGTGAGGCATACTACAATGCAAAATCTTACCCGGATGCCATTGCGTATTATCAACAGGTAGCCGACAAGGAATTGCTGCCCCAGAGCCTGTACAACATCGCCTGGTCATTTGTGCAATTAGACAGCTCCCAGGTCGCCATGACTTACTTTGAAAGGATTGCCAACGAGTTCCCCGATTCTGATTTCGCTGTCTTTTCACAGTTCACCGTGGGTGATTATTTTTACAATCTAAAGATGTATGATGAAGCCGTAGCCGCATACGAGAAAGTGGTGAATCGTTATCCGGGACACGAATTGGCGGAAAAAGCCCGAGACCTGATTGACGAAATCGGTGAAATCGAGTCCTACCTCGCCTACGAAGCGGCTATGGTCTATTTTGATGATGAAGACTGGCCCAAGGCCATTGAGGAGCTGGAAAAGGTTTTGGAGAAATACGGTTCACGCAGCGTGGCTGTTGGTGCCCTGGTAAATATAGGTTCGGCATACGAACAGTTGGGAAAATACCAGAAAGCATTAGAGTATTTTGACAGGGTTGTTGAAGGCTATTCCGAGAAATCGGAGGAGACGGAAGCAGTAGCCTTCGCCCGTGACCATGCCGAATGGATTCGACGGAGATAATTTTAATTTATGCAATACGATGAGAATCACGAAAACCAGAATTGCATTTAACCCCCTTCCCGCTAAACGGAGGATGTGTCCATGATAGATTTTTTAATGAAAGCCGGTCCGGCATTTATGATTCCCCTGCTGTTGTTATCCATTACATCCTGGGCTTTCATCATCGAGCGGTTTTACCGGTATCGCAAGGTTCCGAAGGAAAAAAGCGCAGAATTATTCCTGCAGGAAGCGTCAGCTATTCTTAAAAAAGAGGGTCCGGAGGCATTGGACAAACGATTGAGCAAAGAGAAGGGATTATTGGCCATTGTCTGGGGACAGTTAGCCACCCGCCTGAACCTGCTCATTATGGAGAAGCGCTCCGTGCAGCAGATGCGTGAAGAGCTCCAATTTGACGCGGAAAATTACAGCCGGGATTATCTGGAGCAGTATTTAGCCGGATTGAATACCATCAGTACCCTCTCCCCGCTGGTGGGATTATTGGGAACCATCGTAGGTATGATCCAGGCGTTTGATGCCATTGCGCGGCAGGGCGCCGGTGATCCTCAGGCGGTGGCCGGTGGTATTAATACCGCGTTGATCACCACGGCTGCCGGGTTGGTCATCGCCATTCCCTCCATTCTGGGTTACAACTATTTTCGGCGCCGGGTGGAGCAAATCCTGAAACGACTGGAGCCCTTTACCCATCTGTTTATCAACCAACTGATCCAGGAAATCGGGCGACCAGCCGTATATCGTGATTTTGTGGAGCAGGTTTATTATGATGAGGTGGTGACTGATAAAGAGAAAGATTTGTTGAAAGCCAAACAATCCGAATTACGCCTGTCCTCAAAGGTTGCTCAGCAAGTGGAGCAGGCAGTCAAAGAAGCCAACGGAATCGAAAATGCGTAAGCAACGGGGAAGCAAGCTTGATGATAAGGGGATGGATCTGACGCCGTTGATTGATATGGTGTTCCTGCTCCTCATCTTTTTTATGGTAACCACGGTCTTCAGCACCACTCCCGGGATTGAAGTGGATTTACCTAAGGCTGCGGAGACCGAAGCGCCACCGGAAAAAGATCTGAACATCCTCATTTCCGATGCTGGTGTGATGGAACTTAACGGCACAATTGTCACCATGGAGGAATTGGAACCGGAGCTTCGGCGTCAGAAAGATATGTACCGGAGCAAGGTTTTGATTATCAAAGCGGACAAGCTGGCCCTGCATTACATGGTGGTGGATGTCATGGATGCTGCCAAAGCCGCGGGAATTGATCAGCTGGCAATCGCCGCTGATCCGGAGGATCAAAATTCACCCTGATGAGGAGGTGAATCGCCAGACGCAATTATGACTACCACGACCATAAACCGCTATAACCCGTCCAGCATGCCCATGCGGCTGGTTATTAAATACCACAGGATCCTGCTGTGGGCGTGGATAATTGCGTTGATTCTGCACATCATTCCATTGGTCACCGGTATCAAATTACCGGAAGGAAAGCTGGAAGAGACCGAGCCGCCGTTGAATGTGAAATTTTACCAGCGGGCGCCCCGGCTCCAGAAAACCATGGAGTTGATGAAAAAGCCCAAAACCACGACGCGGAAATTCCAACAAAAAATCGCTCAGGCCAAGACATTCAAGCCGCGGTCTATGCAGACTGCTACCACCAAAGGCATGAGCGCGCTAGCATCACTGGCCCCGCCATCGGCACCCATCGAGCGCAGCATGGATTTTCGTCCCACCGAGCTAGACCTGAAGCCCATCATCAGCTCAAAACCGGTTCAGATTGAAAAGGAATCGGATATAGCCTCCCTCAGTGAAAATCTGCTGGATGCCAGTGATCTGAATATTGGGAATCGGATGGCTTATGTGAATGTAAATCCCGATAATAAAAAGGATGTGAAGGGATTTTTCACCCTGAACCCCATCCGCTATGATTCGGATCAGGAACGGGACTGGGATGGGAATCCCGGTTGGAATTCCGAACCGGAAGCGCTGAACAACCTCATTCACCGTATGCATACTTACACCGACATCAATATGAATATTGGTCCCCGCATCACCTTCGATGATAAGGCGTTGCTGAAAGCGCCCATGATTTTTCTTTTCGGTGAAACCAGCTTCAACATGATTGACGCGGAGATTCAGAACATAGGGAAATGGCTTAAAAACGGCGGATTTTTGGTGATTGACAATTCCTCTGCTGACCCCCGCTCTCCCTTTGGGCGCAGCGCGAAGATGTATGTGAAGCAAGCCCTGGGAGCAGATGCCCAGTTTGTTGTACTGCAATCCTCCCACCCCCTGTATCACTGTTTCTTCGATTTTAATATGCCGCCACCGGGGGCGGACCAATACACCAGTCTGCGCAGCGGAATCGAAATGGTGCCCTATCTTGAGGGCGTTTTTATCGATGGACGACTTGCTGTATTATACTCAGACAAGGGCTATGGTGTGGTTTGGGATCATGGTACTGCCTGGGGTACGGAAGGTGAGCGAGGGCAGATTCTCAGTGGTGGCGTGGGCGTCGATGTCACCCGGCAATACCAGATGGGTATTAACATGATCGTCTTCGCACTCACACAGCCGGGTGGTATTGTGGATCAACAATTCGATTATTCAGCACGATAAGTAAGTGGGCAATGAGAAAGAATTTATTCATGACCTATAAGCGCAACAGAATGACACATTTGAACACGACATCATTGGCGATCATTTCCACGCTATTCTTCGGGTGGTTTCTGGGGGGGTGCAGCTATTTTCTGCTGGAAGATATCTTTATTCCAATGAATTTTGTGGCGGCTGATACGGCTGCGGAAGATAGCGTTTATAGTATTGATGGGCGGGCCTGGGTCTGGCAACAGGAAGGGGTGAAGATTGAGGTTGAACAGATGACTGACCCCATGCTGAACGCGCTGTACCCGGAGATTTCCAAGCGTGGTCAATTTTCCACCAACCCCTACACCTATGGCAATTGGGTGGATCTGGAGAAAGGGTACACACCAGCCAGATTTACCGTTTTAACTGTGCGTATCTTTAACTATACCCAACCAAAGGTTGAACTGGATCCCCGAAAAATTGAGCTGCATTTGGATAATGGCGCGGTTTACAAGAGCTACGGCCTGGATCAGTACGATGAGCCGCCCAATCTGGAACGCTATTTTATCTCAGAGAAGGGCGCTTCCGGAAATGAGCGTCGCCGGTTCAAGGAAAAACTGGGGAAAGCCAAGCAGACCATGCTGTTGAAAGACCCGGTTTTCAAAGGAAATACGGCAGAAGGTCTGGTGGTGTTCGACCCGCTGCCACCAGAGGCGAAGACGTTGAAAGTCGTCATTCGTGATTTTGTCCTGCGCTTTGATGCCAATGACTGGCCTTACGATGTGCGAACCCTTTCCATGGCGTTTGAACGCCGTGGAAATGTAGAAGCCACGGCTGCGGAAATCAAAGCTCCGGCTGATTCTTTAGAAACGGACGGCGCGGACGGTCAAGCCGATTCAGGCGGGGATTTTTCCGTTACCACATTGACGCAGGATTTGGAACTTCGTAATACCCGCGCATACGATGCTCTGCTGCGCCTTTTGCGTTCCGATGACCGCTTCGCCGATGTGGTGGTTGATGTGGAGATTGCCGCCAATGGTTCAGTGAACCTGATGGGCTTCCTGAAATCAACCGGGAGTCAGAATCTTGATGATCAGTTAAAATCCGCTCTGGAAGCGCTCACTTTTACGCCCGTCCGCACCATGGGCAGCCAGGGGTACTACATCCCGGTTCCGGTGCAATTTCAACTAAGTTTCGGCCTGAGTCCGCTCCTTCCCAAAGTCCGGATTTCACCGGGCAAGGTAGAACCCATACCAGCCATCGGAGCGCCCTCCCAATCAACCGGTACACTGGTGCCGGCAACCGGAAATGAATAATTTGTGAAAACCACAGCCCCTATTTTTAATATCTTGACAGCACTTTTAGTGACCTGTCTGCTCCTGTATTCACCTACCTCACTATATGCCAAATACGAAGAGAGCCGCGGTGTCTGGCTCACCACGGTTGGTGGTGCCGACTGGCCTGATTCCCACAATGCCGGCAGTCAACAGACCCAATTGCGCAATATGCTGGATAATTTGAAATCCGCCAATATGAACACAGTGTTTTTCCAGGTACGCACACGGGGATGCACCTTCTTCCCCAATCCTTATGAACCCATGGCTGCTGAACTCACCGGTACACTGGGTGGCGATCCGGGGTATGATCCACTCCAGTACGCTATTACCCAGGCGCATAACCGCGGGCTGGAAATCCATGCCTGGTTTAACTGTTTTCTGGTCTGGAGCAGTAACTACTGGCCGCCGGAAAGTACGCCGCCCCATCCGTTGAATGAGCATTCCGACTGGCGCATGGTGGACAATCAGGGGCACGCGCCGGATCCAAATCTGGGAGAGGATGTGTTTTTCTCACCGGGCAATCCGGAAGTCATCGCCCATACCCAGGCATTGGCGTGGTATCTTGTGGAAAATTACGATATTGACGGCATTCACTTTGACTATATCCGCTATCCGGGGACCCAGTACAGTTATGACGCCGTGTCGCTGGCGCGCTTTTACAGTGATGAAGGCAATCCGGATAACCTGACCTGGCCGGACTGGCAGCGCTCCCAGATCAATCAATTTGTGGATACTTTTTACGACAGCGCCATTGTTCTCAAGCCAAAGGTAAAAGTTTCGGCTGCGGTGATTGGCCGCTATAACACACCGCCCTGGAATGGGTATTACGGTGTGTTTCAGGACCCGCAACAGTGGGCAGAGAACGGGAATATTGACATTATTGTCCCCATGATATACTGGCCCATCGGTGATCCCTACCCATTTGAGCAGTATCTCATGGATTGGGTGAATAATCGCCGGGCAGACCGACTCCTCTACGCTGGTATGGGAACCTATAAATACGAGGATGATTACAACGAGGTTTACTCTGAAATCGCTGTGGCGCGTGGGCTCCACGCTGAAGGACACACCCACTTCCGGTACGACAATCTGGTGACCAATACGGGATTTCTCTGGAATTTGGCCGACACCCATTATAAAAATCCGGCCAATCAGCCCGCCATGCCCTGGAAAGATGATATTCCGCCACTGGGTGTGGATTCGTTGGCTATTGAACCCAATGAAGAATACGACTATGCCGTGATACGCTGGCCGGCCTTACGCGATTCAGCAAGTGATGGTGAGGTGGTGAGTCGTTACAACGTCTATCGGGCTGTGGATGAACCTTTGAGTATTATTAATCCCAATCACCTGGTATCCATTACCACCCGCCCGGACACCGTCTACTACGATCTGGATTTTCAGCCGGGACATGCCTATCAGTATGCTGTGACGGCTTTGGATAAACTCCAGAATGAAGGGCCGGCCAGTCCCATACTCATCTATAACTACTTGTCGATTGACGATACGGCGCAACTTCCGTCCACGCTGACACTGGAGGAACCATATCCCAATCCATTTAATGCTTCCGTGACGCTCACCATTAATGTGCCGTCACAAACACCAGGCACGCTCCGGATTTACGATCTGGCCGGGCGGCTGGTGAAATCACTCTACACAGGTGAATTGAACAGCGGAATGATGCAGATCATCTGGCAGGGCGACACAGACCAGAAGCTACCAGCGGCAAGTGGTATTTATCTGGCCGTCATGGAGAGTGGCGAAACCCGGCAAATGAAGAAACTGACCCTATTGAAATAGGGTTTGTAATACAAAAATAAGGGATTGTTATGAAAAGGATTTGAATGCTGCTTGAATTGTATGAAATCGCAGTGTAATATCCTTTTCAGAGGCAATACCGTGGGTCATTATGAATCAACAAAACGAAATCACGCTTGGGGAGGTTTTATGAAACATCTGCTATCCATACTGGGCATTCTGCTGATAGCCAGCAGTCTTTTCGCCCAACAGGTACGCGATACGGTGACGGTGGACGACAGCAATGTCGATTTGTTCGAATCGTACACGACTTATGATTTTTGGGATGTGGTGAATGTGGGCTTTAATGGTCAACACCATGTCCTGTTGCGCTCCGGCGGAAACGATGGTCCCACCGGCGCCTGGACAAAATGGACACTGGATGTCCCCCAGTCCGGGTACTACATGACCTATTTTTACCTGCCGGTGAACAGCAACAGCCGGAACCGGGCGCTCTATGTGGTTTCGCCTTTTGGTGGCACACCCGACTCGCTCCGTTTTAATCAGTCTGTCCAGGGTGGTTATTGGCGCCCATTAGGCATCTATTATTTTATTGAGGGCTCCGAAAGTTTTATCCAGATGATCGATGACTCAGTGAGCACAACGGGCTACGCCGTGCGGTCTGACGCGGTACGGATTGTCCGTAGTGTGGGCGCACCGGACTTGGAACCGGAACGCCGGAATGAGTACAATTATGCGGAAGTGAATATCGGCTGGTACGAGGATTTGACAGTAGATATTTATAACATCGGTGATGAACCATTGACCATTGATAGCCTGTTCACCGATACCAATAATTTCTCTGTCCCCGCACCGGGCACACCCTATGTCATTCCCGCGCAAACCAAGGGCGAGATTACCATTCGTTTCTCCCCCACATCCGAACAGGTTGTTCGCGATACAGTACGCATTTCCAGTGATGATCCGGGTGAACCGCTTGTAAGTATACCCGTAACGGGTGAAGGTACCGCCCTCACTGTCGTTCTGAATAACGACAATGGCGCTCCCGGCTATGTGGAGCTCCAGGGCGCTTGGACCAACTCTAACGGCATCGCGGTCTGTGACGGTATTCCCAACGCAACCAGTCGTTATTCGATTCAGTCAGTCAATCCCGGTGCCCGGGCACAATTCAACCCGGATATTCCGGAATCCGGACAGTACAATGTGTACTATGCGGGACCATTGACTGATAATGCCAGCGATCACGCATTGGTTGAGGTCTACCCCTTTGGTTCTCCCTCGCCTGATTCAGTGTACATCAATCAGAATGTAGCTTCGGCCTGTCTCTGGAAATTTATCGGGACCTACTACTTCATTGAGGGGAACTTGAATTATGTCTTCATGGTGAATGATGGCACGGGCAGCGGGTATGTGTTGCGTACTGATCTGATGAAATTCGTTTCAGTGCCGGCGCGACCTAAGATCGAAATTCCTCAGGCCAGTGTGAATTTTGGTGAGGTCTCCGTGGATACTGACGCCAATACCAATCTGGTGATAAATAATATTGGAAGTCAGGAATTGGTGGTCAACAGTCTGGACTTAGAGTCGGATGTGTTTACCATTAACTCACCTACAAGCTTTCCCGTCAGCGTTCCGGCGCTGGATTCGTTGAATGTGAATATCACCTTCCATCCGGTACAGGTTCGCGGCTATTCGGATACCCTCACCATTAATTCCAATGATTGGGATTTTCCGGTGATCACCCGACGGCTGTATGGAACGGGTATTGGCGAGCAACTCTATGTTGACCACCCGGCTACTGAAAGCGAACCGCATCCCAACTGGAGCAGTTCACCGGAATTGAGCTTCGAGCCCTATCCGGGTGACAGCCTGGCACAGCTTGATACCACCTTGTACAACTATTGGTATTTCTCATCCTCCGCTGTGGGGTATAATGGCAGCCATCTTTACCTGTTCAGCGCCCGGAATCCGGATGCCTGGGTAGAATGGTCGCTGATTATGCAGAATACCATGGAATATGATGTGTATGCCTACAGCATTGCCTCTGAGATCGACGCCGATGCGGTACCCTACATCGTGAAACCCTTCACGGAAGATCCGGATACGGTGATTGTGGATCAGGCCAGTAATTCCGGCTGGATTTTGCTGGGTCGGTATCCCTTTATCGGCGGACTGGCCAACACGGTCACGCTGCTGAATGATACCAATTACACTCTGGCCGGCGGCCAATCCACCTTGCGGGCGGACGCCATCATGGTTCAAGAACCCTTTGTGGGTATTAAAGATGAGTTCGAACCCATTCCCATGGATTTCCAACTCAGTCAGAACTACCCCAATCCATTCAACCCCACCACAACGATTGATTTTACAATCCCCTATCAATCGAATGTGTCACTCACCATCTATAATCTGCTGGGGCAGCGTGTCACCACTCTGGTAAGTGGAAACATGCCCACCGGACGGTATAGCGTAAGTTGGAATGGTATTGATGCAATGGGTAAATCGGTGGCGAGCGGTATGTACTTCTACCAGCTCAGCACACCCAATGGTAATCTGACCAAAAAACTGCTTTTCCTGAAATAAGGAAACCGCATTTACGGTTGATTCAGGGACCCCGGGAAACCGGGGTCCTTTTTTTATATGGATGAAATGTCGGCACAAGGGACGGAACCGGTTTAGGTTTTTGCATTATTAGATTGTTCCATACAAGGAGATCCCCTTGAAGGAGGTTTGTATGCCCACAC
>JAIPJQ010000039.1 GCA_021734065.1 Fidelibacterota bacterium | reverse complement strand
AAGCTTATCAGCGGCGGGTTGCCATGTATGGTTTGCGCGTGAAGCCAAAATAATCCTGGTTGGCGGCAAAATAATGCAGCTCGCCGGCGGCTAATTGACTCCGCCGCTCATTCACCCAATCCGAAACCCCCTGAAGTCCCACCAACGCTTGTTCAATGGTATCCAGAATATTAGCAATAAAATATCGTTTTGCCTCGTCAGCTGTGTTTGCTGACCCCAGTGACCAGTCAGAAGAACCATTAACCACCACAGCATGCCCGGCGGCTTCCAGCCATTCCCCCAGATGCAACCCGGTCCGGCTGGCCTGCCAGGTGAGTTCCGGAAATCGCCAGTCCATATCGTGGTGATACGCCCGCAAAATTTCACCATCCCGGGGATGGGATGGCCGGAACCGGGTTTCTCCGGCATAATTCAGACTGAAATAAAACGCAGCGCCCGGTTTCAGACGGGCTAATATGCGCGGTAAGACCAGCGGCACGGGCAGCAGATCAACCACCGCGTGACCAATGATCAGATCATAAGTCGCTGGTGGAATATCATCCACCATTTGCAAAATATCACCCGTTTGCCATTTAATACGGACATCTCCGGCGTCAGACTCAACCCGCCACATTTCCTGATTGGAGGAGAATGTCCTCGCATGTCGGGCACACCATCGATCTAATTCTTCCGCTGCTGCAGTTTTAAAATCAGGTTCCACTTCGATTGCCGTGTACATTGCATTTTTTAACAAATCAGCTTCCAGCAATCGTTGGATCATGGTGCCAATTCCACCCCCGATTTCCAAAATCCGCGGCGGTTCACCGGTCTGACTCTTTTCAAGGAAAAGCGTTAATTGTTTCCAGACCTCCGGATTCAGGCTGGTGTCATCTATTCCTTTCTTAATCGCCAGATATCGGGTGTAATCAAAAGGGGCGGTCATACCAGCGTCTCCAGAAATGTGCGAATATTTTCACAGGTGTCGTGCCAGGTCGGATGCTGACGGTAGGCACCCCGGGCATTTCGGCTCAGGGTAAGTAACAAATTCCGATCAACATGCAGGCGTTTTAACCACCCGGCCAGCACCTGATGAGCCCCCGGGGGAATCAGATAGCCATTCTCCCCGTGTGTGATAATTTCCCTGGCAGCACCCGCCGTGGTGCCAATCACCGGAAGTCCGAACTGCTGCGCCTCCACATACACAATCCCGTATCCTTCGAAGCTTGAAGGCAGAGTCATCACATGATGGGTTTGGTATAATTCTGCCAGTGCGGCCCCCCGGACCGGACCCGCAAAAACAACCTGTCCCTCCAATCCTGACCGGGCTACTAACTGTTTCACCTGCTTAGCATATTTGGGCTCCATGTCGGTCCGGCCGGCTACGGTAACATGGTAATCGTCTCGCGGTAATCGCCGCAACGCCCGGATCAGCACATGGAGTGCTTTGCGCTGAATGACATTTCCCACGAAGAGGATTTTCAGCGGTCCGGGTGCTGTCATGTGGTCCGGAATTTTCTGTGGTTCGATTTTCACCTGGGGGAAATTATCACCGGCCGGAACAGCCACCACATGGGGCGGAAGTTCATCTCCCGCGAGCGATTGCGCCTGTTGAAGCGAAGTCCGGCTGTTGAGAATCAGACCATCCACCGATTTGAGATAGTTTTTCTCAGAATGACGATACAGCCAGGCATTATAAACCGGATGGGCATCAAAACTTGTCAGGAGATGGACCAGGCTCACGATGGGGAAATTCGCAGCTCGACCCAGGTGGTCATTCAGCCCGAAAACAGCCGGGTGCACCAGTTCATCTTCGATCAACACATCCAACCGCGCTGCTTCAATCGCCGGAATTAATCGGTTGCCGGGTTGATGACGACGGGACTGCCAATACGAACCAGGCGGAATACTGAAAATCGTTACCTTGTCGCCCTGACGCTCCAGATACGCCATCAGTCGTGCGTCGTACAAATACCCGCCACTGAGGGTGTCAAGTCGCCCGTATATCACCAAACCAATCCGCATCATCAACCCAGTGGAATTAAAACGCCTGGTGGAAGGCAGCCCAGTTGTTCTCGTTTTCCCATAATTTTATGGTAAATGTCCCGGGACCGGGGGGTTCAATGGCACGGAGCAGCCGCTGGCACATTATCCGGCTGAAATGCTCCAAACTGGGATTCAAATTTTGAAATTCAGGCAGATCATTTAACTGCTGATCCCGGAAATAATCCACGGCCTCATCCAGGGCGGATTCAATTTTTACAATATCCACCAAATAGCCATGCTCGTCTAGTTCCGCGCGTTGGATTTCCACCTCAACGACGTACTGGTGAGCGTGGGGGTCATTCTCCGCACCCCAGTCGCCGCCGATGAGATAATGTCGGGCGAGAAACTGGCGTTTAACTGCAACTGTATACACTTGAAATCATTCCTTTGTTTTTTATTTGAATGAAACGATGCCGCAGATAATTCGCCGCTCAAGGTTGGTTGAATTTCCGAAGCTCGGTTCATGCAGAAATTGATTTATACACCATAAACGAACACCGCTTGCAGGACATCCTCCGGGGTTTGATCCAGGAGTTGATAGGCATCGGCCGCGGAGGTAAAGGGAATCCGGTGGGAAATAAATTGCTCCGGATGGACCCGGCAAATCATATCCCAGGCCACCTTTAAACGGCGGGCTTTATTCCAACGACCCGTGAGCGCCGGGGCCAGGGTACTCACCTGACTGCTGATTAGGCGGATGCGATTGCGATGGAAACGACCACCGAGATTCAGCGCGGCTTTTTTACTGCCATACCAACTCCCCACTACAATCCGGCCGGAAAAACCAGTGAGATCGATCGCCAAATTCAACGCCTCCGGATTTCCGCTCAACTCAAACACCAGGTCAGCGCCAGCCTTCGGATCATGCATCTGCAGTGCCTGCTTCAGGGCATGTATTTCAATTTCAAAGCCGGGATGGAAGGCTTTATCTACACCAATTCGTTGAGCAAAATGGCGCCGCTCCTCAATTTTTTCGACGGCATAAATTTCCTCCAGGGGAAATTCGGTCAGCAGACTTGAAACCAGCAAGCCCACCACACCTTGTCCCACCACGATGACCCGTTCACCGATTCCAGGAGCGGCATCCTGGACCAGATTCACGGCTGTTTCCATATTGGCCAGAAAAACAGCCGCCAGAGGGTCCAATTCTTCCGGTAGTGGAAAAACCTGATCCGGTGTGGTGATAAAATGGGAAGCATGCGGCTGGAAGGCGAAAACCAACTTCTCCAGCCAGGATGGGTCCACCGCAGCTCCAATACTTTCAATCTGTCCCACGGTGGCATATCCGTATTGCAGGGGATACTCGTGTTGGTTTTCCAGGCTTGGGAGAGACTCATCAAGCGCCATGATTTCCGGGATCTGATGTCGATACACCAGTATTTCTGTGCCGGCACTGATGGCCGAGTACCAGGTGCGCACCAGGATTTGATTGTCTGCGAGGGCGGGAAGTTCCTCTTCCCGAATCGTTACCGTGTATGGCTCGGTAAACCACAATTGATGTGCTTTCATCGTTGCCCTCCCGCGTTGTCCAATGTCCCCCAGACAATCTGGTCTTCACCCAACGGAGCTGAGTGCAGCGCGTTCAATTTTGGTAATTTATCCAACAGATGACTCCCCAGATCGCCGGTGGCATTATACCCACCAATGAATCGGGGTGCAATGGTAAGAATTAACGCGTTCGCCGATCCGGTTTTTAAAAAGTTGGTAATGACACGCGATCCGCCCTCCACCATTAGACTGGAGATGCCCTGCTCCCATAGGATTTCTAATGTGGAAACCAGGGGCACATAGCCCTGTTCGTCGGGCGGTAAGGAAAAAAGTCGTGCGCGTTCAGCCAGCCCCGGTTTTCCCGGATGGGTCGTGAATATCCATGGTTCGTGATCCGGATGTTTAAATAGTTGGGCTGTCATAGGGACGCGTAATCTGCTGTCCAGGACGACGGGCTGGGGATTTGGTCCCGTCCATGCACGGGCTGTGAGTCGCGGATTATCCGCCAGAATGGTCCCCACACCGACCAGAATTCCATCGTGTAGTGTGCGGAGCTGGTGGGTAAGTTGGTGTGCTTCGTCACCGCTCAGGGCAAGAGATTCGCCAGCCTGATGGGCAATGCTTCCGTCCCAACTTTGTGCATAAGCAAGTGTTACAAAAGGGCGTTGACGAATCGGGAAATTTTCCCTGCAGGCAGAGAGCCATTGCTCAATCTGTTGGTTGAGGTTCATGGGAATCGTTGCCACCGGTGGTGGCACTATCGGATTTGATCTGCAACAGGTGATTCATGCGCTCGGCTTTGGTGAGTAAATATGCTGCGTTGTCCTGCGTGACTGCACCTTCCAGAGGAATTCGGGCGTTCACCTGAATTTTTTCAGCCTGGAGGGCACTGATTTTGGAGGGGTTGTTGGTCATGAGCCGGACGGACTTTACACCCAATTCATCTAAAATGCGTGCTCCCACGGTATAATCCCGTTCATCCGCCTGATGCCCCAGCAAAAGGTTAGCGTCCACCGTGTCATATCCCTGATCCTGAAGGTTGTACGCTTTCAATTTCTGCAAAAGCCCGATTCCGCGTCCTTCCTGCCTGAGATAGACAATGACACCCCGACCTTCCGTAGCGATTAACTGTAGTGCCCGCTGTAATTGCTCACCGCAATCGCAACGCCGGGAGCCCAGGACATCGCCGGTGAAACATTCGGAGTGGATTCTCACCAACACATCTACCGCCTGATCCACATCGCCCATGATCAAGGCCAGGTGCTCTTTTTCATCATTGGTATTTGTGTAATAACAGAGTTGAAATTCGCCAAATGCGGTAGGCAGCCGGGCGCAGGTAACGCGCGTTACGAAGGGAGGTGACATAATTTGTAATGTTAATCCCGGGGAGTATTACAGGCAAGGACTCACACGCAGGAAAGCCCGCGTGATGTTACGTTTACATTCTTTCAGGTGCGGTAACGCCCAAAATCTGTAAACCGTTACGGAGCGCTATTTTGACGGCTTTGAGTAGTAATAACCGCGCTTGTGATAATGTGACATCATCACTGATCACCCGGTGCTCGGTGTAAAATTTGTGCAGCGCCGTGGCCAGGGAATAGAGGTAATTGGGCAGATGGTGTACCGCCAACGTCCGAAGGCATCGTTCCACCACCTCCGGGAAGGTAAGCAGTTCATTGATCAGCGCCAGTGTCTCCGGTTCATTTAGTTTTTTCAGGCCCGCGTGGGCATCAAATTCGATCCCCCGCTCCTCTGCTTTCCGGAAAATACTGGCGATTCGGGCATGGGCGTACTGCAGGTAAAAGACAGGGTTTTCTTCCGTCTGCCGTTTGGCCAGATCCAGGTCGAAATTGAGATGGGATCCGGCGCCGCGCATGATGTAAAAATAGCGCACCACATCCACGCCCACTTCGTCAAGCAACTCGTCCAGCGTAACAAATTCCGCTTTCCGGGTGGACATTTTAACCACCTCATCGCCGCGCATGAGTGTGACAAACTGATGGATGACAACATGGACTTTGCTGGTGTCAAAACCCATTACTTTCAGCGCTGCCAGCACATCCGGATAGGTGTCCTGATGGTCAGCACCAAACACATCCACAATGAAATTAAAACCGCGTCTGAATTTTTCCCGGTGATAGGCCATATCCGGCAGGCGATAGGTGGGTTCGCCGGTGGATTTTACCAGCACACGGTCCTGCTCAAAATCCAGCGCCGTCGTTTTGAACCAGGTGGCGCCATCCTTTTCATATACCAGATCTTTCCGGCGTAATTCATCCAAAACTTCTTCAACCTTGCCAGATTCGTAGAGGGTATTCTCATTGTAAAACACATCATGTGTGACACCCATCCGGGCCAGGGTGCCTTTTATAATCTGAAAAATACCGGCTTCCGCATATTCCTTGAAAACAGACAGTTCCGTATCAACCGTCAGGTCAGGCTGTTTATCTAACAAGTCTCTGGCAATGTCCACCAGATATTCGCCCTGGTAGCCATCCTCCGGCAATTCAGTCGGCAGTCCCTTTAATGTGAGATACCGCGCCCGGAGTGATTCTCCCAGCTTCCGCATCTGGCGCCCGGCATTATTGAAATAATACTCACGTACCACCTCATAACCGGACCAATCCAGAATATTGGCAATGGTGTCGCCCAGAACCGTCTGGCGCCCATGACCAACCGTCAGAGGCCCGGTGGGATTGGCGCTGACGAACTCAACCTGCGCTTTTTGACCGGCGCCGGAATTATTTCGGCCATAGCGGGTGTCTTGTGTAACAATCTGCCGAATCTGATGCGCCAGATAGTCCGGGGATTGGAAAAAATTGACAAAGCCCGGTGCCACAATGTCATAGCGGTCCACAATTTCCGGATCAAGCGAAAGTTCGTCCATCATGGTGTGGGCGATTTGTAGGGGGGCCTGACGAACCACGCGCGCCAATGCCATGGCGATATTGGTTGACCAGTCACCATTGTCCGCTTTTTTCGGGCGGGAGAATTGAAGGTCATCCACCGGCCAGCCCAGCTCGGTCAACCGCTTTTTCAACTGTTCTTCAAGGTAGTTTTTCATTCGTCGAACAGGGGCTTTTCCGATTCGGGTCGGTCGTCCCGGGAGTCATCATCGTCCAGAACCGTGATCTCAGCATCCGCCCACAGTCGTTCCAGGTCATAATATTGCCGGGCGGAATCATGGAAGATGTGAATGACTACATTGACATAATCCAGCAGAATCCACTCTCTGGATTCGTAACCTTCTTTATGCCAGGGTTTTTCGTAGGGAGCCATCTCATCCAGAATATGGTCAGCGATCGCCTTCACCTGAGTATCCGAACTCCCGGAGCAAATGATAAATACATCTGTGATGGATGTGAGTTTATGAACATCCAGGAGGTGCACATCATTCGCCTTTTTTTCCAGAGCCAGCTCACCAATGTGATTGGCCATTTCCATGGATTCTTCGAAAGTAGTGATTCTGCGGTTTGATTTTTCAGACATAGCTAATGAATTACCCCTTGTTGGGTTGGCTGAAGCGTTTTATAAAGAAAGAAAAGTTTTCGTATGACGATATGCGGGACAATGAAGCCCAGTCCTGACGACTACATTTGCGATTTTTTGTAGGCTGGTATTGATGCGTAATCCTTCCCTAAAATCAATGTAGCATCCAGCCGCAGGCCGGCATCCGGCGCTAACTTGACCATGGATTTATCGAGCCCCAATTCCTCGGCCAGCTTGAAACCGGCATCTGAGTTTGCCGAACGGACCAGAATAAGTGTCTCACTGTAGTCGAATCTATCGGCATTATCGGTCTGTAGTACATCAAAGCCCTTGGATCGGATCAGATCTTTGTACTGGGCAGCCACACCTGTGACACCATTGCCATTGAGAATCTCCACTTTCATGCTGAGGTAGGGCTTTTCCGCGCTGAGCGTTTCGGGTTTCACAATGGTTTCCTGAGGCAGACTGGCTAAAGAGCGCTGGATTTCTGCATTGGTGGTGTTCCGGTTCCAGAAGGACCAGATAAAGGAGATAACCAGAACAGAAAGACCCAAAAGTAATAAGTTGACGAGCCAGTCACCCATCTGGGTCGGGCGTTTTTTCCTGTTTTTCTTGGTACTGCGGCGTACCTGGCGGGAACGTTGCTGGTTCAGGAACGGCATATGAACGGCTTACTCCATACTATGAAGGTTTACAGGCAATGAAAATGATGTTAACATGCAAGCTGGTCAATGTAATGATTATCGTACGCCCCACATCCAGGGATTGTAATAGTGTTGATAGGGAAAATTATTGTAGGAGACATGGAACGCCGTGTTTTCAGTGGGACGATACAGCATCTCTCCCTGCCAGAAAAGCTGGCCATTCTGGAGGGGCGAATTGAAAAGTTGGGCACTATTGCTGTTGGTGACATTGTTGTCACTGAACTGCCCCAGTGGAGAGTGTAACCAGCCAACAGTACCGGCCAGGGATAATTTGGGATTCACCGCGTAGCTGAACTGGCTGGTGAACATGCCCAGAGATTGGGCATTACCACCGCCGGACATCATGGAGAGGCTGTAGCTGTGATGAAATTCGATCCGGGACATATCAATGAATCCCAATAACAGACCATTGCTGGTGTAGCTGGGTAACCCCAATTGGTTGCGCAAACTGGTTTCTTCAGTGGTGCCGTTGCGTAACTGACCAAAAGCCATCAACGGTATGATGGTTGCCAGAATGATTCCCCATTTTGCGAAGCGTTGCATTTTTTTAAGCCTCCCGGCGTTGCGCCAAAATCTGTTCTGCCTCCTGTAGCTGTTCCACGGTGTTGATACCGTGAATTTCAGAAAATGTTTCGGCAGATTCAACCGCAACCTGGTCGCCCTGCATTTTCAGAAAGCTAAGAACGTCCGGAAGATAATATTCTTTCTGGGCGTTGTCATTCCCCACTTTGGTTAAATTTGCGAACAACTTCACCGCATCAAAGAGATAAATCCCCGAATTAATTTCGGCTACCTGCAGCTGTTCGGGAGTGGCATCCTTGTCTTCTACCACGTAATCAAACAGGCCATCCGGCGTTCGAATTACCCGACCGTAACCAGTGGGATCCGGCGCTTCGGCAACCAGCATTGTGGCGGCATAGTTTCCTGATCGGTGGGTCTGGATTAACTTTTCAAGGGTTGCTTTCTTCAGCAAAGGTGCATCTCCGGAGAGCACCAGAATGTCACCATCAAAGTCTGCGAATTCCGGCCGGGTCATCTCCACCGCATGGGCTGTTCCCAATTGCGGCTCCTGAACAACAAAGCGCACATCTTTGCTCGCCACCGCTTCCATCACCTGCTCCCGCATATGGCCCACAATCACCACAATCCGCTCCGGCTTCAGAAGTCGTGCCTGCTCCACCACATGTTCAATCAGTGTCCGGCCGTTCAGCACATTACAGACTTTTGGCACATCTTTCCGCTGCATGCGGGTCCCTTTTCCCGCTGCCATGATGGCCACACCCAATGGTTTCATAAATTGCTCCAAATTATGACCGGTTTCCCTTCGGCCCTTTTACGCCTTGCTTCGCACGGGTCGAAGCACACTCAAAAAATCTTTGTCAAACTTCAATCTCAACGGATTCTTTTTCAAATACCACCTCTTTGATATGACCACCGCCCAGCACCTGGTCCTCCTGGTAAAATACGGCAGATTGTCCGGGTGTAATGGCCGCCTGGGGGTTGTCATACACCACACGGGCAACACCATCAGTTTCAACCGTGACTGTCGCCCATTCCCCGGGATGATTGTAGCGAATGTGAGCAAACACCCGTACGGACTCACCGGCCGGTACCTCCTCAAACCAATTCAAATCTTCCACCAAAAACGTCTCCGACAGCGTCTCCTCCCGGTGTCCTACCCGAATGGTGTTGCGTTCTTTGTCGATCTGGGTAACAAACATTGGCTCACCCGTCGCCAGTCCCAGACCTTTCCGCTGACCCACGGTGTAAAAGGGAATGCCCTTGTGCTCACCCAGTTTTTCACCATGCATGTCCATAATATCTCCCGGGGCAACATCCACAAGGTCAGTGGCATGTTTTTCTTTTAAAAATCGACGATAGTCATTGTCAGGGATGAAGCAAATGTCCTGACTTTCGGGCGTATGCGCCGTCCGCAGGTTGGATGCGGCGGCCAGCGCACGGATCTCATCCTTCGTCAAATCTCCCAGAGGGAAAAGTGTCTGCGCCAGTCCATCGGGTTGAATTCCCCAAAGCACGTACGACTGATCCTTTTTTTCGTCCCGCGCTCGGGCGATCCGCCACGCGCCGGTTTCCGGATTGCGGACTTTCCGAGCATAATGGCCCGTGGCGATGTAGTCCGCACCCAAGTCGTCAACCTTCTCCAACAAGGCGCGCCATTTCATCTCCGTATTGCACAGAACACAGGGGTTCGGCGTACGACCACGTTTGTACTCTTCCACAAAATTCTTCACTACCATTTCCCTGAATTTCTCTGAATAATCCAGGGTATAATGGGGAATGCCCAATTGGGTACAAACGATGGCGGCATTGTGGATATCATCCAGCGAACAACAATTGCTGTCCTCCACCACATTGCCGCCCGAATCCTTGTAGCCCCAGAGCTTCATCGTAATGCCCACCACGGCGTAACCGGCATCCACCAGGAGCTTGGCTGCCATGGAACTGTCCACGCCGCCGCTCATAGCCACCACCACTTTAGCGCCGACTTTTGAATTTTTTAGGCTGTTATTTATTTCACTAAGCAATGGCTTTACTCTTTTTTTGCAATTTATGTACTTCTCGTTTAAGAATCTCTGTGAAGCTTCCCAATGTCTCCCGCGTGGTCTCACGACCGATGGAAATACGGATCGTTGCCCGCGCCAAATCGTCGGGTAAACCAATGGCGGTGAGTACGGAAGATGGTTGTTGGGCACCGGATGTGCAGGCTGAACCATTGGAAACGGCGACACTGGCTAAATCCAAGTTGATGAACAGGCTCTCGCCGTCCACATGGGGAATGGAGATGTTCAGGATGGTGGGCACCCGCTGTTCCGGATGTGTATTTATGCGTACACCAGGAATTTCGGCCAGCTCTCGCCTCAAATCGTCCATCAACGCCTGCTCTTCAGCCCACCGGGCAGACCGTTCCTTTTCTATCAAACGGGCTGCAGTTGCGAATCCCACAATACCAGGAAGATTTTCCGTGCCGCCCCGCAGGTTGGATTCCTGGGCGCCACCCTCCACCAATGGCTGCAGGGCAGTACCTTTCCGTAGCCAGAGTGCGCCCACACCTTTGGGGCCATAGATTTTATGCGCACTCACACTCAGGGCATTAACGGGCAAGTTCCCGGCATTGATTGTGAGCCTCCCCAGCGACTGAACCGCATCCGTATGGAATAAAGCTCCGTGCTGCTGCACCACTTTTCCCAGCTCTGCAATGGGATTGACCGAGCCCAGTTCGTTATTAACCCAGATCAGGCTCACCAGAATGGTGTCCGGTCGTAATGCTGCCCGCAGCACTTCCGGATCTACCAGACCCCATTTATCGGTGGGCAGGTAGGTCACCTCAAAACCCCATTCCTGTAGTCGATGGCAGCTGTCCAGAACGGCCTTATGCTCTACCTGACTGGTGATGATATGACGACCTTTATGCTGATTGGCCAGCGCAAGTCCTTTGATTGCCAAATTGTCGGCCTCAGTACCACCGCTGGTAAAAATGAGTTCGTTCCCCGGAACGCCCAGGACGGCCGCCAACTCATCCCGCGCCTGGGTTAATTGGTATTTTGCCAGTCGGCCGGTGGTATAAATGCTGGATGGATTACCCGGCACGGTTTCCATGGCCCGTGTCATGGCGTCAATGACCTCCGGCCGAACCGGTGTTGTTGCAGCGTAATCAAGATAAATCCTGTTCATTCCATTACCACCATCGTGCGCAAACATAACCGCTGACCCCAGAGGTGGCAAGGGGCACCTGATTCCATCATAAACAAAAGTAAAATTAACTATCTAGGTCGTTATGAACCCCGGCATACCGCAGGGTATTGGCCAGATTTTTATAAAACGGAGGTTGGACCTCTTCCATGTGTCGGATGGCCGCATCTACATCGTATTCAAAGCGTTCCACTTCCCATTGGACATCATCCGGACTGATGGTCAAAAAGGCAACAGCTCCCCGCTGGTCCTCATCAAACGGCAACCCGGTGGAACCTTGGCAATAGACATTCAGGTTCCCGATGAACTCCTGCCGGGGCAGATGGGTGTGGCCGTGCACCAGCACATAGCGATTGGAATTGGGATGACGGCGACTGGCGTGATTGCGCCACTGGCGGGCTTCCTCCAGTGTGGGTGGCATGTCATCCCGACCAAACCAGGCGTGGGTGAATTCCACATAGGTTCCATTAATATGCTCAAAATAGCTGAGGCGCATACTCCGGACGAAATCGGTTCCAGCCTGTCCCAACTGCTCCGCCGTCCATTTTTCATCAGCGATAATGCCGATACAAACCGGGTCATCCGGGTCCATTCCTTCGATGGTCGGCCGATCATATTCCCAAATCCGCTCTACCAGGTAACGGTCATGGTTTCCCCGGATAAAAACACAATTATCCAAGGCCTGCAGCCGCTCCAGGACTTTTTGGGGCGAGCTGCCCAGGGCAAAAAGATCCCCCAGACAGATCAATTGATCCACATCCGGATGGTTATCGATGATTTCCAACGCTTTTTCCAGAGCAAAGATATTCCCGTGAATATCTGTGAGGATTGCGAAGCGTCTTTTTTTATGTGATAGGGGTGAAATCCCTTGAGTCTTTGTCATGACGGAACACCATTCCACCTTCTAAGGATTTTGATGTATGGGTTAAATGTAGAGTCATCATTGAAATATTCAATACAGTTTGATACTGTAATATTTATGTATTTATCGCGCCGAATTCCGGGCAGACCACTAAACATATGGTGCAATCTGCTTCCATTCCCAGATATTGTACTTGATTATGAATCATCGCCTGTGAGCATTCGCACAACTTCCAATCCTTCTTTGATCACATCCCGGTGGCGCTGACCGACCGCCAGCTCCAAATGCAATCAAATCCTGAGTTTGAACAATCTTGCAATGGGAAACCAGTCCGGCTATATTTTCGCGCCTTTTTTGACATGCCACCCTAGCTCAGCTGGTAGAGCAATGCTTTCGTAAAGCATAGGTCGTCGGTTCGAGTCCGACGGGTGGCTCAAACACCATTATGCATATCAATCATTCATTCGCTGCAAGGAACTATCTGCGACAACCGGTTTTCCTGATACTGCATCTTCATTTTCTGTTTCACACACCTACCTGGAGAAAGTCGTTATGGGTCGCGTTCGCCTAAAAACACCCTCCACCTTTGCAGACTATCTGGATCTGACCAAACCGGGGATTATGATGGCCATTCTCATGACCACCTTCATGGGGTTTTTCATTGCTTCCCGGGGCGTGATGGACTGGAGCCGGCTGGTGTGGCTGTTGGTGGGAACTGCGCTGGCATCGGGATCTGCGGGAGCGTTGAACCACTATTGGGAATCCGACATCGATGCCAGCATGTCGCGTACGGCTGACCGTCCCCTGCCCGCCAAACGACTGGCCCCTATTTTGGCGCTGAATTTTGGTGTCCTGTTAGGATTGGCCGCACTTACGGTGCTGGTGGTTTTCATCAATCCCATCACCGCGTTTCTGGGCGGACTCACCATTGCATTGTATATTTTCATTTACACACCCATGAAACGCAAATCCACACTGAATACACTGGTTGGCGCCATTCCGGGCGCGCTCCCCCCATTGGCCGGTTGGCTTGCTGTGCAGAATCTCTTCACATGGGAAGCTGTGAGCATATTCCTGGTCTTTTTTCTCTGGCAAATGCCCCACTTCTATGCCATCGCCTGGTTGTACCGGGAGGATTATTCCAAAGGCGGATTCATTATGTTGCCCAATGTGGATAAAACCGGGAATCGACTGGCTTTCGAAGTGGTTTTTTACGCTGCTGTTTTGGTAATCTCATCCGTATGGATGACCTTTGAAACTCACCTGGGTTGGATTTTTCTGGCCATCAGCACCCTCATGAGCGGATACTTCCTCTACACATCCATTCTCATGGCCATTCGAAAAAACCAATCCGCTGCGCGGCGGGTGATGATCACATCCTTTTTCTATCTGCCTGTTTTATTAATCGCACTGCTGGGGGATTATTCTATATCCATTATTTTCTGAATATCATGCTGGATCATTCCCAACAATTTCACTTCACCAAGACCACTTTCTCAAATCCTAACACATGGTTACCAACCATCAGGCGAATCAAATAGATGCCACTGGAGAACTCAGATGCATCCCAGGTAAGGGTTTGTTTACCGCTAACAGTCAGTTGCGTAATCTGTCTTCCGGAGACATCAAAAATGACTACCTGCCCTGTTTGGCTCATGGGCAAATTCACCCGGATTGACAGGGTCGGATTAAAAGGGTTGGGGTAGGTCTGAATCAAATCATATTCCTTTGGCCCCAGCTCGTCTTGAACACCGATCCCATAATCGGGGCTGATATCTGCTACATGTGCTAAATGATCGGACGCTAACCAGGAATCATCACTTTGTAAATTGTTTGCGGTCAAATCCTCGGCTGTCATGGTTTGCGTATCGAGGATAAAATGCTTCCAAACGATGAGAGAATTGGAGTAAACAATATAATCAAGCTTACCCGGACTGAATGATTCATGATCTGAGCGCCAGGTGTAGGTAACCCGATCATTTGTATGGGTACTGTATAAATCGATTAAATCCCTGCCCCAATCCGGACTAAAATCGGCACCAAAGGTCGCTTCATCCTGAATGTCACCCGTGAGCAGTGTCGTCAATTGCTGAGCATCACCCACTAAATTCAGATCACCGGTCACGATTATCGATGTCATCTCCGGGATGCTTCCAGCCTCCACCGTCTCCCGTAACCAGGCAATCGTTGCATCCACCTGATTCTGGCGAGCAGCATCATTGGCACAGCACGACCAATGACTATTGATAACCAGGATCGGCAGCCACATATCAAAACCTGTATCAATCAAGTCCGCTGTAATCCGACCAGAACTCCAAATCTCCCAGCTGCCGAGAATCGGATAGCGACTGATGGTCGCCACATCGCCATCAATCGCCGAAGCGTACCAGCTCCCGCCCAGAATATCAGTAACTTTCAGGCGAATCTGTTCGGATGAGTACCCGTAGACTTCCTGAAATGCGATGATCTCCGGCTCCAAAGCTTGTAGGATCCTGGCGTGCGCCGGTCCACGCAACGAATCAAAAATGCCGTCATACAGGGTATTTTGAGTCATGAGTCGCATCGTTTCCTCGGAAAAATGATCCAGCGAAATGGGATTCCAAACCGCTGCTGTGTCATTTGCAAAGGATCCCGGTAATCCGGCTGAAGGATTGGGAATTGCGTCGCCATTGGTACGCTCATCCACAAACCGGTAACGAAAAACCTGCTGAGGGAAAAGCGGTTCACCACCGAATAGGGTGGAACGATTCAAGGCAATTTCGAAATGATCAGATGTAATCGTCGGAGGCGTGATCATGCCAATATCACTCTGGATGATGTCTTCAGACGGGTCCGTGATATACTGTTGGCCACTTCGTGTGCCAAAATGCCAAACCAGCTCGGCCCCCAGATCGCCAATCACCAAGCCGGTCGTAGCATTGGTGTCAGTATCGAGATACAGCGCGACGTCATTGTAATCTTGTAATAGCAACGAGTCCGTGAACACGAGCTTAAAATAGAGGCGGGTACTATCACAGGTTTGACTGACCGATAAAAAATCCACACCCGGTAACCCGTCACCGGTATGATCCGACTCAGCCACCGGAATATTTTCCCAATCATTAAGGCGCCCGTCCAGCCAAATGGTGGCGGCATTTAATACAGTCAATCCAAAGAAGAGCGAAAAAAAACTTCGCTGTAAAAAAGACTTAATCATAATCGCACCCCCATGAGATGATGCTTAAATTAATGATGTTTGCCAGAGACAGACTTCAATTTAAACCTTTTTGAGAATTATGTCTAATAAAATTAAAGTAATCGCCATATTCGCCAGCTCTCTGGACGGGCGGTTGGGTCCGGCGAATGTGTCGCGATTCGTGCGGATTAGCTCAGATGCCGACATGGAACATCTCATGCGGGTGCGTGATCTGGCCGATGCCGTCCTCATGGGGGCCTCCACCTTCCGGCATTATCCCAAACCACACGCTGGTCTGGAGCGCGACGATTTTCCTGTTCACTGCATTATGACCCGCAGGGGTCAGTTGGATTTATCAGCCGACCTTTTTCAGCAAAAACCGCCCCTGCCGGTCATCATTTTCTCCTCTGCCAATGCCCCGGATCATTTACCGGAAAAGGTGAACTGGCTGAGCGTACCGGAACTGGAAAATTCAGACGGCAGTGGCATTTCAGCAATTTTATCATATTTACAGGATCAGGGAATCAAAACGCTGCTGGTGGAGGGCGGCGGTCAGGTATTCCGGCAATTTTTAACCGCCCGGGCGGTGGATGAACTCTATTTAACCCTGGTTCCGCATTTCATCGGGGGCGAAACCAGCCCGCGGCTCACCGGTTTCGGTTCAGCACTGCCACAACCTTTTCCCCGGACAACGACTTTAGATAGCTGGTCAATCGGGGATGAGCGATACTTTCATCTGGCCATACATTACCACTAAATCCAGCCCAATATTCCCGCAAACAGGATAATGGCCACTGCATCCACGGCGTAAATCGTACCTACAACCTGCAATTTCTTACGGATCGTTTCCATGTCAAAGACCCAGAACGATACCAGAAAGAAGTGCAGATAACCAAAGATCACGATGAGATAAGGCGCTTTCGCGCTCCACCAACCGTAATCCCAGGTAAGCGCATTGACTGAATTCAGCCAGAGTTCAACGATCACGCAAAAAATGGAATTGGCGACAGCGAAAAAAATCCGGTTGTTAATACCCAGAATTTTGAGTTTGCGGTCCTTGGGAAGCATTTTGGCAAAGACGATTCCGGCAATGGCGAACATGAAACAGATCTCGATGTTCAGTCCGATGAAAATCAGAAAGGCCGTATCGCCCGGTGCGCCCCACACCGGCGCGTAATTGGTGAAGTGAAACACCAGTCCATTCCAGATTTCGTTGAACCAGTCCATGCCCCAGAACGCCAGTCCGGCCAGGACCAGACCCCAGTCGCGTTTTTCGATGACATTGGCATAGACATAAACGACAAAGGCAAATAACGGAATGACATACCATTGAAACTGACTGCCATCACGCAGGATGGACATGGCGGCAGCGGCTGATTCGGTGGGCATAATTCCCCTCCTGTTTTCTTATGATGTTGTTGCTTGTTGTCGGGAGATTAATTCAAAAGGACTAGTAAATCAAAAGGAAAGAATGCTTTTAAAACGCATTTCATAAAGGTGCAGTCGTCAGGTCGTTGCACGATACCTAGACCTTCACCGCGCAGGATGAGATTGCTGGGAGAAGGGTGCGGAATGGCGGGCTGGACTTGCAGCGTTTTAGCTGCTTTAATCCAAGTTATTGTCTAAGTTCTTCAAAATGTAATTCACGTTCATAAACAAATGGCAAGATTCTTAAGCAAGTCAGGAGCAGGCGTGGGTTTGCCAGCCTCTCCTTGAGGCTGTTCATTTATCTCGTTCAATAAAATGAAATTCTGAATCGTGTTTCGTTTGAAGTATTTGAGATACTTCTATACTGTCGTGTTTGAAATAAATGACTTTATAAGCATTGATCGAATTGTAGTCAGTTTGCACCAAAATTATCGATGGTGGATCATCTGTTGAAATAAATCCATTTAGTCTTCCATTCTGGATCCAACGATAGAATATCCAAGTGGTATCTCCCGCTTGCTCAATGATTCTGGAGGTCCACTTTTGACCATCATCCCAATTAAAATCACGGTCACGGAAACCCTTTGAATCATTTGTACGCATCACATTGGCAAGAATCTCAATCTTTTCCTCAATCCCATCCCCATTTAAATCGGCTTGTTGTGTTTTATAGTAAGCCCATTCGCAAGTGTTTTGGACGTAAGCAGTATCGATGTTAAAAATCAAATTGATCTGGCTAATACCTGGGACAACAAAAAGGGTAAATGCAAATGATAGAATTACGAAAATATTTTTGAGTGTTGCCATTTCCTCTGTCTTTAAAAGTTTAGCTAACGGCTTTGCGCCTCTGTTGTCGGGAGATTAATTCAAAAGGACTAGTAAATCAAAAGGAAAGAATGCTTTTTAAAAAAAACGCTTTCATAATGGTTCACGCGCTAGTCGGTGGGTGTTGTGTTCGACGGCTTTTTTCGAAATACTACGACCTTAATGAATCGTGTTGAAATAAACCAATCCAGTATGCCAAATATGGAATATCAGGAAGATGGATGCACTCAATAGATAAATCGCGCGATGCCAGGGAATCGGGAGCCAGGATTGCACGCACACTAAACCAATACCTGCAAACCAAAAAATGGTTGACCAGGCGGGCGCTGTAAAACCAATTAGGCTTTGACTCCATACGCTATCAGGATAAACGATTTGCGCTAAATAACTCACAAGATAAACGACCAATCCCCCGACATATAAATACCAACCCAAAGGTTGCCCCATTTCCTTTTTTCCAAAATACAGGATCCCTGGGAGGCTAAAAACTAAAACACGAAAAATATTTTCGAATAAGCCTAACCACTTCGGAATGTCCTTCCAGAAAATATTGGGGTTATAGGCAGC
>JAIPJQ010000038.1 GCA_021734065.1 Fidelibacterota bacterium | reverse complement strand
CCGCCAAGAGACTTTCGCTTTTTTCTCACCGCATTTTACCGAGATTTGAATCATGAAAACGAAAAAACAAAAATCAGAGTGCGTCAGCTCCTGGGAAATCGTGTTTCCCAATGACGCCAACGCCCACGGGACCATGTTTGGAGGGAAAATCATGGCGGTCATGGATAAAATGGCCGGGATAGCCGCGTCTCGCTACGCCCGTCATCTGGTGGTGACCGCCTCCACCGAGTGGGTGCATTTCAAAGAACCGGTGCGGGTGGGGGAACGCATTGAAACCACCGCCCGGGTGGTGTGGGTCGGGCGTTCATCCATGGTGGTGAAGATCGATGTGATGGCGGAGAATTTTCTCACCGGTGACCGTCGCCATTGTACAACGGCTCACTTTAATATGGTGGCCTTAGATGCGGAGGAAAGACCCGTCCGGATACCGCAATTACTTGTGGAAACCGATGAGGAAAAACGGGATTTTGAGATCGCAGAAATCGTGAAGAAGAAAGCGTTGGAGCGTAAACAGAGTATCGACGCCACCAACCGGTGATATTAGTCGGACCTTTTCAACCGAAGCCCCCTGGGTACCAGCCAGCGTTCCGATAACTCAAACAGCCCCTGAACCGCCAGCGCCATCACTGCTGCGGGAATTGCGCCTTCCAGAATCAATCCCATATTATCCAGACGAATTCCGGTGAGAATCGGCTGACCATAACCACCCGCACCAATTAAAGCCCCCAGCGTCGCCGTACCGATACAGATGACAGCCGACGTCTTAATACCCGCAAGAATCGCACGGGATGCCAGTGGCAGGTCAATTTTCCACAAAACCGACAGCCACGGGAGTCCCAATGCGGTTGCCGATTCCTGAATCCCCGGTTCAATGCTTTTAAGACCCGTATAGGTGTTACGCACAATGGGCAGCAGACCGTACAGAAACAGCGCAAAAATGGCTGGCAGTCCGCCGATTCCCAGCAGGGGAATCATAAACACCAGTAGTGCCAGCGAGGGAATGGTCTGTATAATGCCCACAACCGCCAGAATTCCCTGACCGGTTTTGGTATGATAAGCTGACCAGATTCCCAGGGGTAATGCCAGCAGAATCGCGGCTCCCAGCGCAATGGTAACCAAAAACAGGTGTTCAAGCGTGTGTTGCCAGATCCGTTGCCAGCGACTTTTGACCTCTATCGTCGGAGTGACACCAAACGTCTCATTGATCCACTTCGCAGCTACAATACTTTCCGGTTTTCGTTCCAGTTTCACCTGGCTATTCAATTGGCTCATCGCCGACGCATCAATCGTTCCCAACAGCATTTTTAAATCAGAAATCACCTCTGGTGCGTTCGAATCAAGATTTAAGCGATAGAGGATAACTGCCTGATATTCAGGAAAATACATCAGATCATCTTCCAGGATTTTCAACTGGTAATAGTCGATTTCCGCGTCGGTTGAATAGACATCGATAACATGAATATTGCCGTTCGCCAGACCACGATAAGCCAGGTCGTGATCCAGTCCGCGCACATTTGTATGGGGGAGTTGGTACACCTGCTTCAAGCCCGGCCAGCCGTCACTGCGGTCCATAAATTCATTGGTGAATCCCAACACCAGATCGGGAAATCGCTTCAGGTCAGAAATTTTGTTGATGTGCAGTGTATCTGCTGTCCGGGTCAGCATTCCCAAGGCATAGGTATTGTTAAATCCCAGCGAGGACAGCATCCCGATGCCCTGCGTTCGTAATGCTTCACGCAAGGCAGCCATTCCGGAGTCCATGGCAACACCGGCTAATATTTCCTTTCGGATGGTTCCCGTGTATTCAGGATAAATGTGAATATCCCCGCCTTGTAATGCATTCCACAGGACCCGCGTACCACCCAATTCTCTGCGATGAATCGCTTCAAAGGAAGTCTGCTGCACGGTTTGCATGATTATTTCACCCAGGATCACCGACTCAGTGAATTTTTTGGATCCTACAACAATTGGATCATCTGTTGGTCTTGTTGCAAACAGGGGTACAGCAAGCGCCACAAAGCAGAACCGGATGAGAGAATGCCGACTCACGGGTTATTTCCTTCAATAACCGTAACCTGCCGTTGAGCTTGAATAAAATCTTTCACAAATGGGTCGGTGGGCTGGTTCACCAAGGTTTTAATTGTGCCTTTTTGGACGATTTTTCCCTGCCTCATTAAAATGATTTCATTACCGAAAAATGATGCTTCGCCCATATCATGGGTTACCAGGACCACCGTTTTTTCCAGTTGGTTGAAAATCTCCTTCAGATCCTGCTGCAGATCCGCTCGTATCATGGGATCCAGTGCACCTAACGGCTCATCCAGCAGAAGTACTTTGGGATCCAGCATCAATGCCCGCATGAGACTGACCCGCTGCCTTTGCCCACCCGAGAGTTGCAGGGGATAGCGGGACCAGAGGTTTTCAGGAAATTGGGTCAGAGCAGATAGATCAGCCAGTCGTTGTCGGATGTCAGATATTGACCAATCCAGATGCCGGGCCATAACCGTGATATTTTGCTCTACAGACAGATGGGGAAACAAACCCCCCTCCTGTATCACATAACCCATCTGGTGCCGGAGGATTTGAATGTTGGTTGGAGAGATGGGCTGATTATTAAAATGGATAGTGCCACTATCCGGCTTCAGCAGACCGATCATTAGTTTCAGCAGTGTGGATTTCCCGCAGCCGCTGGGACCGATGAGAACCGATGTCTCTCCTTCCCTGAATGCCACGTCCAGGGGATGCAGTGCTGTGAAGCTGCCGAAGCGTTTTGAGACACCATTCAATGAAAACATATCGGATAGTTTAACGGGATGAAGTTGTAATGGAAGCTCGAAATCAGCAGGAATGATCGCCAAGTGTTCCCGATGGTTTTCAAATTGATATCCCAGCCCGGAAACAATAGATTTCGTAACTTGACGGAAGGTTGGTTTGTGGGAATTGTCAAATTACTGAAAAACAGCTTGGCTATTGTTATTGGATCCCTGCTCGTCTATTCCGCCATGAGTGTCTGGTCCGGCGAAACCCAGGCACCGGGAGACGCAACCATCGTCCTGGATAACCCCACACCGCAGTCCGAACCGCAACTTTCATCACTCAAAGCCCCATCCGATCCAATCAATCAGGTAAAAACTTTCCCGCTTGCCCCCACAACCGCAGGTACTTACCACGTCATTTCGCGTGAACTGGTCCGGGGCAGGGAATTTAAAGTTATCAGCAGGATCGTTCCGGAGTCAGGAATTCCCGGAACAAATGTCACCATCACATGCCCGGAAGTGCTGCCGGATCAAGATGTACAGGTATTTCTAAATAGTGAACCGGTTGGCGTGGAAGCTCTGGAAGCGGGGCAGGTGAGTATCCAGCTCCCGGATCGTATCTATGGACACGTCCATGTGGAAATCGTAACCGATAACGTTTACTATCAACGCTTAAGCGGCCTGAATATCCTACGTCCTAAACAGTCATCACCCTACTTTGCTCACCCGGAGATAATTTCCCGGACAACTGAACGTCTGGACATTTTATGGTCGATTGACATGGATTTGGATGGGGATGTGGATATTCTCACTGCGTCCAGCGAAAATGGATATTTCGCGTGGTTGGAAAATCTAAACGGCCAGGGAAATTTTGGCCTTCCCAATGTGGTAACTCCCGGAACTGATTCGCTGATCACGGCAGGCGTCGTTGATCTGGATGCTGATGGCGATATGGATATTTACGCTATTTTCGCATCCAATTCACGCTTCGTGTGGTTTGAGAATGTCACTGGAATGGGGAGGTTCAGCGCTCCCATCACCATTCCGGCGATCCGCGAGCCTCTGCGCTGGGCGGAATGTGCAGATTTGGATGGTGATGGTGATGTGGACATCCTCACAGCGGCTGGTACACAAACCGGTGTTCTGAGTTGGTACGAAAATATTGGCGGGCGCGGGAAATTCAGCAGTGAACACATCATCACCCGTTCACCGCGCCCCTTCCAATGGGTTTCGGCAGGCGATCTGAATCGAAATGGCTATTTGGATGTGTTAGCGGCTTGTGTGGACCAACATGAGATCGCCTGGTATGTGAATGTGAATGGCAAATGCAGTTTTTCCAGCCCCCAGGTGATTACCAATCTGGTGGAAGGTGTGGCAGCCGCGGTGACGGCAGATATGGATGGTGACCAAAATATGGATGTTATCTCGGTTTCATCCGGGGATAGTAAAATTGCCTGGTATCGTAATCGGGATGGACGGGGAGTTTTTGGGAATCAGGTAACCATCAGTACCACCGCAACGGGTGCCCGGGCAGTTAGTGTTGCTGACTTGGATGCGGATGGTGATCCGGATGTGTTGACCTCCAGCTATTCCGACGGCAGGATCCTCTGGTTTGAAAATGCCGGTGAAGGCGAATTCAACACGGAGCACACAGTCACCGATGTGGATGCAACTGCCCGCTTCGCACAAGCCACTGATGTGGATTCTGATGGTGATTTAGATATTTTGGCTGTGTCATTCACGGGGGACGAGATCCTGCTTTTCAGACAACTCTCAGCTTTTGTGGGAAATAATGTGCGTACTGCAATTCCACGAGCATTTCGCCTGCATCAGAATTATCCCAATCCATTCAATCCCCAAACGACCATTCGTTACAGCCTGCCAGAAGCAAGTAATGTTGAGTTGGTGGTCATGAACGCTGTTGGCCAGGAAGTCAATACGCTGGTGCAGCGCTACGAGCAAGCCAGCTTTAAGTCGGTTGTTTGGGATGGGCGGGATGGTAATGGCAAATCGCTGGGCTCAGGCGTCTATTTCTATCGAATCAAGGCTGGTCACTACCAGGAATCCAAAAAGATGATTTTAATCCGCTGAGTATTTTGCATACCCGACCCTTTAATTCAACTCGTTCAATTGAAAGTTATTCATGCAGCGCCAAGACCTTTTGCAATCCTATCTCACGGTTCGTCAACTTACGGAGCAACTTTGCGAGCCCCTGGAGGTGGAAGATTATCTACCCCAACCGATTCAGGATGTGAGTCCTCCTAAATGGCATCTGGCACACACAACCTGGTTTTTCGAGACATTCATTCTAAAAGAATTCCTCTCCGATTTTAAGGCGTTTCACCCTGAGTATAATTATCTGTTCAATTCCTATTACCAGACGCTTGGTACACCCTTCAGCCGGCCGCATCGTGGCGATCTTTCCCGGCCTACAGTGGCGGAAGTTTACCAATACCGTGCGGCGATTGACGAACAGATCGCAGATTTGCTGAACAAAGGATCGCTGAAGGATGAATCGCGTCTGGAAATGCTCATGATTTTGGGGCTGCACCATGAACAACAACACCAGGAATTATTGATAACCGATTTGAAATATATCCTGGCGCAGAATCCTGTCATGCCCGGGTACGGTGGAATGAAATTATCTGAGAAAAGGACGCAACAACCGGTTCCGCTGGAATTCCATTCCTTTGAAGGTGGTTTGAAGAAATTGGGGTGGGATAAATCAGGTTTTTGTTTTGATAATGAAAGGCCGGGACACCAAACCTACCTGGCGCCATTTGGACTGGCAAACCGGCTGGTCACCAATGGAGAATTTCTGGAATTCATCCAGGAGGGGGGGTATTCGGATTTCAGACATTGGTTATCAGATGGCTGGGACTGGGTTCAGGAGAATGGGATCGAAGCACCATTGTACTGGATGAAGGCGGATGGTGAGCGACTGGAACGCACGCTGGCCGGTGATGGTTCGCTGGATTCCCGGCTTCCTGTGTCTCATGTGAGCTTTTATGAAGCTGAGGCTTATGCCAGTTGGGCTGGTAAGCGTTTGGCAACTGAGCAGGAATGGGAAGTCGCAGCGGTGGCGTCCAACGCACTGACAGCGCCCGGGACGCTTTTGGATGACCAGCATTTTCATCCGTCGGCTGCTCACAATGGAACTGAAAAAGCAATGTTCCAGTTAGTGGGCGATGTGTGGGAATGGACCAGCAGCGCCTACCTCCCATATCCGGGCTATCGTCATTCATCCGACACCCTGGGTGAATATAACGGAAAATTCATGAGTGGTCAGATGGTGCTGCGCGGGGGATCTTGTGCCACGCCAAAAACGCATATACGCTTGACTTACCGGAACTTTTTTCAACCGGAAAAACGCTGGCAATTTACAGGAATCCGCCTGGCGCAAGACATTCAATAACCCCTTAAAAAAACAACGCATTTATGACACAAACCTATCGCATCCTCAAACCCGGCTCTCAGAATCCTGAGTCTGCCCGGCAACAATTTCTCCGTGATGTAGAGCAGGGATTATCCCAAACTCCCAAATCCATTCCCTCGCAATATTTTTATGATGAAACGGGCAGCAAGTTATTTGAACAAATTATGGACCTGCCTGAATATTATCTCACCGATGCTGAGTATGAAATTTTGGAACGCAATCACCGGCGATTGGCTGAACTGGTGAATCACTCCGCATTCAACCTGGTGGAATTGGGTGCGGGAGATGGCAGGAAAACAAGAGTGTTATTGGAGCATTTACATTCCGAAAAAATCGATTTCAAGTACATTCCCATTGATATCAGTGAAGGTGCCATGACCTCACTCCAGGAAGAAGTAGCTGCCTGCTGTAGTGATCTGGAGATGCTGGGAGTGGTGGGAGAATATTTCCAAGGGTTGAATTGGGTGGAAAAGCACGTTGGCGGACCATCATTGGTGCTGTTCCTGGGTTCGAATATCGGGAACTTCCGTCCCAGCAAAGCCAAAATATTCCTGCGTCGCTTGCGGCAAGTTCTGCGTCCGGGTGATTTCGTCCTCATGGGCTTTGATTTGAAAAAAGATACCCGCCGACTGAACGCAGCATATAATGACAAACAGGGGATCACCGCACGATTTAACCTGAATTTACTGGCCCGGATCAATCGGGAATTAGCCGGTGAATTTGATCTGGATAACTGGGAATTTTATGGCTGGTATAATCCTTTGAGCGGGGCGGTGGAAAGTTCACTACTGAGTCGGAAACGGCAGTGTGTACGAATTGGCGCGTGTGGCAAGGTATTCGAATTTGATGCGTGGGAAGCCATTCATACCGAATACTCCTTTAAATACAGTGAGGCTGAGATAGAAAAAATGGCTACAACTGCGGGCTTCACGGTGGCGGAGCATTACCACGCTAAAAACCAGACATTTGTTGATTCGCTTTGGAGCATTCCATTATGAGTAAACCGAACCCTTATCACCCGGTAAGTATCGTTACCGGAGCCAGTCGTGGAATCGGTAGTCTGTTATGCGAAGGTTTGTTAAAAACAGGCGCCGTGGTTTACGGACTTTCCCGGAGTGGGGCGGGTTTGGACGCACTGGTTCAGAAGGAAAGTGGTGAATTCATCCCAAATCCCATCGATATTACTCAGCCATCTGAAATTGAGCAATTTTACACCCATTTGGATGAGAATCAGCAGACACCTGCAGTCTTGATCAATAATGCCGGTGTTGGTTTTTACAAGCACGCGGAAAATCTGACGCTGGAGGAATGGCGGACGATGGTGGAGACCAATTTAACAGGGACATTCCTCATGACCCAGGCGGCCATTCGTCGGATGAAACCCCATAAGGTGGGAACCATTGTGAATATGATATCCGTAGCGGGCCGCCAGCCGTTTCGCAATGGCAGTGGTTACGCCGTGACCAAATACGGATTGGACGGATTTACCAGGGTGATCCGGGAAGAGTTGCGAAAATTCAAAATACGGGTGATTGGTGTCTATCCCGGAGCCACCAACAGCACCTGGTGGGACCAAATCCCGGGCAGCGAAAATCTTCCCCGGGAAAAGATGCTCCCGCCGGAAATGGTAGCCAATGCCATTTTGAATGCGCTGGCTCAACCGGCTGATGTGGTTACCGAGGAAATAGTAATCCGCAGTATTCACGGGAATTATTAATCCAAACTAATACACTGATAGATAATTAGATAGCAAATATACTTAAAGTATATGATGAAGTACTAAAGCTGGTGCGTCAGGCTGGCATTGATGAAGATCTCCACCCGGCGGTTCATCTCTCTGCCGGTTGGTGTGCCATTGGAGGCAATGGGTTGGTGCTCACCGAACCCTGCCACGGCGAATTGAGCACCGGGCAGTCCGGTGTACTCCTGAAGCAACCGCATGACCGTTTGAGCCCGGGCTGCACTCAATTCCCAATTGTCGCGATATTTACTACCCGGGATAAGGGGTACATTATCCGTGTGCCCTTCCACCCGAATTTCCAGGTTCCACATCAAGCCATTTCGTTCGAACTCCCGCAGCCAGGGCGCCCAACGACTGGCATGTAGGTTGACAATGTCCATATTTTTAATGGTAGCGCCCAGCGTTTGCAGTTGGTAGATCAACTCCAGACGAGGCTCGGCGCTGCCGGTCTCGAACAGGCGGGGATCGTTCAGCGATATTTTTACCCCTTTACTATCCCGGTCGATGTGAATGACACTGATATTCAGCAGATCAACAACCCGCTGAATTTCCCGAGTGGTATCATTCAATCTGGAATTCACCCAGGCGTGAACTTTGGTGATCTCACCCGCCCGCACATTCAACATCATGATGAAGAAGGTAATGACCAACGTGATCATGTCACCGTAGGAGAGCAGCCATCCCTTGCGTGCTCTGGTGGAAACATCCGTGATGCGGGCTTCAAGCTTAGATAGTACCATTTTTCTCGACCATCTGAATATCCAAATATATCTCGACTCGCCGGTTTTCATCCAGATTGTTTACCGATCGAAACGGATGAAAGGAACCGTATCCGGCCAGCGCGAAATAATCGGCCGGAAGGTTGGTGGTCAATTCCAGGTATTCCATCACCCGGGAAGCGCGGGCGGTGCTTAATTCCCAATTATCAGAGAATCGAGCGGTACGGATGGGTCTGCGGTCTGAATGCCCCTCAATGCGAACCTGCACAATGATATCTTTGCCCAGGCTCCGTAAATGCCCGATTGTACCGGAATAATCGGTGTAAATCCGGTTTATCTCCAGACCATTGATAATACTGGATAAATGCTGCAGATAGGGAAAAAATGCCGATTCAATCTGGTCGTCGCCGGTTTGAAACAGTACCTGATCTTCAACCTGCGTCGGGACCAGCAGGCGAATCCCCTTCGTACCTGTATTTTCCACATAGAGCCAGTCCAGGTTTCGTGCTGTTTTCTCCCGGACGATTTCCTTGAACATTTTGGATTTTAGCCGGTCCGCAAATCGGTATGTTGAAGCAACTTCATTCTCTGCCTGAATAATCAGCAGAATAAAAAATGCTAAAACGGCAGTGAGGAGGGAGCTGTAGGTCACCTGCCAGGTTGCGGTATCCCGAATTCCACCACTACTGCGAAAACTGAAAATTGAATGGGCCATGAGGGTGAGTGCTAAATTTCCGACATTTCTGCTTCAGCCGCCTCGGCTGCGGCCTGTGCTGACCGATGACGCTCACGCGTTTGCTTATCCACAAAGGTAAGCAGCTTTTCTTCCATGATAAGGGGGTGTTCTTTGGCGTGGATGCTTTGAATGCCGGCCATGATGATTTCGCTGATGTGTACCTCTTCATCAGACCTGGTTTTCAGCTTACCGGCGATGGGAATAAAAATCAGATTGGCTAACAGAACGCCGTAAAAGGTGGTTACCAGGGCGATGCCCATACCATGCAGCAATTTACCGGTGGTATCCTGAGCCTGATCAGCAAAACTGGCTACGGAGGAGGTCTCCCCTTGCGTGGTCATCATCAGAATCAGTCCCATCACCGTTCCCAACAATCCAAAGGCGGGGGCATATGTCCCCATGTTATAAAACATTTCCTGTCCGTTGCGGTGACGGATAACCATATTCTGCAATTCGTTCTGGAGAAAATTGTTGAGTTTATTGGGATCTTTTTCGAGAATGGCATTCTCCAGCCCTATGCGCATATAATTATTTTCAATGTCGGGCAGAACATTTTCCAGGGCGATCAAACCTTGTTTGCGGCTCATTTTGTTGTATTCAACCAATTGGTTAATGACGGAGAGAGGATTCTGGAAATACTGCTTCCCCAATGCCTTACCGGCGACGCGCACCATGGAGAGGATGGTTGAAGCGGGATAATTGATGATGGTGGCCGCCAGGGTACCACCCAGCACAATCGCCAGTCCTTGCAGATTGAAGAATGCAGCGGGGATTGACCCGGCATCGAAATCATACATTCCGATGGCAACCAGCGAAATTCCAATTATCATCCCAATGATGGTTGCGAAATCCATAGAGGTGACCTTCCCTTCTTTCAACTCACATTGTGAATGAAATGCTTACGCATCTGAGCTTTCGAATCGTTCGGTTAATATAGACATCTCCGGGAAATTGGGAAACATCAGTTTCAAGAATATCAGATTCATTGGCATTTATTTGATCGGGAAAAAACTGTAAAATCCGGCTTGCCTTTTGGCTCTCAATGTTCTAATGTACCGAAACAATGAAGCAACCAACGCTCCATACTGAACTCCTGACCATTCTATCCGACTACAGGGATCGGAAAGAACTTGAGAACTTCCTGCAGGACTTGTTAACCCCTAATGAAATTGAGGAGATTGGAAAACGATGGGAATTGATCAAGCTGCTCGTCGATGGCGTACCCCAAAGAGAGATTGCGAAACAGTTGGGCATTAGCCTGGGAAAAATCTCCCGCGGTGCCCACGAACTCAAATATGGCCACGACGGATTCAAAAAAGCCCTGGCCTATATCCGGGAACATTCGGATGCGGACCAGAAGAAATCTTAAAGGAATAACTTGTGAAAAAATATATTCTACCTGAATCAGAATTACCCAATACCTGGTATAATATTACCGCTGATCTACCCCAGCCACCTCCACCACCGCTTCATCCGGGAACCAGAGAGCCGATCGGTCCCGATGACCTGGCGCCCCTGTTTCCAATGGCTCTCATCGAACAGGAGGTGTCGCAGGCTCCGGAGGTGAAAATTCCTGAAGCCATACTGGACGTCTATAAAATCTGGCGTCCGTCCCCACTAATTCGCGCTACTTTTTTGGAAAAAGCGTTGAAAACACCCGCACGGATCTACTACAAGTATGAGGGTGTAAGCCCGGCCGGCAGTCATAAACCCAATACGGCTGTCGCTCAGGCATACTACAACAAGGAAGCCGGCGTGAAGCGCCTGGCCACTGAAACCGGTGCCGGGCAGTGGGGGAGTTCACTGGCGCTGGCCGGTCAGTACTTTGGCTTGGATGTGAAAGTTTACATGGTGCGCGTCAGTTATGACCAAAAGCCCTATCGACGCAGCATGATGCAGGCCTGGGGTGCCCAGGTGGTGCCCAGTCCCAGTGAGGATACGCAATTTGGTCGACAGGTATTGGCAGAGGATCCAACCAGTCGTGGTTCGCTTGGAATTGCCATCTCGGAAGCCGTGGAGGACGCTGCGGGGCGAGACGACACCAAGTACTCCCTGGGTAGCGTTTTGAATCATGTCCTGTTGCATCAATCAGTCATTGGCTTGGAAACGCAGAAGCAAATGGTGCTGGCGGGAGAGAGTCCGGATATCATCATCGGTTGCGTTGGTGGTGGAAGTAATTTCGCCGGATTGGCATTTCCGTTTCTCCGTGACAAGATCAATGGCAAAACCATTGACTTCCGGGCGGTAGAACCGTCAGCATGTCCCACACTCACCCGGGGACAGTATTCCTACGACTTTGGGGATACCGCTTCACTAACGCCGTTGGTAGCTATGCATACACTGGGACATAATTTTATGCCTCCGGGAATTCATGCCGGCGGTCTCCGTTATCACGGAATGGCACCGCTGCTAAGCCATGTGGTGCAGTTGGGGTTGGTGGATGCCCTGGCATACAATCAGGTGGAAGTCTTTCAGGCAGCCACATTATTTGCCAGTACAGAAGGCATTATCCCCGCACCTGAATCAGCCCATGCCATCAAAGGAGCAATTGCAGCCGCCGAAGAAGCCCGGGAAGCCGGGGAGGAGAAGGTAATTCTCTTTAATCTCAGTGGTCATGGTCATTTTGATATGGCCGCGTATGACGCTTGGTTCAAGGGTGAATTGAAGGACATCGAACTGCCGGAAAGTGAATTGACAAAAAATCTCAAGACTCTCGAAGGCTTACCCGTGTTTTGAGAACATACACCCCTAACCCCCTCCAAACAAAAAAAGCCCGGAACGTTTGTATCCGGGCTTTTTGATTTTCAAAACAACCAAGTGAAATGGATTACTGACTCTCCATTTCCTAATCGTGTTCAGTAGGTGCGTCATCGCTCGATGTATCACCTTGGTTGAAAAGTTGCGCGTTGGCTTCTACCGCCCAGTTCATCAGCAACTGTTTGTCCTCCTCACTCAATTTGGCTTCCGGATGGAGGGGCACATAAATCGCCAGAGGCATTTCACCTTCATCGATCACTTCATAAATCTCATCGTAAATATCAGCCCGATCGTCAAAATCATACAGATTCCAGGTGGAAAAATTCACATGTTCACGCCCCTGATTCACATCTTTTGCCACCAGCCAGGAAACCGGTGCCACATAAGCATACCAAGGCCATTGGGAATTGTTAGAGTGGCAGTCATAGCATGCCCGGTCCAGTATTGCATGGACCTCTTCCGGTGCTTCAATTTCGGTCTCTACCGGTGGATTCGTTCGGTTCACGGGAAAAAATTGAATGAGTACAAATAAAACAATCAGAATGAGGATAATTCGGCTGGTTAATGACTTCATAGGGGTCTCCGTTTGCTGTGTAAAGTATTCACTTCGGCTCTTACGATAATTATTTGCGGCAATTTAATCGGAACAGTATGCAACTTCAAATGGATATCCTGAGGCAGAATCAGGTGTGTGAGGACGGGTGTAAATCAAAAGCCCACCGAAAAAACGGTGGGCTGCTTATAGTTCAGGAATTCAGGTGTTAGATCAGAGGAATTTGACCCGATTATCAATGATTTCAGCATCATCCTTCAAACCGGCCAGGAAGTTGGTCCAGGCAGCATTCTGACGCTCTTCCAGTGCCTTTTCATACTGAGATTTGCGCATGGCGTTGTATTTCACCGGATCAAACTCACCGCGGGAATTTAATTTCAGAATCACATACCCGCGACTGACTTCCTGAGGTGGCAGGACGGCGCCTGGTTCCGCCGCTCTTAAAGTGCCCCAGACCCTGGGGAATTTGCCAACACCGGGGAGCGCTTTGTCGGCGGTGAGAGATGCGGGTTTATTATAGGTCAACCCGGCGCGAGAATCTGCCGCTGCCTGTAAATCGGTGTCATCACCCAGGGAAGAATAGATTGAGTCAGCCAATTCTTTTGCCAGCACCATTTTTTTATCGTTGATGAGTTTGCGTTTAATACTGGCTTTCACTTCATCCAGGGGATGCGGACCGGGCGGGACGACGCTTTCCAGCTTGAACAAGCCCATGTGTGTATCGGTACTCAGGACATCACTGATGGCATCCACCGTGTTGCGAAAGGCGAACGAAATTGCCGGCTGGAATGCGCCCAGACCGGTAATAAATGTATCGCTGAGCTTCAATGGTGTGGTCTCATTGATCTGCATATCCAATGAGTCCGCCGCTGTTTCAAAGCCAATCTCCTCAGCCAAAAACTTGAGTTGGAAGAGCTGCTGACGAACCGCTTCCCGGGTGGATTGGCTGGGTGTGATGCGCATGAGAATGTGACTTGCCAGCACTTCCCGGGTGTCGTCACTGTTACGGCTGCTATCCACACGGATCAGGTGATAACCAAAACGGGTGAGAACCGGTCCCACCAGTTCACCTTTGCGTGCATTAAAGGCTGCTTCTTCAAAGGGAGGAACCATTCGTCCTTTGCCAAACCATCCCAGAGAACCACCGTTATTAGCGGAGGGATCATCCGAATTCAGTTGCGCGACTTCTTCAAAACTGCGACCGCCCTGAATCTGCCCTTTCAATTCCGTCAGACGGTCAAATGTGAGTTGACTATCCAGTTTGGTGGGAGTCAACGGCTGTGCGGCATATTGTAAAACGCGACCTTCCGCCTGTTGGTAATCTTCGGTGTGGGTATCGTAATAGTTAGCTATTTCTGCTTCGGTGGGTTGAGCCGCTTCGTCGTCCCACAGTGTGTTGCGAACAAAAATATATTCCACATTATAGGGGATGGTCTTCTGCGCGAATAATTCGCGGAGTTCAGCTTCCGAAACATTGGCTGTGGCAAAGATCTGGCGCTGGAGTTTTTCAATGGGAATCACGCTGCGCAGTTGATTTTCCATAGCCAGAAAAAAGTTGGCGGCTTCAGGGCTCTGCAGGGCGGCCTGGTACTGTTCATTATCAAAGTTGCCTTCTTCATCCGTGAAATATTGACGAATCACCGGGTGAATATTTTCCGTCCCGTAGTAGGTGATTTCCTCCTGCGTAGCCCTAAGACCAAGCTTCTCAACCTGCTGACTGATCAATACCTGGGTTACCAAAGCATCCCAAACCTGATCGCGGAGTTGATTCATCTGCTGATCGGTAGGCTCCGAGCCGCTGCGCTCACGGTAACCTTCGCGCTCACGGTCCACTGCCCGCATGTATTGCTCATAGGTAATTTCTTCGCCATTTACCACGGTAAAGGCATTGGGTTTTTTCCCTGAAATCAGGTCAGTGATATCCGCACCCCCTACCAATCCGCCAATACTCATGGTGGCAACAAATACCACTACCAAAAATCCCAGAACGAGCTTCATATTTGCTCGCATTTTATTCATCACACCCATGTACTGTCCAACCTCCTTAGCACAAAAAAATAATCTAAATCCATGGCCTGGAAAAAAGCCGCAAAATATAGGTTTCTAACTTCCCTGGCGCAATAGAACTTCCTGGTTCACTGTAAAGACTAAACTTATCCGCGAACATACGGGTGCGATTCCACATTCATACTGGGCAAGGAGAGCTCCTCACGTATATTGCCCGAATATGAATGCCTTTCTGAATAAGAAGGAACATCCACACACTGATTTTGGAAGAGGAGCGTATGCCTGCAGACAATCCGCAAGATATTGAAAATATAGATGGTATCCATACCAACCGGCTGGCTGATGAACCCAGTCCGTATTTGAAACAGCATGCCCACAACCCTGTGGATTGGTTTCCGTGGGGGTCGGAAGCGTTTGAAAAAGCCATTCAGGAAGATAAGCCGATTTTCCTTTCCATCGGCTATTCCACCTGCCACTGGTGCCATGTCATGGCGCACGAAAGTTTCGAAGATCCGGCTGTGGCAGCCTACCTCAACGAACACTTCGTGAGCATTAAGGTTGACCGGGAAGAGCGTCCGGATGTGGATCATGTGTACATGGCCGTTTGCCAGGCAATGACCAAGAGCGGTGGCTGGCCGTTGACCATTGTCATGACACCGGCGAGGGAGCCGTTTTTTGCCGGGACCTACTTCCCCCGGGAATCACGCGGTGGCCGGATTGGAATCCTGGAATTGTTGGGAAGGATCCGGAATGTGTGGGAAAATGCCCGGGAGACCGTGTACCAGTCCACCAATGAAATTATCCAGCATCTGGAGAATCGTCTGCAAATCCCCGCCGGACCCGCACTCATGGATTCAACGGCACACACTGCTGCGCAGGATATGGCGGAGCAATTTGACACACAGTATGGCGGATTTCGGGAGGCACCCAAATTTCCCAGTCCGCATAATCTCATTTTTCTGCTCCAACAAACCCAGGTGACAGGGGATGTGTCCTACCAGGCAATGGCGGTTAAAACGCTTACCGAAATGCGTCTGGGTGGAATCTACGATCAGGTTGGGGGTGGCTTTCATCGCTACAGCACGGACCGCAAATGGCATTTACCCCATTTTGAGAAAATGCTGTATGACCAGGCTTTGTTGATTATGGCCTACACAGATGCGTATCAGATAACCCGAAATGGATTGTTCAAACGGACGGTTGAGGAGACGATTCACTATCTGGTTCGTGATATGCGCAGCCCGGGGGGCGCATATTTCTCGGCAGAAGATGCTGACAGTGAAGGGGAGGAAGGCAAGTTCTACACCTGGTCATACGAGGATCTGGAAAGGATTGTGGGTCAAACCCGGATGGAATTGCTGGCTGATGAATTCAGTCTTTCCGTTGCCGGCAATTATCTCGAGGAAGCAACCCGCCAGCGTACGGGTTTAAATATTCTACATATGGCTGCTGTCCCGGAAAAACTGGCCGAGCGCTCAGGAATTACGATAGATAACTGGTGGGAGCGCTGGGAAAACGATCGTCTATTGTTACTTACCCAGCGTGAAAAACGCATCCGTCCGGGGCGGGATGAGAAGCTTCTGGTGGATTGGAATGGACTCACCATTGCGGCGCTGGCCAAAGCAGCACGCGTGCTTGGTAATTCAGAATACGCCACCCGGGCGCGTGAAGCGGCGGATTTTATTCTGGAGAATATGCGTACATCAGACGGGACGCTACAGCATCGGTATGCTGCAAAGGGGCATGCCATTCCCGGATTCTTGGATGATTACGCCAATCTGATCTGGGGACTGCGCGAGCTCTACGAAACGGTTTTTGATGCGCGCTATCTTCAGGCAGCCGTTGAGTTACAGCAGACGCAGGATCAATTGTTCTGGGATGCGGGTGGGGGTGGATATTTTTTCACACCTGCAAATGGCGAGCGTCTGATTTCGCGTTCAAAAGAGATCTACGATGGTGCCTATCCGTCGGGAAATGCTGTGGCTGCTGCCAATCTGTTTTACCTGGCACGGATCACGGGTAATACGGAGTGGGAATCCATGCTGGAAAAGTTGGGGAAGGCATTCTCAGAGCATGTACGGCAGGTTCCGGCGGGATTTACAGCCCTGCTCATGGCAATTACTGCCAGCCGGGTGAGTTTTCGTGAAATTGTGGTAACCGGCCCACCGGATCATCCCACGACACAGGAAATGCTACGAATGGTTCAGCGCCGGTACGAACCTTTCAAGGTATTATTGTACCGGGATCCGGAGGACGGACTGTTGACCCGATTGGCACCCTTTACGAAAGAGCAAGTGCCTGTAAACGGTCGACCAACAGCGTATGTTTGTGAGAATTACACCTGCAGAAAGCCTGTTGATACTATCGAAGCCTTGCGGGAGTTACTGGGTAGCGAATGAGAGAAATCCTGAATGTCGAAGAATTATCGAGGGTTGTTCTGATGGAAATAATCTCATAATCAGCGGAACCCCGGAGCTAGTATTTTGCTTCTTTAATCCCCAAATAATCATCGATCTGATCCGCCACCCGCTTAATCATCAGCGTGCGTTCCCGGTGGTGCAGGAAAGCACTTTTGAAGCCTGAAATAATAAAATCTTTAAAATCCAACATGTTAAAATTAAATGTCTTATGTGCTAACATGAATTCATCCACCAGCGTGGTATTGCTGATAAGTCGATTGTCTGTATTCAATGTTACCCGCAGTCCGTAATCGTAATAAAACCGAATCGGATGGTGCTCGATTTTATCCACGGACATGGTGTGCAGATTACTGGTGAGACATACCTCCAGACAAATCCGATGATCGTTCACATAATTCAACAGATCGCCATCTTCCTTAAGTCTGGTTCCGTGACCAATCCGATTGGCACCGCAGTAATGAATAGCCTGGTGGATGCTGGGAGGTCCATAGGCTTCGCCGGCATGTAAAGTCACATTGATATTGTTATTACGAATGAGGTAAAATGCCTCCACATGGTCTTTGGCCGGGAAATTCTCCTCTGCACCAGCCAGATCAAAACCCACCACACCCCGGTATTTATAAGCCACGGCCAATTCCGCCAGTTGGAGCGATATTTCTGGTGAAATGGAGCGAATCCCGCAGATAATCACCCCGGTACGAATGCCAAATTCCCGCTCCGCTTCCTGCAGACCATCCAAAACCGCGTCAATGGATTCCATGGGGGTCATGCCATGGTCACTGTGAAGGATGGGTGAATAGCGTACCTCCACATATTTCACATTCTCCCGGGCGCAATCTTCCGCCAGTTCAAGCGCAACCCGTTTAAGCGCTTCCGGGGTTTGTAAAACCGACAGGGTGATTTTGAATTTATCAATATACTCGACCAGATTTTTCACACGCCCCTGAACAGCTACCGCTTTGAATAGGGTGTCCCGGTTGGTCGATGGCAGCGAAACCTTGTTTTTCTGAGCCAAGTCCAAAATGGTGTCCAGCCGGAGCGATCCATCCAAGTGAACATGGAGCTCTGTTTTTGGCAGTTCTTGTAAAAATTCACGCTTAACCGGTTTCATGGCGCATCCTTCAGTGGTTTAAATTTTTCTCTTCGCCTGGTAGAACAACCAGATAATGACCAGGGCAAATACAATTTCTCCCACGCCGGCGGGTACCCAGGACATGGTTGGCCAGACATCCTTGTTTCCTGTAATAAAGATGGGAATGGCGACTAAAATGCCCATAAGTGCTTCACCTGTGATTAGCCC
>JAIPJQ010000037.1 GCA_021734065.1 Fidelibacterota bacterium | reverse complement strand
CGCACATTAAACGTCCCGTGGGTGCCGTTATCAAACGTGAAGGTTCCAATGTCATTGAAAATCGTGCCTGGAATGCCCTGTGCTGCGTAGTAGGTACCGGACACACCACCGGGTGCGTCGGCGGAATAGGCTGCTTTCAGGTAATTGTGAATGAAGTTTTTATCACCGGTGGAACCGCGGTAGTCCAGGTCCCATGCGATTTCTGCGCCGGAGACAAACAGCCGCCCACCTTGGCGGAGATACGCGGAAACCAGCGCTTGCTCAGTGGTGGAAAAAGTTTCATCCACGGTGGACTCCTCACCCAAAATGTAGTCCACAATCATATAGTCGTTGAGATTCACCAGGCCGTCCAACACCGCATCATTGGTGACAGACTCAAAACGCATATCATTTTCATGCAGGGCTGTGCCATGCTGTCGGACAAAATTGAAGGTGTTGCCGGTCGAATTGCGGTCAAACCCGTTCACCAGGAGCACCTTGTTTGCATCCGGTCCTGACGGGAGAACGGCCAGAACTTCCGATTCGTTGGAAACGCCGGATGCGTTCTCCGCCACCAATTTGATGAATAGCAATGAATCGGTGGCGAGATCATCCAGGGTATAAGTATTGGTCGTTACCAGAATTGGATCATTGAATGTGAGCCCGTCCGTGCTGGTGTAGAGGTGGTACTGCTGAATATTGTCATCCGGCTCGATAATGACGCGCGCTTCGCCAGGATTTTCCGAGAAAATGCCAAACGAAATTGGCCGAGCGGGTAAACTGCCGTCGGGAATGTAGGTGGGTTGTACCATGTGTCCCGACTCGTCGCTGAGCAGTGCGTACTGAATTGGATTTCGCAACAGCACCGTGGCATCTGCCATGACATTATCAACAGAAACCTGCCGGTCCAGGAATCGAATACCATGACTGTAGTCCACATACGTATTCACATGGATATTGGTAAGAGGTTGGATGGGAACGCCATTGAGCTGGTGCCAGCCGTAAATGGTCACATGATCGGGACGATTTGGATCGATGATGAGATTGCTCAGAACCACATCTTTCTTGGTGCCGCCAATCAGATCACCAGGACTGGCGCCGGCAGATACCAGTTGCGTTTCGATGGCTGTATTGTGCTCAACGAACTTGGGTACCAGTTCATTCTCGTTCCCCACCGGCGCGTACGTGACCGGTGCCAGATGCACGTCGGCATGGGTCCAGATATGGTTTACCAGTTTACGCGTGGGCATGAACATGCCGTAAAAATCAGCGATACGCTGGGCGGTGATGGGTCCCATGGGAATCCGGCAATAGTTGGAATCAGCGCCGATGGAAAGATAATCGGGCATGACGCGATAGGTCACGTCGTGAGAGGTCCCGGCGGCATCCTGAAAGGTACCGGTGAGGGTTTCCAACTCCCGCAGGAAATAGGGGACATTCCCGGTATACAATTCATTCAGAATGGCATTTTCCCGCTGGCTGAAGCTCATGCTGGTGACGGCATTCATGAATTGACTGCCATTCATGGCGTCAGCGCGTCTCAAGGGAATTTGCACCGCAGGACGAGCAAGGATCCCCGTCTGAATCAGGTCAGAATAAGCGCGCTCGCCGTAATAGATGTAACCTGAATTTTCATATTCCGTCCCGGTAACCATGGTGTGGATGAAGCCATTCCGCTCCACCTGAACCGTGTGGAGAATCTCTTGGTTGGGATTCTTTTTCAGTACAATTTCAATACGATTATCCAGGGCGTAGTGGCGGATGAACTGGTCATCTTCCTGGGTCGTGAAGGTGTAGAACTGAGCCAGATACTGCTGCATCATGCGGGAGCGGTACCAGGTACCGCCGGTAGGCGAGACAATGGGTTCGCCGTTATAAAGTGCCACACTATCGTTGTAGGCAATTACGGAGAGAAACCGGTCGGGAGCACCATTCAGCCAGGTAACGAATTGCGCACCATAATTGTTTTCATAACCGTAATTGCTGTCCATAAAGCAAATGCGTTTTACCTCAATGGGAATGTCACTCACGCCGTCCAGGTAGTCGAAAATGAACCGACCACCGCCGCTGTGTCCGGTGAGAATTACGAACGGCGAATACGCCTGAAAGACAGCCAGCAGGTACTCCACCGTTTCCTGAATCATGTCATCGTAATTGGGGTAATTGGTGGTCCAGGCCGGCCAACTCAGTTGGGAGGCTTCCAGGTAAACGGTGACCAGATTGTAGTCCGGGTTGAGTTGGCGCAGAAAGCGGGTCTGGGCGCCAATGTGCTGAATGTCGAAATGCCAGTCGTCGCCGGTTTCCAGCACTTTCCCCACTGTGTGCTCAATGGTGTTTCCATTGGGTAACGCGTAGAGCGCCAGCCCCATGGGTTTGTCTACCCTGAAGGAATCCACAGCCGGCGCGTTGATGTGGATGGTGATGTCATCTTTCAACCGGAAGGTGGCTACCTGCTCATCGAAGTACGGACTGATGGTAAAGCCGGGGATATCCGGTGAAACCTGCCCCCAGGCAACCGGGCTGAAAAGGGTCAGCAGGAAGCATAAAAACGCTGAGAATTTCCATGTTTTTTTAGTGTGCCATCCGGTGCTCATAATACCTCTTTTCAAACGTTTAGCAACCTGCCGGTGATTTGGTAAAAATTTGGACTGAAGGATTGGCGGTGTTGGCTGCATTGGCTCGTTCGTCCCATCATGTGGAGGCTAAAGTTAGTTGCCGGGGGCTGGTGTTCCCACCGTTCTGTTCATCCGCTTTCGCAAGAACCCCGTGGATCCGTGGGCACAATGTCCGCTCATCTGCTTTGGCGAGTCGCTCCGCCGAGGCCGAGGATTTGGTATGGACGGGTCAGTTAATGTGTACCACGGGGTTACCCGTGGGGCTCCATTCTCAATCCCGGGCTATCAAAAAATGCCTTCGAGTACCTCAACTATTATTTCACGAGGTGGCAATGGGCTTACTATTTCAGGTGCGTCAGGGAAAAAATTGCGGTCAGCCGGAAAAAAATTCCCGCGGAAGCAGCAATCACCGGATACGGTAGGGACCCTTTTTCTCGCTATTGAACAGACAGGTAAAACACTTGCTCTGCAGGTCCCGACCCGTCAAACTGTTCTGTAAAACGGGACAGGGCAACAGTCCTGGCCCTTTGGTCCGTACCTCACCGGCTATATCCTGTCGATGAATGCACCCCTTTCAAACCGCCGGGTGCGCATTCAAGCTTAGTGTGTGGCACAGAACTTGAGAAAATTCGGCGAGTCCGGGAAATGGATGGGAAGAAAAATATCGTGAAAACAGGTTTTAGGCTGAGATGGAAAAAGTCAAAGAGGCGACTCACCAGCGTGTGTTTTAAGACATGTTACCCAAAACAAAAAGCAGTTGACCGGGGATGAATTCGCAGGGTGGAAGCAGCAAAGTTAAAATCACGGAGCGAACGTTCAGGAGCAGTGAATATGTCAGGAGATTCAATTATCAGTAGTACCCGGTCCGACCTTCAACGAACACAAGAGACGGGTCAACTCCAACTGGTATGCTTTCGGCTCGACGAGGAAGATTTCGGTGTGGATATCCATCACGTTCAGGAAATCAACCGGCGGGTAAAGGTTACCAAAATTCCACAATCCGCGGCTTTCGTAGAGGGTGTGATCAATCTACGGGGGAAAATCGTTCCGGTCATCGACTTACGTCGGCGATTTGGTTTCCCACCGGCGACCGAACAAACCAAGGAGAGCCGTATTGTTGTGGTTGAGACTCAGGATGTGACGGTTGGAATGGTCGTGGATGAAGTAACCGAAGTTCTCCGCCTGTCATCGGAAAGCATCAAGCCCACACCCGAGATCGCTCTATCGGAAGTTGAGAACCAATATATTAAGGGGGTTACGAACTCCCCGGTTCAAAAAGATGATGTTACAGGAAAATCAGAACACCTGTTAATCGTTTTGGACATGGACCGCATTTTCACTCAACAAGAGACCCGGGCATTGCGGCGCGTTGCAGATGAAGCAGGTGCGGCTGCTCAGGATTAATATGAAGGGGTGATCAGCGATGACCGCCTGGTCCTGTCAATTTGCAGGGTCCGGCTGGATGGACAGGATAAGCAGGCTGATAAATGAAAATCGAAGGATAGGGCCGTTTGAGTCTGACAAGGGTTCGCATAAATGGAAGCAGAAATCACCACAAAGGTTAATCGGGCGGACGAGCAATTCGTTTCCGCGCGGACTGTCCGCCAGGTGATTTGTTTTGGCCTGGGTGAGGAGACATTCGCGGTGGATATCTACCAGGTGCAGGAAATCATTCATATCCCTCATATCACCCGCATACCCGGGACACGACAGTTTGTTGAAGGAGCCATCAATCTCAGAGGAAAAATCGTTCCGGTCATGGATCTGAGGAAGCGATTTGGATTGACGCCCACCGGAGAACATACTCGCAAGAACCGTATCATGGTCCTGACCGTGCACTCGAATCCGGTGGGTCTGATTGTGGATTTCGTTAACCAGGTCTTGCAACTCACCACCGAAATGCTCACACCGGTTCCGGAAATGACGCTGCCTGTCGCGGATGAAAATTTCATTGAAAGCGTGGCTTCCGTAAATGACGAACTGATTATGATACTGGATGTGAATAATATCTATACCCGGGTACAATCGGAAGCTCCCCATAATAATACAGGAGTGACACGTCCACATGGTTGAGATTAAACCAGAACCGGTCTTCCCGAGCCTGGATAGTATTTTTCAGAAACTTAAGTCGGAAAACGCCGATCTGCGGCGCCAGGCGGTTTATGCCTTGGAAAAATATCCCGGAGAATCAATTGCCCCAAAAGTTATGGTCATGCTGGCTGATCCGAATCGCGGTGTACGCGAGGCCGCCGGAGAGATTGTTGTCCGGTTGCCAGCCGGGCTGACCGGATCGAAACTGGTGGATCTGTTGGGTAATAACCAGATCGAAATACGCAATCTGGCGGCAAAAATTCTGACAAAAATTGGATCGCCGGTTATCCCGGATCTGGCCTCAAAACTATCCACAGGAAACGGTGATGTCCGCAAGTTTATCGTTGATGTTTTAGGTGTGGTTGGTGATCCGGCGGCGGTTCAGGATTTGTTATCCCGTTTAACTATCGATCCCGATGACAATGTAGTGGTGAGTACCATTGAGGCATTGGGGAAAATCGGAGCACCCGATGCATTGGTTCCACTGATCCGACTTTATCATGAACGCCCGGATATGCAGTTGGGGATTATCGAAGCGGTGGGGTACATAAATGTACCTGACGCCCGTGAATTTCTTGAGAGTCTCGTGCCTGGGATGACGGATCGATTAATGCTGATGACCCTGGTGGATGCCCTGGGAAATACGGGTGATCCGCGGGTTATTCCCACACTTACCCCGCTCTTTGGACGATTTGGTGAAGCGCTGGATAACAAGGTGGTACAAGCGCTGGTAACGCTGGGGGCTAAGGCCGGCGTCAACGCGATGACCGAATGTTCAGAAGCCTATATGAATGCCATTCTGATAGAACTTGAATCTGAAAATGAAACACTCGTTTCACTAATCGGAGATCAGGTGGAAGCCTTTCCCGACACACCCTGCATTGCAACCCTTTTGAACCACGCTCACCGGCTTCCAGTTCCATTACTGGAAAGAATTATAACCGTAACCTGCGAAAATGAATCCCTTGCACCATACCTGATTCCGCTCATTTTTCACCCCGATGAGCGAATCTCCATATCGGCACTCGAACTCATTGGCTTGCACATCCCCGCCGGGGACCTGGTCCGGCCTTTAAGCCAGCTTCTGTTGAATCCAGCTACCGATCCGGATATGCTTTCCGCAGCAATTCAAGCAGCGGGCCATCGGAAAATTAAACCACTGGCACCTGTGATAGAGAAATTAAAGAATCACCGGGAATATGATGTTGTCCGATTGGTGAACCAGGCCAGCCAATACCTCAATTCATTGACCGAAGAAAATGGGACACGTGAATCATGACAATCCAGAATAACAGTAAGATTGATGCTTATCGGGATCGCATTGACCAATTACAAAATCTCCCCACCGTCCCTGTCATCGCGACCCAGTTGCTGGAGATCATTTCCGAAGACAAGGCTTCTGTCAAACAATTACTGCCAATTATTGAAAAAGACCCATCACTGGCCCTCAAAATACTCCATGTGGCCAATTCAGCGTATTACGGATTATTTAAAAACATAGACTCTTTAAGGCAGGCGGTCGTCCTTATTGGATTAACCGATTTATATAACCTGGTCCTGGGATTTTCAGTGATCAAGTCCTTCAATCAACAAGTTGAAAATTCTAAATGGGTGGACTGGAACGAATTCTGGGGTCATTCGGTTACGGCGGGCTCCATCGCCCAACTTATTAAAACCGAATTTCGCCTGCCTATGCTCGGCAATCCGTATGCCCTGGGTTTGTTACATGATATCGGAAAACTGGTTCTCTTCCAGATCGCTCGCCCGGAGTACATGGAGACCCTCAAGATCCAGGAAGAGCAGAACCGCTCCTCAAGCGATGTGGAAATGGAGATAATGGGGATTGATCATTCGCTGGTCGGCAGCTGGCTTGCTGAAAGGTGGCAACTACCTGAATCGGTGGTGGAGACCATGGCCACCCATCACAAAGCAACACCGGAGGATTCTGAATATCTGGGCATCGTTGCCCTGATTACCATCGCAGATCATCTCAGTCATCGATTGGAGAAAGGTTTTATCAGTCACTTTTCCGACGTCACGGATGCCGTGACCAATGCCTGGAACCGACTCTGCATCCACTATCCCCAATTGGCCGCGGTTGACATGGATATCCTGGAACAGCTCATCCGGGATAAATTACCACCAACCTCTGAGCTCATGTTCATTACCAGGAGTTGATTAACAGGTGACCAAGTTCGAAACACCCTCCCCCTTTCAACAGGAATTCCAGGTAATCCGGAAGCTCAATCCGGATCAGTTTAAAACCATCCGAGACATGCTCTACCGGCACAGTGGTATTTACTTTAATGAGAACAAGCAATATCTCCTTGAGAGTCGTTTGAATCGCCGTTTGAATGAACTTAACCAAGATTCCATCGAGGAATATCTCAAATATATTGAGCAGCCAGGCAACAAACAGATTGAGCTCTCATTTCTGTATAACCATGTCACCATCAATGAAACATACTTCTTTCGTTATGCCAAGCAACTGAACGCCTTTTCGGCCAAGATCATTCCGGCACTCCTATCGAAAAAACGGGCGACAGGTAATAATCAGCTTCGTATTTGGAGTGCTGCATCCAGCTCGGGTGAAGAAATCTACTCCATTGCCATGTATTTACTGGAATCCATGGGATTCTCCATGAAGCAATGGGAACTGGATATTTTTGGAACGGATATCAGCCCAAAAATGCTGGAACGCGCCCGGGAGGCTATATATGGCTGCAATTCTTTCCGCTCCCCTGAGCCGGAACATGTCAGGTGGGTCGATAAATATTTCACCAAAATCAATGGTACGCAATCATTGGATCAAACCATCAGGTCCATGGTACGGTTTGATTACCTGAATCTGAACGATTCAGCCGCCATCCGCCGTTTACGGGGGATGGATGTCATTTTTTGCCGCAATGTCCTGATCTATTTCGATCAGCCCACGAAAATTCGGGTGATTAACAACCTGTATGAAATTCTTAACCCCGGGGGCTACCTGTTGCTTGGGGAAGCCGAATCACTTCATCAGCTTAGTTCGGTTTTCAAGGTTGAGCATTACCCCGGCGCGTTTGTTTACAAAAAGGAATAGCAAAATATGGGTTACACAGATGTGCAGACAATTGATGGTATGAAAAAGGTTATTCTGGTGGCCGATGATTCCTCAACGGCACGCAAGTTTGTCTCCTTCGCGTTGGCTCTGGAGCATTTCCAGATTCTGACCGCCGTAGATGGTATGGATGCCCTGGAAAAGATAAGCTGGACGCCGGTGGACCTGGCGATTGTTGACCTGAACATGCCCAACATGGATGGCTTTGAATTGATCCGGGCAATCCGGGGTTCGGAGGACCTGAAAGAACTTCCCGTTATCATTCTGTCCTCGGAAACCAGCCCGGAAAGCAAAAAACTGGGGAAGGAAGCCGGTGCTAACGCCTACCTTGAAAAACCATTTAATGTTGATAAAATTAAATATCAGGTCAGCAAGTTTCTGAACCTGTCTCATTCAGTTGGGGAGTAAGTTGCGTGACAATTTATGATCACTTAGAGGGCATGGAAGAAATCCTGGGCGATTTCATTGTTGAAACCAAGGAAATGATCGACCAACTGGATCAGGACCTGTTATCCCTGGAATCGCAAACCCAGGATCAGGAAGTGGTCAATCGGGTTTTTCGGGCGTTTCATACCATTAAAGGGACCAGTGGTTTTCTCAACCTGGATGCGTTCACAACCGTCGCTCACGCCGCTGAAGACATTCTCAACAAGATCCGTATGGCTGAACTCCAACCCACATCACAAGTTGTGGATGTAATTTTTGAGACCGTTGACTGGTTCAAACAGGCGATCCTGATCGTGGAAGGCCATGAGGAAAATTTCCCGCCCGTGGAGCCGATTCTGGGAAAGATCAGTGAGGTCCAGGGGCAAGACCCCGACGCTGATTCCAATCCAAATCCGGAATCTGAATCCGAAACTTCGGATGAGACCGATTATGATGCCCTTTTTGCGGCGGCTAAAACAGGGAACAGAGAGCCAAAAAAAATTCCGGAAGGAACGGATGAAATTCTGGATCTGGCCACCGTTCCGGATGAGTTGGTGAATGAGTACATCACCGAAGCCATTGAGATTCTGGACGCCATCAGTGGCAGTTTGATGAATCTGGAAAGCTCGATAACACCTGACGAGCCCTTCACGATGCCGGAAGATGTGATAAATGACCTGTTCCGGGCGTTTCATACACTGAAAGGGAACAGTTCTCTCCTGGGATTCTCCCCCATTTCCAGGGTGGCCCACAAGGCTGAAGATTATATGGGACTCCTGAAAGAGGGGTTGGGCAAGCCGGCACCGGTTATGATCGACACATTTCTGCTGGTTGCTGACTGGATCCTGGCGCTCATCACCGATCTGCAGCAAGGCGAGCCCAAACCTCATAAATCGGGTGAGGTTATCCATCGCCTGGATGAGTTGATCAATCAATGTAAAAATACCACGATCGTTGATTCGACCACTGTTCAAGCAAATGGTGCAAAACCCGTTTCAAACCGGAAGACAAAATCGGAGCAGGCAGTTCCGGGGAAACCCAACGATTCTCGGGCTCAAAAGCCGTCGGAAGCCGCTTCCTTACAAATATCCGGTGGAACGCCCACGGTGGAAAAAACCATCCGGGTGGATGTGGAAAAGCTGGATCGGCTCATTGATTTGGCCGGTGAGCTGGTCCTGGAGAAGAATCGCCTGAATCAGGTGAGCAATGAAATCCAGACCCTCCTGGAAAAAGACAAGCGCAACAGTGAATTGGGTACGGTGAATAATTCCTTGCGACATTTGACCAAGGATATTCAGGAGGGTGTCATGCAACTACGGATGTTACCCATCGCACACGCCTTTAAGCGTTTTCCCCGCCTGGTGCGCGACCTGACCCGGTCGGGTCAGAAAAAAATTGACCTCACCATCACGGGCGAGGATACACATCTGGATCGATCGGTTATTGAAGCGATTGGTGATCCATTGGTGCATCTGGTACGTAATGCCATTGACCACGGGATCGAAACGGTGGCAGAACGCCTGCAGAAAGGCAAAACTGAAAATGGCCATCTCCAGCTAGGTGCCCATCAACAGGGAAACCAGATTATAATCGAGATCAAGGATGATGGCGCTGGTATCAATGTTGAAAAAGTTTTGGCCAAAGCGATATCCAGGGAACTGATCTCTCAGGAAGAAGCGGATCGGATGAGCGAACAGGATGCGAAGCGCCTGATTTTTTCACCGGGATTGAGTACGGCGGCCAAAGTTACCGATATCAGTGGTCGAGGGGTTGGAATGGATGTGGTGGCCAACAATATTTCAAAATTAAATGGGTCAATCGATGTCCGATCAACAGTCGGTCAGGGAACAACATTTACGATTAAACTGCCCCTGACGCTCACGATTACCAGTGGTATGGTCGTCCGTGTAGGATCCGAACGCTATATCCTGCCTCAAATTTCAGTCGCCGAATCCATTCGGGTCACACCCGGAATGCTGGACTCCATTCAGGGACATCACGTGTTACGACTCCGGGATTCGGTCATCCCCATCATCCATATGTCCCGGTTGCTGGATGTCCCGGAACCATCTGAGGACGAATCCAATAAAGACCCGCAGCGTGGGGAGGAATTTATTGTGATTGTGAATAACGCCGACAAGTCGGTGGGATTGGTGGTGAGTGAACTGGTGGGTATTGAAGAAACACTGGTCAAATCCATGGGGAATGTTTTGGGTAAAGTACCTTTTATCGCAGGGGCAACCATCCGCGGGGATGGACATGTGGTGTTAATTCTGGATGTTGGCGATTTGGTAAATAACGGAATTAATAATTTCGGGCGGGCGGCATGATCCGGGTGCTGATCATTGACGACTCCGCCTTTATGCGCAAGGCCATATCCATCATGTTGGAAAAGGATAAAGATATTGAGATCATCGGCTTCGCTCACAATGGTGTTGACGCGATTAAGATGACCAGGCAATTGCAGCCGGATGTCATCACGCTGGATATCGAGATGCCCCGCATGAACGGACTGGAAGCGCTTGAGATCATTATGCGGGACATGCCAACACCGGTCCTTATTGTCAGTTCGCTCACCACCGAAGGTGCCAAAGTCACATTGGATGCGCTGAATAAAGGGGCTGTTGATTATATCCCGAAAACCCAATCCTTCGTGGCTCTTGATATCGTTAACATTAAAGATGATCTGATCCAAAAAGTGAAGGCTGCCGGGGCACAGAAATCCAAACCTTTCTGGCGCATGGCTCAAAAACGCAATCAGGCGAAGCTTAGTGAAAAATCAACCACCATTCCGGCCGAATCACCCACGGATCTTTCCCGGCGATCGATCCAGTGTATCGGTGTGGGAGTTTCCACGGGCGGACCCCCGGTGCTTCAGTCCATTATTACCAGCCTTTCACCCCGGTTTCCGGTGCCCATGGTTATCGCGCAACACATGCCACCGGCTTTCACCAGAACATTTGCCGAACGCCTGGACAAACTTTCCCGCGTCCGGGTCAAAGAAGCCGAAACCGGCGATATTCTGAAGGCCGGATGGGTTTATATCGCCAGGGGCGGGATGCATTTGGTCCTGGAGCGCCAGGATTTTAAGGTGCAGATTCGGTTGACAACCGAACCGAATGAATTGCTCTATCACCCCTCCGCCGATGTCCTGCTATCCTCGGTTGCCGGCAGTTATGGCTCTCACGCACTGGGTGTCATGCTCACCGGAATGGGACGCGATGGCCTGCAGGGAGCTCGGGAACTGAAGCGTGTTGGTGGAACCCTGTTATCTCAAAACGAAGCGACCAGTGCCATCTACGGTATGCCCCGGGCGGTGAATGAGGCTCGACTTTCTGATGGTATTCACTCTGTTCAGGGACTGATCGATTCCCTGCATACACTTGAAAAAAACACCTTTCAACCCGCCGGTCTGTCTGGGAATTAGGTCAATTTTTAATAATGAAAAGGCTGCTCTGTTTACCATGAAAATTGAAATCACGACGATAGTAACTCAGACAAGAAGAAGGTGATTCAGCATGATTGATAAGACCGTGTTATATGTGGACGATTCACCCACCATGCGTCGGATTATCCAAAATGCATTGAGCCGGATAGGCATTACCAATACCATCGAGGCCGAAAACGGCAAGGACGCTCTGGCAAAATTGTCGGAATTGGCCGAGTCGAATGTTGGAATGATTATCACGGATTGGAATATGCCCGAAATGAATGGCGAGGAATTTGTCCGCGTGGTCCGGGAAACGGAACCGTATAAGAACCTGCCGATTCTCATGGTCACCACCAGAGGCATGAAAGATGATGTGATGACGGCGATCAAGTTGGGTGTGAATGGCTATGTTGTGAAACCCTTTACGGTTGATGTTCTGAAAAGCAAAATTATGGATATCGTCTCCTGAAAGGAATGACGGCATGTCTGAAGCGGAGAAATCTTCTCATAAACTCGAAGAATTCAGTGAGTTCGGAAATATCCTGAATAAGGTCTCACAGATACAGGAATTTTTCAAGATGGGGGATGAAAGCACCCCTTTTCTCGCTGAATTGTTTACTTTTCTGAAAGACCTGGTTCCCTTGATGACCGAGGTGAATCAATCACTCCACCTCAGCACCTCTAAACTGCCGACTGCCTCCGACAGCATCTCCAGTGCCACGGATACTACCGAAGTAGCCACTTTTCAGGTCATGGACAAGCTGGAGCAGATTACCGGTAAGCTGTCCCAGTTGGTTGAAAACTCCGAGAATACTGACACTGAAATGATCCAGAGTATCCAGGAGGATATTCAGGATACGATGACAACCCTACAGTTTCAGGATATCGCCGCGCAGCAATTGGACCATGCCAACCGAATATTGGAGGCAATTTTCCAGCGATTTTCCGATCTGTTCGAATCACTGAATCAAGTGCGGTTGACCAGCAAGCTGGGGCAAAGCGTACTGGATGCCCTGAAGGAAGGGGCGGAGGACGGTGGTGCCGATAACAGCATGCGGCAATTTGACGAACAAACGCAGGATCTTATCCGAAATGGTGATGTAAGCCAGGATGATATTGACCAGCTCTTCAAGAAATAAAAACAGGATACGATGTGATATATGGCCAATACTAAGAATCAGGACATTCTGGATTTTTTAGGCGAATCAAGCACGGGCTTAAAAGGTGCAAATCCCAGGGGGAAATCCCCGGTTATCAAAAACCTGCGCACACGCCCAAATGAGCAAGGCTCTGTTAAAATTCCCATCCATCATCCCGGCTCCGGCAGTAACGCTCAACAACCGCAGGTGGAACCCATTCTGGAAGATGGCGCAATCGTCGGGATTCAATTTACCTGCTCCTGCCATCGCTCCACGGAAATTCGTTTTGACTACGATGAATCTTCCCCGGCGCCTACGGGGAATAACAGCACCAGGTAACGCCGGTTGCGCCAGGGAAAAGGGGTTAAAATAATTAATATGACTAAAATGGTGGACCCTTCATGAGCCCCATTCATATCGATCTGACGCCTGATAAAATGGAGGCGCGCTTAACGATTTCGGTCACCGGGGATAACTTTCCAACCCGGGAAGCGATTCAGGACCTGCTCCAACAGGCAGGGGTGATATTGGGTGTCGATGACCAAACCCTGGACACTATTCTTAAACAAGGTAAGCCCGTTGAAAACCGCATTGTCGCGCGGGGAAAACCAGCTGTATCCAGTACGGACACAAAAATTATCTGGTATGTTTCTCATCACGGAAATCAAGCGTCGGATATTGATGCGAATCAGCGGATCGATTATAAATCCCGGGAAGAATTCGAGTTCGTGAAAAAGGGATCGGAACTGGCCTCCCTGCTGCCGCCGGAGAATGCCGCCTGGGGAAAGACCGTAACCGGAGAACCAGCGTCACCCTTACCACCAAACCTGGATAAGATTTTGGGTGAGAACCTGGAGATATCTCCGGATGGTTTGTCGCTGTTGGCGACCAAGGACGGCTATGTCCTCTGGCGCGGTGAGCGCATTTCAGTCAATGATATTTTTACCTTTGACGGGGATGTTGACTTTCATACCGGCAACATTCGGTTTAATGGTTCCATTCAGATCAATGGGGACGTGAAATCGGGATTCCGGGTTGAGGCCACCGGTGACATACACATCAAGGGATCGGTGGATGCGGCCACCATCTACAGCAGTGAAGGGGATATCGTCATTACCCAGGGCGTTTTGGGAAAACAACGGGCAAAATTATTAGCAGAGGGGTCGATCTACTGTGGATTCATTCAGGATGCGTCCGTGGTTGCCCGGCGGGATGTGACGGTGCAGGGATATGTCATCAACAGCCAGATTTCCGCTGGTGGTAAAGTGCATTTAACAGGGAATCCGGCTTTGATCCGTGGTGGTGAGGTGTTCGCCGAGGATGGTATTGAAGCAGACGAGGTGGGTGCCGAGCGCGTTATCCCCACCCGGATCGGATTGACCAATGCTGAACTCCGTGAGGCAACCCAGGAACAAGATGCTTTGCGGGATCAACTGGAGCTGTTTCGTAAAGAATTTAATCTGATTGACAAGAAAATCGATTTTCTCCGGTTATTACAACAGCGAGTAGGAAATCTGACACCAGCTAAACAAAAAGAGTTGAAGGATGCCCTGGTAAAAAAGGTGGAATACGAGCAACGCATTACTCAGTTGACCGATGAAATAAGAGCCCGGTTTGAGAAGGCACGGGAATTCCATCCGCAAAAACTTATAAGGGTCCATCAACATTTGTATCGGGGGGTCACTATTACTATAGGGAATCAGGCTGCGGATGCGGCCAATAATCTGAAAAATGTGAACATCTATTTAAAGAATAATGCCATTCATATCGAGCCCGCCCAGAACGGAGAAGATGAAAATGAGTCATGAATTAACCTCTCCTGTCACCGTTATGGTGGTGGATGATGAGAGCTATATCGTAGAAATGCTCACGGCTTATCTGGAGGACCATGGCTACGACGTGGAAGGCTATACCAACCCACTGGAGGCTTTGGATCGATATCGACAGAAGACCTTTGACCTGATCGTTACCGATTTGAAGATGGATGAGATGTCAGGTACGGAATTGGTGGATCAGATCCGGAAGAAGGATGCTGATACCCTGATCATAATTATGACCGGTTTTGCTTCAATTCAATCGGCGATTCGGGCGATTCAACAGGAGGTGTACGATTATCTGCAAAAACCTTTTAAGCTGGCTGAGATCAATGCCGTTATTGGACGTGCCGCGGAAAAACTCTTACTACAAAGGGAAAATGACGCTTTACATCGCCGAATCGATAAAATGCTGGCGGATATCACCCTGCTCTACGACGTGAGCAACATTCTCTACCAGGTTCCCACATTTGAAACAGCCATGGACATGGTTCTGGATACATTGTCCGAGGGAATTAAGGTCACCTCGGCGGCAATTTTTAAATATGAGACGGCTACAAAAAGATATGACATGACACATGCCCGGGGGATTTGGGAATCCCTGGGCGAAGGGTTTGGCTTTACAGCTGAATCGACGATCTGCAATCAACAGATCAGCCCGGCTCAGGCTACCGTTGTTTCTAATCCTCCAGATGGATGGCGCCTGAATGATCAGACTCTCAGAACAGATGGCGAACTTGAACAGTGTATCCTGATCCCAATTCAATATCAGAATTCAACGGTTGGTTTTTTAGGGATTTGTAACGGCGGACATCCGATCTACGAAAAAGACGACGCGGTAAAATTATATAGTGTTCTGGCTACTCAAATCGCTCCTCTGTTCCATGAAACCTATTCCCATGGAAGCGCGCACGAACTCAGTGCTGCGGAAATAACCGAACCGGGTCATCTGGTGGTGCAGGATGCGATTCAAAATTTGGGACCCCATGACACCCAGTCCTTTTTCCTCATGAAACTGATGCCGCATTCGCAAAATGCAGGTGAGGATGAAATAAACCTAGAGATCCATGGGGAAAGACTGTTCGAGCCGATACGCGATATTTTTACCGGTGAAGGGATCACCATGCGTCAATACTTTGATACCCTGTTCGTAGGTGTTCGAAACTGGGATACGGTATCTTTGGAATTAGCCCAGGAAAAAGCGCGTAGCCGCTTAGAGGCAGAACTGAATGACAACCCGCCCGCCAGTGATTACTCCGTGGTCCTGGCTACCGTAAATTATCCACGCGATGGACGTGACGGGGCCGGCTTGTACCGTCTTTTGGTGAAGCGCATATTAAATGCCAATAACAGGCTTTTAATCGACTAACCTATTTATCAGCGCGTGTCCACTCAACCCCAGCCCAGCCCAAATCCAGCAGATTCTTCAGCACAGATCATTCTGCTGGTGGAAACGGATCGGATGGTTGGGGATTATGCGGCTGCAGGACTAACTCAACATGGCTACCAAATTATTAAAGCCAATTCACCAGATGATCTGCGACGATTGAAACAAGAGGGCTTCAGAATGGAGCTTTTAATTGTAAATCATACCCTCCTGAAAATAGTACAAGACTTATTCAAAGATGCCACAACCTCGCCTGATGGCGGAACACCCACCATCCTGTTGGCGGGTCTGCCGGATATTCAAGCCTACCTTTCCCAGGTGGGACGTGGAATTGATGACATTGTGGTGAAACCATTCAATACCGATCAGCTGGCGCTTGTGGTTGAACGGGTAATCTTCGACCGGCGCATGCAAGTTACATTGGAAGAGTTTAAGCAGACGGCCATTCGGCTTCAGGAAGAAAATCAGCGCTTGAAAGCTGTTCTGAACCAACGGATGCCCGGGGCTGTTGAGAAGGCTCTTCAAAACACCAGTGGTGGAGAAGGCAGGGAAAACCCCCGACAGGACGTCCTGCAGTCTTATGCGGAACAAACCCGTCTCATCCAACCTGCCACACCCCAAACGGATCCAACCCTGTCAAATAAAAAATTATAATAAAATAGCCATGCCACCACTTTGGGTTTAATATTGCAGCTTGGATTGCACAGGCGAACGCGTGTTGACAAAGTCTGTCATTTATTGAAAAGTCGAAGGAGATTCTCCTGGGAGCAAGGTTTTGAGTAAGCGAATACTATTGGTGGAAGACGAAAGTCAGATGCGTGCTATTTTGAGCGAGTCATTACAGGCCATGGGATACGAGACTCAGGAAGCCAAAGATGGTGTCCATGCCATGGAAATCCTGGAGACCCAAACCTTTGATCTGGTCGTCACCGATTTGAAGATGCCCCGGATGGATGGGGTTGAGTTGATGTCGACGACATTGAAAAAATATCCCAATACCGGTTTTCTGATTATGACGGCTTATGGTACTATTGAAACAGCGGTTGATGCACTGCAAACCGGAGCGTTTGATTTTCTAACCAAACCATTTTCCATTTCCCAGTTCGGAACACGGGTGAAGCGATTTTTTGAATTTACCGACCTACAGCAGGTTAACCAGGGGCTTCGCCGGAAAATCAACAGCCTGCAACGCTCCAAAAAAATAATTGGCCAGAGTCCGGCATTCCTCAAAATTCTCGAACAAATTGATGTGGTGGCCAAGAGTGACGTGCCCGTGTTGATTCAGGGTGAAAGCGGTACCGGTAAGGAACTGGTCGCCAGTTCCATACATGAATCCAGTGCTCGTGCGGATAAACCCTTTCTGAAGATCAACTGCTCAGCCATTCCCGAAACACTGGTTGAGAGCATTTTATTCGGCCATGAAAAGGGAGCCTTTACCAATGCGGTCAGTACCCGTCAGGGATTATTCGAAGAGGCGAATGATGGGACGTTGCTGCTGGATGAAATCAGTGAAATGCCCATTCACCTCCAGGCCAAATTGCTGAGAGTTTTACAGGAGCAGACCCTGACCCGGGTAGGCAGCAGCAAGGAGACATCGGTGGATGTTCGGATCATTGCCACCACCAATCGTAACATTGAAGAGCTCATTGCCGAAGGAGGATTTCGCTCTGATCTGTATTACCGGCTAAATGTATTCCCCATTACGATACCCCCTATTCGCGAGCGCCGAGATGATATTCAACTCTTAGTGCGCCATTTTCTCGAGATTTTCCGCAAAAAATATAAATTTGAAGGGAAAGAGGTGAGCGAGAAAAGCTGGGAAATCATCCTCGAATATGACTGGCCGGGCAATGTCCGGGAGATCGAGAATCTGGTTGAACGGGCCTTTCTTTATTCCGGCAATGACACACAGTTGAAAACGAGTCATTTCCATTTTCAACCTATCCAGAGCAACCCAAAACCCAACGGCCAGTTAGAGATTGGCGCTGTCTCCATGGCAGATGTGGAAAAACACGTGATTTTCAAGACGCTTGAACTTTGCGAGGATAACCGCACGAAAACAGCGGATATTCTGGGTATTACCTCCCGAACCTTACGGAACAAGCTAAGCCAATATAAGCTGGATAATTGACCTATCCATGGAACGGTCCGGGTTTTCGTAAACTGATCAATTACATCCGTTTTTTCGTTTCGGAAGATTCGCTTTCAGACCCTGAAATGAATTCAGTTATCACCACAATGAATTGTGATGCTAATTTTATCAACCACACAATCCAAGGTCACGGGTCGGATCATTGTTCTCTCTGCGTCAACTGTGGTTAGAAAATCCGCTTGATCCGCGTCAATCCGCGGCTAAAACTTTCCGCGACCTTGGCGTTCTGCTTTGCGACTCGCGGTTAAGTGCCTTTTGCCTCTGGTGATAGCCCTGTCAGCATTTCGTAGCCCAAACCCCGTCAAGGGTTCTCTCTCTGTAGAAAAAGATCACAACCGCAAAAATCCAACCCCGTAGATAACGCCATATGGCAATACAAGTTATTTATGTGTGGTTGATGCACCATGTTTCTGGATCTCCAAATACTGTTTAATGACATGCGGTGCGAGTCCTGTGACACGATGAATAAAGTCTACATCTGGTTTA
>JAIPJQ010000036.1 GCA_021734065.1 Fidelibacterota bacterium | reverse complement strand
GTTGAAATGGACTGGGGCGGACTCACCACCTGCCAATTTGCCGGATCTTGCATGTTCAAGTCCAGTCGGGTCCACAACAACGATTCCTGAGTTATTAAAATCAAACGATCATTCAAAATCTGAACGCCCACAATCCGGTCCAATGCCTTAGCTGAAGCAGGGTAATTCGGGTACAATTCCATGTACTGAATGTCATTCTCGCGGTTCCGCAGATACATCACCCCACCATCCGCACCGGTGCGATACGCCGCAAACATAGAATCCCCATGAGCCGCAAAATCAACGATCTCATCCAGATCCAACTGGCCGATAGAGAAAACCGCTTCCCTCTCCATATCCAGTACCTGCACCAATTGTCCCGGCTTGGAAAATCCCAACCAAAGCCGATTATACCTGTCCAGAATCATCGTGCGCACATCCAGATTGGTTATCCCGGAAAGCATTTCATCCTGGACAAATTTTTGGGTCTGGATGTTGAAATTGATTACTCCCCCGTCCGTTCCCAGATAAAGGGTTTGGTCTGTCATCACCATTTCCCTCACCTCCGTAGCGGCGGGGTAATAATCCCAGGTACCCACCTGTGAAAATACCACCGGGGTGATGAACAGACTTATACAAGCCACGCATAAAGAATTGAAATATTTCATAATGAAAATGGAATGGGTATGAAGGTTGTGATGAACATGATTAAACCAAACCAGGCCAATTTAATCTGGCGCGGTTCCAATGGTTCCCCGGGGAAGATCACCGGAGGATGGGGTCGTCGGGCAATAAAATAGACCAGCAATGCCCAGACCAGCCAATTCAGGGAAAACACGCCCAGAAGGATCATCGCCCCTAAAATGTAATAGCCGATTTTCTGGTGATATTCCCCCACCAGCGCATACAAAACATGCCCGCCGTCCAATTGCCCCGCCGGAATCAAATTCAGCGCCGTCACCAGGAGTCCGATCCATCCCGCAAAGATGAGTGGAAAATGATAAATCTCGTGCATGGGTACCGCGTGGCCGAACAACCCCGCCAGTCCTGCGAAAACCAGCGATGTGCCCATGGAAAGCTGGACACCAGACTCGGGATGGCTGTCAATACCCATCATGTGGTGAATCTCCGCGACCCGATTCTGGACATATTCTCCACCGGGAATGAATGCATATCCAAGGATGATAACCACAATGCTTAACACATAGCTGGCGATAGGTCCGGCGATACCAATTTCCAACAATGCCTTTCGGGTAGGAACCCGACTGCGCATGCTGATAACCGCACCGAACGTGCCGATAAATGTGATGAAAGGCGGTGCCGGAATGAAATAGGGCAACGAAGCCCGCACGCTATAATGCCGACTTAACAGGTAATGTCCCAGCTCATGACAGCCTAGAATGATCATTAACGGGATGGTGAATTGAAGCCCGGCCAAGATTCCCTGCAGCCCCGGCCACATGGATACATACCCCTGCATATTGGCACCGGCCACCAGGGTGGTAATAATCGTCAATCCAAAGAGCAACGGATGTCTCCATGAGTATCCAATACGCTCCTGCCAGGAGAGCGATTGGGATAGGACATGGACCACAGTGTTATTCATTCTAAATCGTGCTACTCAGTTTTTGGTTTGATCGCCGGTGTCAATCCTCGCGCACCCGCTAAACGTCGCTCGGGTCCCACTTCAAGACAAGGTGACGCTGACTTTAAATAATACTGCTGCTGAAACACCGGATCGGCTACAAAGTTTCCCGCTTTTTTATCCAGCGCCACATCCGGAACACTCTCATTTTTCCATAAACAATTGTATTCCCATACGCCCCCAGCCCCCGGTGCAGGTCCCATCGGTTCCTGTGTGACGATGCGGTTTGCCTGAAAAATATTATACTGCACCACCAGATCCTGCGCACGCACACCCTGAAAGCAACGGTCATTCTCTACCATGGTATTGTTTTCAAACGCCGGCAATTGACTCCCAGTAGTGACTCGAATACCAACTTCATTTTTTACAAGGAGATTGAATCGAATCACACCATTTTCAACCCAATCCCACACCAGTCCTGCATCGGAGGAATAACGGATTTCGTTCCGGGAGAAGTTGACAAATTCATTGCCCTTCAGGCTGATTCCCAAGGGTGTATCCGTAATGTTGTTGTTGGTCAAAATGACCGTGGCTGACTCCTCCACATTGATAGCACGCCGGGTTTGTTCCGCGAAGTGGGAATTCTGAATCATTCCGGTGGTAACATCCTTCAATTGGATGCCGGTTTCACCCCGCTCGAATCTGGTCTCCTGAATATTCACAGGACTCGTTTTCACGAAAATTCCCACACCATTCTCCACAAGGTAACCATTGTGAAATTCCAGAGATCCACCAACACCCGTAAGCCCGAAACGATTTCCTGCCAATGTTTCTACGCGCCCGGAGAAGCGGCTATCCAAAAGCTCTATACCGGTCATTTCATGGCGTGAATACTCATTTTTTTCAGACTGCAGGTTGGATTCTTTCGCTACCAACCCCACGACATTTTCTTCGTACACATTCCTCTGGTGGATGAGGTTCCGAATGCCCACCAATTCAAGCCCGGTGACGTTGCGCGCAAAATGGTTCTCTGTGACATCCAATTCCCCCACGGACCGGATCACCGCACCGCTCTGGACATTTTTATAGAAGGCGTTACTACTCAATCGTGCTTGTGGCATCGGCCCCAAAACCATACCGTTGCCCACATTGTATTGAATTTCTGAATGGCGTATAATGAGCGAATCCATCTCTGCCAAAAAAACACCTGCACTGGAATCGGCTACCTGATTCAATTTTACCTGCATTGAATCCAGATACCCACTGTCCACATCATAGATCCATAGACCACTCAACTGGTTTTCTGAACTCACGCCGTTCGAAATGCGAAGGTTTATCCCCTGTTCAAAGGCTCCGCCCCGCTGTCCATTTTTATACAACAGGGACTGTGAAATCTTTAGTGTGTCGAATAGTGATGCCCGCAGACCATCCTGCCCGTTTTTAGTGCTGGTAACTCTCACCAGGTGTGATTGATTCACCTGTTCCAGCACCACACCCGCCAATTCTGAATCTGAAATCTTCGTGTCCCAAATTCTCAGGTTTTCAATGTCGGTCAAAAAAAGTCCACGCCCCCCGGCCTTCTGGATCTGGATGCTGTCCAGTTGAAACTGCCCCATATGGGTGGATTGAATGCCATCACCACTCACTATTGCAATCTTGATTTGACTGAACCGGGCATCCGGGGAATTGGAAATAACCACTCCGGAACCGTCAATATTCTGTACATCCAGACCTTTGAGACGATGTCCGGTTCCTCCCTGAATGACCACACCTGATTCACGGGCATTTTTCACCTGTACATACGCAAAATCAATGACACTATTCCTGCTGGAGAATGGTTGGGTGATATCCTGAATGCGTGACCGGGACAATGTCACTTTACCGCCATTCCGCACAATGATTCCACCACCCGCCGGACCAAAAATATCACAGCCAATCAATTCCAGTGAACCACCATCCACAATAATCAGCGTATCCGTTGGAGCGGCGCCCTGAAACTGGAAATATCCCAGGGTGACTTTAATCCCCGCCGATATCCGTAAGCAGCCACCATCCTGTGCATTCCACCGGGTGGGCGTGATCTCCCGTGCCATGAGCCGAAAAGTCTCTTTCGGTGTGAAAAGGGTATCGAGCCGCTCTGTTACCAGGCGATCCTGTCCCCAGGCAAAACGACCGGTGTGGATCTCGTCCAAGCTATTGATATCCCGCCAGAGTACAATACTGTCACCGGTGATTTGGGGATTGACGCATTGAATAAAATTGCCGGCAAGTATGATTAACAGCAGCCATCTGGCGTAATGCATCACCTTTTTATATGCAACGTGGTAAACCATTAAAATTTAGAATCGCTCTCCCCTACAGATGTGAGTCGAATGGGCATTGATTCAGTAACCGTGAATTGGAGGGCAAATGGTAATGTGTAGCGGGAATGCATAGGAGTCGAACCTATCTGTCAGTTTTTCACTAACACAACAGCTTTGAAGGCTGCGGCAACCACCGGGCTACAAGCATTCCCATAGAAATTTAAGGGTCAATGGCTTTTGGAAATGGTTTATCAATTCCAAGGGCATTTTTGATGTTGTCAGCTTCATATCCGGCTTCGTGACGGGTGGAAAATCTGCCGGCCAGCACCACATACAGCGTTTTTCCGGAAACTCGCTTGCGTTCTACCGATACGTCATAACCTAAACTTCCCACCTGACTGGCCAGGAGATCTGCATTACTCTGGCTGCTGAAAGCACCACACTGGAGTTGGTAGCGTGCCTTGGTCGGTGGTGGATAGGACTGCGTGTCAGGCGATCCCAGCCGGTTTGCTGGCCGTTGGTCTGCGGCTTTTTGCTCCGATTGTAACTCCATCAGTTCCAGCCGCGCCTCCTGTATGGGCTGCACATCCTTCAATTCAGCGGGAATGTCGATAATCAAATCGGGCTTAATCCCCCGTACCCAACTCAAGTCCGCCCGCGCACTGTCCACGGCTCCTGCTACGATTTCACCCCGCAGCATGAGATTCACCGCGTGTGCCAGTCGTGGAAAGTCCGGATGTTTGCGAATCAATTGTTTCAATACGGACTGACTTTGGACAAATAGACCCTGGGCATAATAGTATTCGCCCAGATACATAAGGGCATCCGGTGCGTATTCCGAGTTAACATGGTTGCGGAGTATATCTTTGTAAATGGCCACCGATTTGGTGGCATCGCTCTCAATCAGAGCCCGCAAATAGCGAATCGCCACACTTCCGGGGTATTGGTAGGCCAGCTGCTCATAAGCTGCTTTCACCGAATCAACTTGCCCCCGCTCAATCATTGCAATATAGGGTTTAATGTCCTGGGCAAAACCGGTGCCCTGGAGCAGGAACACGCTGATAATGGTTATTCGTAAAAGCCGCATTACGAGTGATCGAATGTAATTTTTCCGCATTTGGGACAGAGATAGATGGGATATTCTGCTTTATGACCACAATATTTGCAGGTCAGTTTATTCTTGCGATACTCAGCAGTTAACATGCGCTGTACCTGATCGTCGGCTGCGTCTGCCCGTCCCATTTTATTGAGTAAACTCACCCGGATAAGAGACAATCGACGGCTGTCAGGTTTGTGCATCTGGGCTTCATCCACGATGGATAATGCTTCCTCCAATTCGCCCTTCCGCTCCAGATGACTGGCCAGTCCTACAGCAATATCAACACTCTCAGGTTGATGCTTTCTGAGTCGGGTATAAAATTGTTCCACCGAGTCGAATTGTCTTAACTCAAAATACATCTTTTCAATTTCAGGAAATACCAGACTGCCCAACTCCGGCTCTAATTCAGCGAATGTCGTGTAATAATCAATGGCATGTTTAAGCTGACCAGACTTTTGACTGATCTGCCCTAGATGGTAATACGCAGCCGGAACCGGCTTGCCCATCTTGATCGCCTGTTTCAACAAACTGGTGGCTTCCGAAGTATCACCAGCTTTCAGTTTTTCCAGCGCCTCTTCTACTCTATATAACACCGGGATCCGTTCATCCAGATCGGGTTTAATGCTTTTCAGTCGCTCGAATGCACGAATGGCTTTGGCCCAGTTACCGGCCGTACGATGAAGATCATGTTTTGCCTGAATCGCCCACGGATCACGCTTGTTGAGTTTTAACACACTCCGGGCATAATCCAGAGCCTTTTCATATTGCTTTAATGCTTCATAGTCTTCAGCCAGACTTTGGTAAATCATCATGCGGAATTGGTCACTTATTCCCGGCCGGTTTAGTAAATCTTCATGAATATCTATGGACTTACGGGGTGTACCCAACTCCCGGTAAATATCCGCCACCTGCATGTAGACCCGCAGATTATTCGTGTCCCGACGAGCCAGGTCCAGGAAAACGCCCAAAGCCTCCTGAGGCCGGTTCTGCAATAACAAATTCAGCCCGTTGATTTCCAAATCATGGCTGGTCATCCGGGTTCCGCTTTTTCGACGGGAAACCATCCAAATAACTCCGCCACCTGCCAGGATTAGAATAATCAGTCCAATGAAAATGAAATCTAATGACATGTGTTACGCCTTTTTGGCTTAAGTATCCTGTTTAATATCAGGCATATCGGTGTCATCTTCCCTGTCCAACATGGCGACCCGGCGTTGATCAACTTCCGACTGCAGCTTCAACCGTTCCCGGTTCAACACCCGAATGTCACTCTTTAGCTTCAGCGTTTGAGATGCACCGTAACCAAATCCCACCAGTGCACCCACAGCAAACGCCAGTAAAATGACCAGATACAGCGGGATGCCGGTGTAGGAGAGCTTGAACAGTTTAATGTCCACCGGCGAGCTATTCTGAGTAAGCAGCCAGACCGCTGCTAAGACCAAAACAAGTATCACGAAAATTTTTAATTCACGCATTTTTACCCTCTCAGATCAATTCCCCAAACATTGTGACACCCTCAGCGCCAGTAATTTTCACATTTACAAAATCACCAACCTGCTCTGCGCCTTTATCGAAAACAACAATTTTATTATTTCGCGTGCGTCCCATATGCTGTTGCACTGATTTCTTGGAATCTTTCTCTACCAACACTGCATGGGTTTCGCCAACATGTTGTCGATTTCGCTCCAGGGTGTGTTGCCGTTGGATATCAATAAGGCGCTCCAACCGATTTTGTTTTACCTCTTCCGGTACCGAATCCTCAAATTCTGCGGCTTTGGTACCAGGGCGCGCAGAGTACTTAAAGGTAAACGCTGAATCGAATTTTACCGCATGCATTACGTCCAAAGTTTCCTGAAAATCTTTATCCGTTTCACCGGGAAATCCGACAATAATATCTGTACTCAAAGCCAAACCAGGAATCGCATGTCGCATTTTCTCAGACATATCAATGAAATGTTGTTTGGTGTAGGTTCGGTTCATTCGACCTAACACGCTATCAGAGCCCGCTTGTAGTGGAAAATGAATATGATTGCAGATCTTGGGGTTATTGGCATGCAACTCAATCAAAGCGTCGTCAAAATCCTGGGGATGGGGCGATGTGTACCGAATACGCTCAATACCCTGAATTTCTGAAACTGCCTGCAATAACTCAGGAAATAATGCTGATTCGCTGTGGAATGAATTCACATTCTGTCCTAAGAGCGTCACCTCTTTGAAGCCATCCGCCGCAATTTGCCGAACTTCGTTGACGATACTTTCAACCGTTCGACTGCGTTCACGCCCCCGGGTGAACGGGACAATGCAAAAGGTGCAGAATTTGTCACATCCCCGCATAATGCTCACCCAGGCACCCACACCCTCACGTCGGGCCGGGAAAAGTCCTTCATACACTTCCATGCGGCTCAGCTTGGTATCCACCACATGGTCCATGGGTCCGGAATGCTCGCTTAATAATTCGGGGAGTCGTCGGTACGAATCCGGCCCAAGAATCACATCCACGTAGGGTTTCCTGACCAAAAGATCATCCCGGAGATTCTGCGCCATGCAACCCAATACACCGATAATGGTATCCGGATTTTTCTCTTTCTGCTCTCTCAAAACCCCCAGGCGGGCATGGACTTTATCTTCCGCATGTTCCCGTACCGAGCAGGTATTCAGAAAAATGATATCCGCTTCTTCCACCGAATCGGCACGCTTGTAGGTCTCTTTTTCCAGGATTCCGGCTACCAACTCCGAATCGTACACATTCATCTGACAGCCGTATGTCTCTATGAAATATTTTTTTGTCTGGTTCATTTATGGTTTGTTATTCTTAAAAATTTCTTTTCAGATTTGACAGTTGTTTCATTCCGTGGCGAATATATCCAGACACCAAAAGTCCAACAAGGACAAGATAACGATTATCCCGGTCAGGAATAATCAGGAGATTGAGAAAACTTATGGAAAAATGGAGCGAAAGAGATTGATGTGCTACAGTTCCAGGTTATCCACCAGAAAATAGTAGCGTGGATTCACCGGAACGTTATTGACGCGAACTTCGTAATGGAGGTGTGGACCGGTTGAGCGTCCCGTGTTTCCGCTGGTAGCAATGAGCTGACCCCTTTTTACGAAATCACCCTTCTTAACCTTAAAACTGTTCAGGTGCGCAAACAGTGTCGCTATTCCATACCCGTGGTCAATGATAATCGTCTTACCGTAACCGGTGTTCGAACTGATTTTTGTCACCTTACCGTCGGCAGTGGCTTTCACTGGCGTACCAATCCGTACCGAGAAATCCTGTCCATAGTGGAAGCGCGGTTTCCGTGTAAATGGGTCCATCCGTACGCCGAATCCATCATTCATGTACCCGGCATGGAGCGGGAGGATAGACGGAATCGCCCGGATCCGGGGCACTTCGTCGCGCAGACGATTATAGATCTGCTCGTAACTGTTGCGCTGAAGATTGATCTCTCGCGATAGGGCGCTCAAATTGGATTCGATGGAACTAAGCGTTAATTCATTGTCCGAGGGCAGTAAAAGATCATAGCTCCGCTCGTGATTGCGGACTGTACCACCTACACCCATGGCCTGAATATCTTCATCAATTTTCGGTAAATCAGCGTAAGTTCGCAGCGCTCTGTCCTGCTCCACCAGCGTGATAAGTTCATGTTCCGCCTGGTCCAGACGGGTCTGCATGTCATCTAAAATATTGACCAGATCGGCATTTTTATTTTGCAATGATTTGACGCGTGTGGCATACCAGGCATCCGACATTCGCATCACCCCCAAAACACCAACTGTAAGTACAATGAGCACGGTTAGCGTGAGACCAATGAAAATCGTCCGTCGGGAAACAAAAATTTCGTTCACCCGATGCTTGCGATCGTTAATCAGAAAAAATCTCAATCCGTCCTTACTGAACATTCTCTCCCGGCCTGTTGATGTTTCCGGCACACCCCCCATTCCAAAGGAGGTTTACTTATCCAACACCATCCATGTTTTTGAAATTCTTCAGCTCTTTTATTATCAGGAGAATCCCCCTGTGAGCTCGTCAGCGATCGAATATAAGCTGAAATTATCCCCATCCCATGCAGAATTTTCATTACCAGTTCAATGCGAAATCTTATTTCTTCGGTTTGTCGTTGGAAGTTTCAGACGTATCAATTGATCCGTCAGTATCCGTGGGGTCATATTTTTCAAAATCACTGCCCATTTCACCAGCAGGTTTTTCCTCGGTCTGCATCACCTCTTCAGAGGGAATGCCAAACTCAGCATGGATTGCGTCTATACGATCCTGCTTAATTTTAATCTCAGCATTCACGGTTTTGATTTCATGAATACGCTCAGTGATCTCCTCGTTGTCTACCAATCCGGGGATCGCGTCAGACTCGGCGGCATCAAAAACGATTAAGCCCAATTCCTGCAAATGTTTTTCCCTGCTTCGTTTTAGCTGCTTAATTTCCCAATTTATTTTGCCAACCTTGGTTAATTCTTCCGCCTTGTCCGATGCAACCTTGCCGAATTCCTCAGCTTTTTCCATGGCTGCGGAGCTGAAATCTTTCAAACTCTTTTTTACATCATCCCATAATTTTGTCATCTCTATCCTCCGATGCGCTGTATGCCTTGTTAACCAGTTGTAAAACTAAGCAGTTTTAGCCCTGGTTCCAACGGATAAGCAAATTCACTCAATTCTCCTCTAGTGCACCCTGGAGTAGTTGATTGACGATCTTGGGATTGGCGGCCCCTCTCGATTTTTTCATTACCTGGCCTACAAAGAACCCCATGAGCTGCTTTTTCCCTTCACGATAACGAGCCAATTCATCCGGATGTGCATCCATAACTGCCTGTATGATTTTCTGTAAAAATTCCTCATCGCTCACCTGGGATAAGCCGGCCTTTTCGATGAGAGTTTCCACCGAATCAGGGCTGGTCAACATACTTTCGAATACTTTTTTCGCCGCCTGATTGGAAATTTTTCCCGCTTCAATGAATCCAATTAATTCACCCAAACGCCCGGCGGAGATGGGGAATTTTCCCAAACCGGATTCGCTCTCCTTCAAAACGCGCAACACCTCTCCAGTCACCCAGGTAGCAGCCGACTTGGCGTTCACGCCCGTTTTAATCACATCTTCAAAATAGGCTGCCCATTCCACTTCAGCGGTCAATATGCGCACGGTTTCATCGTTCAAACCATATTCTTGTTTGAATCGCTCCCCCCGTGCGGCTGGTAATTCGGGTAATTGCCCCCGGATGGTTTCGATCATGGCCTCTGGTACGGAAATGGGCACCAGATCCGGCTCAGGAAAATAACGATAGTCATGCGCCTCCTCTTTGGAACGCATGAGAATTGCCTCTTCTGTAGCGTCGTTCCAGAACAAGGTAACCGCTGCAATACGACCCCCTTCATCCAGTACCCGCGTCTGGCGTTCTACCTCGTACTCCAACGCCTTTTCCACCGCTCTGAAGCTGTTCATGTTCTTGACTTCAGTTTTTGTCCCCAATTCTGTGGCACCCACCGGCCGCAATGAGACATTGGCATCGCAGCGCAGCGAGCCTTCCTCCATATTGCAATCGGACACATTCAAATACTTCAGAATCTGTTTCAATTTGGTCAGGTAAGCCCTGGCCTCAGCAGGTGAACGCAGATCCGGTTCACTTACAATTTCAATCAGCGGAACACCGCACCGATTAAAATCCACGCCGGTACCCTTGCCCATACCATGAATCGATTTGCCCGCATCCTCCTCAATATGAATCCGGGTAATCCCGATCTCCTGGGATTTTCCATCCGTTTCAATCAGCAATTTTCCGTCATAACAAATGGGATCTTCATATTGGGAGATTTGGTAACCTTTGGGCAGGTCAGGATAAAAATAATTCTTCCGGGCGGTTCTGGAATACCGTCTGATCGAGCATTCCAACGCTAAACCGGTTTTTATGGCAAAATGAATGACCTGCTCATTCAGCACCGGTAGTGTACCGGGCATTCCCAGACAAACAGGACAGGTCAGGGTGTTGGGCGGGTCTCCATACCGATTGGCACAGGTACAGAATATCTTACTCCTGGTACTGAGTTGGGCATGGACTTCCAAACCGATAACCACTTCATATTTCATAAAATCACCCTCATCCCACACACGATATCTACGCTAATCACTCGTTCATCCATTAAATAATTTGTATTACCCGGCGAATTGCCGCTTCTGATCGCAAATTCTCCAAAACATCTTCACGAACTTCCTGGTCACATCGCACAATAGAGAGTGCTGATTTCCGGGTTTTATCCCGACTCAGGGCAATACCGGAAATATTCACCTGTGCTGTTCCCAGGAGTGTTCCCACACGACCTACAACGCCCGGAATGTCGTCATTTTCAATGAGTAACAACACCCCATCCGGCTTACTATCGATTTTGAATCCATCCAGCCGCGTAATGCGCCCAATTCCCTCCTGGTCTGTGTAACCCACCAATTCACATGCAGTCCCATCTGCCCCTTTTAAGTGCAGCGAAATGGCATGAGTAAAATCTGCCATCCGGGGATCATTCACCGTCACCACATCAATTCCCTGCTGTTCCGCAATCGAGCGCACATTGATCAGATTCAATTCCCCATCATGCCGCTCTTTCAACAAGCCCTGTAAAGCAGATAACAGCAGCGGCTGGGTGTGTGACGCTTCGCCACCGTATGTCAATACACATTCACGAATGGCACCCGGCATTAAATGGTGCAGCATATATCCCATTCGTTTCACCAGATTCAGACCCGACTCAATCTGTTTCAAAATGGATAAATCAGCAATGGGAACATTGACCGCGTTCGCCAGCTTTTTTTCCACCAGATAATCTTTCACCTGCTGGCAAACCTGCACGGCCACCGACTCACCAGCCTCCACGGTGGAGGCACCCAGATGGGGCGTTAGTATCGCATGGGGAGCCGTTCGTAGCGTTGAATCATCCGGCGGTTCATTCACAAACACATCAATCGCCGCACCGGCCAAATGTCCATTTTTCAGCGAATCCGCAAGCGCTGCCTCATCCACCAGACCGCCCCGGGCACAATTAATGAGCCGTGCCCCCGGTTTCATTTGGGCTAACCGCTGGGCATTGATGAGATTTTCCGTCGCTTTGTTCTTGGGTACATGCAGCGTGACAATGTCTGATTTTGCCAGCAGGGTATCCAGATCTGCTGATTCCACACGCTTCAGGCCAATCCGCTCCGGTTCCACATAAGGATCATACCCCAGAATATTCATTTCAAAGGCCTGGGCGCGTTTAATGACTTTCTGGCCAATTCGCCCCAGCCCCACAACGCCCAGCGTTTTGCCCCGGAGTTCGTTCCCGGTAAAGCGTTTCCGGTCCCAGCCCCCATTCTTCAGCGTGGCATCGGCTTCCGGGATATTGCGAACTAGCGCCAGCATCATGGCCAGGGTGTGCTCAGCCGCTGAAATGGTGTTCCCGTTGGGTGTATTCATCACCACCACACCCTGCAGGGTCGCCGCAGTCAGGTCCACATTATCAATACCAACACCCGCACGGCCGATCACCTTCAGGCGACCTGCCAGTTTCAGGTGCTCCGCCGTCACTTTAGAACCTGATCGGATGATCCACGCGTCAACTCCCGGCAACGCAGCCAACACCGCGTCGGTATTTTTGAATGGAATTTCCAGTACTTCAAAACCAGCTTCACGAAAGATCGTTATGCCCTGACTTACAATCGGATCGGTAACCAGAATTTTCATTTCAAATCAGCGCCTTCCATCTCTGCCAGAATTCCATCCAACACACTCAGCAATTCTTCCAAACCGTCAAGTGTGTGCTCACCCATGTGCCCGATTCTGAAGGTTCTTCCTTTTAAATTACCATACCCGCCGGATACGATAAATCCCTCACCATCAGCCAGTTGTATCATTCTACTTAAATCTGTTTCATTGGGGTTGGAGAAGCAGGTGACCGTGTCCGATGCATAGCCTTCTTCAGCAAATAATCCGAAGCGCCCGCTTCCCCACGCCCGGGTGCGTTTCGCCATGTCCCGGTGTCTCTGAAACCGGGCTTCCATTGTCTCGGACGCCATTCGTTCCAACTGACTTTCCAGCCCGAACAGATGCGGAATGGAAGGCGTGATCGGCGTCTGCCCCTTAGCACCCGATCTGGCCATGCGGCTCAAATCAAAGTAAAATCCCTTTTGGGCAGTGGGCGTTTGATCCGCCCGCGCCAGGGCTTTGTCCGAAATCGCCATGACGGAAAATCCCGGCGGTAATGCCCACGCTTTCTGGACACTGGCAAATACCACATCCACACCCCATTCGTCAAAATAAAAAGGCAATCCGGCCATCCCGCTCACTGAATCTACACAGAGTAGTACTTCCGGAAATTCCTTCACAACGCCAGCGATTTCCGCCATGGGATTGGTGACACCGGTTGAGGTTTCGTTATGGACAATGGTCACCACATCGTACCGGCCGCTTTCCAGCGCTTCACGAACCTCCCCGGGCTTATTGGCTTGTCCCCATTCAACAGAAAAGGTGTCCTGCTGGAAACCGCACAAAGCCGTGATCTCTGCCCAGCGTTCAGAAAATGCACCACAGGTAAAATTGGCCGCCCGTTTATGCACCAGATTGCGTACTGTGGCCTCCATGAGTCCCGTGGCCGAACTGGTGCTCAGGAGAATTGTTTGTTCGGTAAATAAGACTTTTTGGATGCCGGACACCACCTTGAGATGCAAATCCTTGTATGCCTGACTCCGATGTCCCATGGGGTATTGTGCCATAGCCTGCAGGGTCTCGTCTAGAACATGGGTCGGCCCCGGTATAAATAACTTTTTACGATTCATGACCTATTTCTCGTTTGTGGTTGATGCCAGTGACAATGCCCGTTTATCTCAACTTGGATTCTTCAAACCGTCGCATGACCATCCCCGTAGGGAGTTTGGGGAAGAAATAGGTGGATTTTTGTGGGAGCATCAATCCCCGCTTGCCAACTTCAAACAGCAGTTTGGTATCGGGAAAGTTCATAAGCCAGCCAGCCTGGCAACCGCCTCGCATGGCTTCCCAGAATTCATCCTGATCATGGTGATAGTTGATATAGGTACGGTCTGCGATATCCTGTTCACTCATACCCAGTACCGTTTTAAAAATCAGCTCTTCCAGAATCACCACATCCATTTCGGCCAGCAACGGATCAGGCAGGGACTTTTTCAGCTGACGATAGTACTCCTCTTTGAGAGTCAACAGCCAAATCACCCCATCGGGATCAGTCATGTAGAAAGAACGGTTTTCCAGATGCAAATCCACATCTTCATAATCAACTTCGGAAAAATCAAAATACTTCCAGACACCTTCCCGCAAAGCCCGATAGATAAAATCCGGTATATCGTGAATGGTGCGATGTGTGGGATACACCTTCAGCCCTGCGTCATTGGCGCATGAAAAATAACCCATGACATAATTGGCTTCCATTTCGTCAATACCGTGCTTCGCCCGTTGGGCGTCCCGGTACTGGCGCAGCGTTTCATAGCGATGATGACCGTCGGCAATGAACACCGGCTTGGATTCCATGAGATCAGAAACATCCCGGATCACTTCCTCGTCCTGAATCACATAGCACACATTTTCCACCCCGTTCACATCATCTTCCCCGTCAATTTTCAACACCGCCTTGTGAATCGCCTCATCCAGTCGTTGGTGAATGCGATTCTCATCATCCTGGTAGGTGAAAAATATCTGACTATGGTTGATTTTGGTCTTTTCCAACAATCGCTGGCGATCCAGAATCGGCCCTTTATGCGTTCTTTCATGCGCCAAAACCGTATCTGCACCATACGGCACAATGGGCATCAGGGCGATAAACCCCTTGCGCAGATTTTTCATCCCATCGGGACCCCGGAAAAATTGATGCAGATAATAGATGGCCGGCTGCTCCAGGCGAATCAGCACCTCTTCCTGCAGCCAGGTGTTGAATAATTTCCCGGAGTTGGTATAAAAGTCATCCTCGAAATAATCCCCTTGTTTTTTCTCGCCCAATATCAACTGGGCCACATTAAACGTTGAGCGATTGATCAAAAACCGACGCTCTGCGGGATTAATCACATCGTATGGCGGGGCGATAACATGGGTGAGATTTTCAAATTTTTCAGGATTGTAAATCGTGCCGCAGAAAGGGAATATTTTCATTGGTTTAAATGATTTCCTACACGGTTGTTTAGCAGGTTGATAATTTGGTGTGCGCCAGGCTCCATGACGGGCCAAATTATACACAATTGCCGGCGCATTGAAACAGGAATTTTGGTCCTTTTTAAGCATTGCAGCGCAATCGATTCACTTTCAAAACACTACCCGCCCGGATATATTCGGCCGCTATGAAAATAATTGACTTAGATAAACACGGCCTGGGTGCCCGGCTGGGTATGGAGCCGGGCGATGAGATCCTGCGTATCAATGACCATCGTCTCAATGATATCATCGATTACGAATTCTATGTAGCGGATGAAACGTTGGAAATTGAGTTCAATAAGGGCGGTAAAATGACCACCCGCTCCCTGACCAAAGATCCGGACCACGATCTGGGGCTTCAATTCAAACCCATGCGTATCCGGGCTTGCGCCAATGACTGCATTTTCTGCTTCGCCGATCAGAACCCGCCGGGCGTGCGGGAATCTCTCAATTTCCGCGATGGTGATTACCGGTTCAGCTTTTTGCACGGCCATTTTGTTACCATGACCAACATGGGACAAAAACAATTGGATCGTGTGGTTGAGCAACGTCTTTCGCCGCTCTACGTATCGGTGCACGTCACCGATCCCACCGTCCGCCGAAAACTCATGCTGTTTGGAAAAGATGACCGCGTTCTGGAAAAACTTAAATTCCTCACCGATAACGGCATTGAACTGCACACCCAGATCGTGCTCTGTCCCGGTTATAACGATGGCGATGTTCTCTTCCGCACCATCGACGATCTGTACCAGTTCCAGCCCATGCTGAAAACTGTTTCCATTGTACCGGTTGGCCTGACCAAGTGGCGGCAAAACCTGCCCAACATTCCCACAGTCAGTGCAGAATACGCCCGTCAGATGATCCCCCAGTCCGAGAAATGGGATGCCAAATATCGTCGCCCGGACGGCCAGCGCTTTGTCTATCTCAGCGACGAATGGTTTATTCTTGCGGATGCGCCCATGCCCGCGAGTGATTATTATGACGATTACCTCATGGTGGAGAATGGCGTGGGCCAATGCCGCGCCTTCGCCGACGATTTCCGAGACCAGGTGACGGAATTCCCGGAGCGACTGGCGAAACCGGTAAAAATGACATTCGCCACCGGGACATTACCCTACAAGTTTCTCATGCAGACCATGAGCGCGGACTTGAATCAGGTGGAAAACCTGGCCTGGGATCTGGTGCCCATTACCAATGACTGGCTGGGTGCCGGGATGGTAACCGTCACCGGACTGCTCTCCGGACGCGATGTATCTGTGCAACTGAAATCACACGGTGTTGGTGATGTGGTCTGGCTCTCCCACCGCATGTTTAATGAAGACGGACTGACACTGGATGACCTGACCCGGGCTGACATTGAAAAATACCTGGGTGTACCGGTAAAAATTCACCAGGAAGATATGGCGGAGGTATTGACAGAGTGGGCGTAAAACTACCGGTAGTGGCCATTGTAGGTCGGCCGAATGTGGGCAAATCAACGCTGTTTAACCGGATTCTGGGACGGCGGCACGCCATTGTCCACCAATCCGAGGGTGTAACCCGCGACCGGGTAATCGCTCCGGCAGACTGGGCAGGTCGAGATTTTTATCTGGTGGATACCGGCGGATACATCTCCGGCAGCGATGACGCCATCGATTCGGCTGTGCGGATTCAGTCGGTCTTAGCCATGGAATCTGCTGATGTGATACTTTTCGTGGTGGATGTTCAGGTGGGACCAACCAAGGAGGATCTGGAGGTCATCCGGATTTTACGGCGTTCCCAAAAACCTGTGATTTTGGTGGCGAACAAGGTTGATAATCAGAAACGCACCATTGATCTGGCTGATTTTTATTCGCTGGGTCTGGCCAATGTCATGGGGGTCAGCGCACTGAATGGCCGCTCCGTGGGCGATCTGTTGGACGAAGTCATCAATTTATTACCCCCTGTAGGAATCGGTCTGGATAGCGCGGCGGATGGCAGCATTCCCTTGGCCATTGTGGGTATGCCAAATGCCGGTAAATCCAGTCTCACCAATGCCCTTTTGGGTGAAGACCGGCAAATTGTCACCGCCGTGCCCGGCACGACCCGGGACGCGGTGGATGCCCAGTTCAAATATTACGGTCAAACCATGACCATCATGGACACGGCCGGTCTCCGCCATCGCACTAAATTGGATGATTCGGTGGAGTATTACTCCGCCCTCCGAACCCGGCACGCCATTGATCAGGCGGAGATCGTGGTGATGATCATTGACGCTGAGAAAGGCATGGGAAACCAGGATCAGCGCATCATGAGTCAGGTCATTCAGGAGAAAAAGGGATTGATTGTGGTGGTGAACAAGTGGGATCTCATTGAAAAAGAGACCAACACCATGCGTGATTATCAGGCGGAATTAATCTACCAGTACGACACACTGAAACATTATCCCATCCTGTTCATTTCAGCACTGCATAAGCGGCGAATTCAGAAAGTACTGGAAATGATCATGACCGTTCATGCTGATTACCATAAGAAGGTGAGTACCCGTCAGTTGAATCTTTTCCTGGACACCGTGATGACCAAGCGCCAGCCGCCGGCGGTGAAGGGCAAAGAGATCAAATTCAAATTCGTGAACCAGGTTTCCGCCGCGCCACCCAGATTTGTCTTCTTCTCCAATCACCCCAAATTAATCCCCACCGATTATCAGCGCTTTCTGGAAAACCAGTTTCGCCAGACCTTCGGATTTCAGGGCGTGCCGATTCAATTGCATTTCCACGCCAAATGACCCAAATTTTCCCATGCCTTATTACCGCATTTTTTCAACAATAACTCTCTTCTTACTCCTGGCGTTGCTGGTGAATCCGGTGACAGCATGGGGACAGGCCGATCATTCGGTGAAATGCGGGTTCGGAGCGGGAAATCTGGCATTGCGTCCTGCGCTGCGGATGTATGACCGACCAGAACTTGACAGCAGTTATATCAGTCCGTCGGGAAATTTCAAAATTCACTATGACATCAGTGGTTATCATGCCGTCAGTGCCACGGACACGCTCCCGGACGGCACACCTCGGTTTGTATATGAAGCCGCGCTGGCCGCCGATTCAGCCTATACGCTGCTCATTGATCACCTGGGATTCAATCCGCCGGTTTCCGATCCCACCCACGGACCGGAATACGACATTTACATGAAGAACTGGGGCGGTCAGTATTACGGCATGACCTATTTTTCATCAACCTCCAGTCCCGCTTATCTGGTGATTGATAATGACTACACGGAAACCAACTACTATACCCACGGTTTGGACGCGTTAAGGGTCACTATCGCCCATGAATTCTTTCACATGGTGCAGGTGCATTATTCCATTCCCTCGCCGGCGGATTACCAGTACTGGTATGAAATGTCCTCGGTGTGGTTTGAGGAGTACTGCTATCCGGAAGTGAATGACTACCTGGCGTACATTCAGGGTGTGTTTTCCAGAAATCCCTCCCCGCGGCTGGACGACACCTATCATCAATACGGACAGGGTTTGTTTCCCTGGGTATTGGATAAAGAATACGGTTTCAGCCAGGGAAAACACATCATGACCGACCTGTGGGAGCAATTGGGAACCCGCGATCCCATTCAAAATCTGAAAACGGTCCTGGCCTCCTCCCGGTGGAATGCCTCCTCCCTGCAGGAAGCCCTGAGTCTGTATGGTCTGTATAA
>JAIPJQ010000035.1 GCA_021734065.1 Fidelibacterota bacterium | reverse complement strand
CTGTCTCCGTAAACAAACTTTGGCCTGAGCTGCATGAGTAATCCGGGCAGCAGGGTCATGGCTCCAATGGTACACACCAGAATGGAGACCAAAATCAGCCATCCGAAAAAGTAGATGGGTAAGAAGTTGGACAGCATGTTGACGGAAAAACCCACCATCACGGCCATGGCATTGAAAAGAATTCCCTGTCCTGTGGTTCTTAATGTGGTGTGGAGCGCGTCCAAATCGCTGGCGCCCTGACGGATCTCCAGACGGAAGCGATACAAAAAGTGGATGGTGTAGTCAATCCCAACGCCCACCACAATGGAGCTGAGCATGGAGGTTCCGGCATTGAGATAAACATCAAAATATCCCATAAGCCCGAATACACTCACCACACCGGTGGTAAGTGGTAAGACAGAAAGTAGGGCCGCCATTCCGGATCGGAAAAAAATGCCAACAATGACTGCCACAAAAAAGAGTGAGACAAACAGACTGCGTATTTGACCATTTACCATCATGGGGATCAAATGGGCGATCAGTACGGCGTACCCCTCCGCCTGGGGTTGATTATCCACCCTGATATTTTCGTCCAGGAACCGATTCAATTGTTTCTCAATGTCCACCATCCGGTCCACATCGAAGGTTGAAATACGGATCACCACCTGCGCCTGGTAATAATCATAATCCACATAGGTGTCCAGTGTGCCCTCACTGCTTTCAAAAGAATACAGGAGCAGGAATTGGGCGACCAGTTCCCGGGATTCGGGAATGCGATAATAGGCGCCATCGTTGTTATGCATGGCCACATTCATCTCTTTAATGAAATCCACCAACGACATGGTGTAGCCAATGTCCGGGATGGTATCCAGATAACTCTGGATTGCATCAATCTGTTTTAATACACCCGGATCGCGGATATCCCCTTCCACGATGACCGACATACTGGATGCTCCGCCGTAATTCTCATTAATGACGGTACTGATGCGATGAATCTCGGAGCCCTTTTCGTAATAATTGAGCGGATTGCTGTCCACGATAATGAGGGGGATGCCAAACGCGGCGACAATCGTGAGGCCGATAAACAGGGCCAGGGTCAGCTTCTGGTGATGATAAACCGCATCACCCAAATGACTGAGCGCCCGGGAAATGTAACGGCTTTCGTCATTGTGAATATTCTCCGAAGCACTAGGCCGCCGTAGCAATGTTAGAACCGCCGGAATAAAGGTGATGGACAAAATGAACGACAGGGCAATGCCGAATGCGCTCAGTACACCCACTTCACGTGACGCTGGCAGCACATGGGAAAGCAGGGATAAAAATCCGGCAATCGTGGTAAAGCCCGCCAGCAGAATGGGTGTTGAAATGTGTTTAATACCCCGGTAAATGATATCGTGGATTGGGGCGGCCTCGCCTAACTCACGTACATCCTCATAATAGCGCGCCAGAATATGAATACCGTATGCGTTGGCGATGGCAATGAGCATCACCGGGACGATATTGGTGACGATTTTCAGCGAAATGTCCAGCCAGGCCATCAAGCCCAGTGTGGCGGCAATGGACATGGCCACCACCCCCATGGGCAGCAGAACGCCACGCCAGGAGCGGAAGCTGAAAAACAGCAAAATGACCATCAGTGACATACCCAGCGGGATAAAAGTGACCACATCGTGTTCAATATCGGCGGAAATATGGTAGCGGATAATGGGCATACCACCCAGCTCGATGGTCAGGTCTTCCGATTGATAGCGATCGGTGCGTGATTTTAGCTCATCATAGAGTTCTTCATCATGACCCCCCTCACTGAGGAAAAGGAGGATGGCAGTATGGGTCTGGTCTTCCGAGATAAGGATATTTTGGATGAGGTTTTCTTCTTTTGCTTTACGAGCCAGGCTATCCTGTTGACCTGGCGTGGCCGGAATGGATTCCAGGAAGGGATCCACTGACATGAAATCATCCGTACCCCGAATGATCTCCACATTGGTGAGACTGGTAACGCGATCCACATATTCCATACTTTCCACCGCGCTTGTGAGTGTGTCCACAATTCTGAGGACGCGGGGCTGGAAGACATTTTCTGCAGCAATGGAAATAATGGCGATGTCCTGCCCGCCAAAAATGTCATCAATTTCGTCCATGCGAACCAGATCGGGATCATCCTCATCTATCAGCGAAAGCATATCCGGATCAATGGCCAACCGTCCCAGCGGCGCAGCCAGAATTCCGATGATGAGCAGGCTGATGGCAATGACAGATTTGGGGTAACGGGTGATAAATTCGACAAGTCGCTTCATGCATTACTCATTTTCATTAAGAAGTTGTAGGAAAGAATCGCGCATTTCACCGGCAAAAATGCCTTGGAACAGAATCAAAAATACCTCTTTCACCATATCGCGGGAAGCATGGTCAGGATGAAAGACAACCTCAGGTTGGAACAATTCATCCATGACCCGGGGCAGGAGGTAGGCCAGTCGATCCAGGTTTAGATTGGGATTCAAGTCCCCGTCTCCCTGAGCCTGTTGAAGCAGATTAAACAAGTGAGTAAATTTTTCCATTCTGAATTGAACCAAACCCTCCCAGATATCCGGATAGAGTTGTTTCAGGTCCGAAATGGTTTGGTTCAGGAACGGGGAGAGAATGTTCAACACACCCTTAAAAGTGAGGATCAGGCGTTGGGCTGGACGCAAATTCAGCCCGTTAATTTCTAGAAAATGCCGATCCAATCTTCCCTTTACGGTATCCACAAAGGCACTGACAATAGCTGCTTTGTTGGGGAATTCCTGATAGATGGTCCGTTTGGATATTTTCAGTTCCCGCGACATTTGATCCACGGTAAAGGTTCCCAATCCGGTGCGGAGAATATGTGCTTCAAAGTATTGTAGCACACGCAGTCTTGTGTCGCTGAAAACGATTGTCGTGTCCATCGTTTCCAAAGTAATCAGAATCGGAGAATAGAAGCAATGAATTTTTTTCCTCCAGTTTGCCAATGGGCTGCGAGCAAATCATGGAATTGTGCCACGCATTATCGGCTTGAAGGGGTCTGGTTCACCCGTTATATTGAAGCGTGACTAATTAGTGAGTAACGCATGTGAGGCGCCAATGGACAGTAAAATTATATCTACCCTGAAGAGTCTGGGATTTACCGCGAACGAAAGCAAAGCATATCTGACGTTACTACGCGCCAATCCGGCAACAGGCTACGAAATCAGTGGAAAATCGGGTGTTCCCCGTTCAGCGATCTATGAAATTCTAAAACGACTGGAAACCATGGGCTTGGTCAGCGTGACCGACACCAATCCCACCCGTTACATTCCGCTACCACCGGCTCATTTGTTCGAATTGTTGGAACAACGGTTTTCAAGCGATCTGGACGAATTAAAAAATTCCCTGAAATCCATCCATACCAGTATGGAGGTGGGTGATCTGTGGAATATTGTCGGTTACGACAATATGCTCCAGCGCGCCAAAGCCATAATTCAGGCAGCCAATGATACCATCTACCTGTCCATCTGGCGGCCTGAATATGACTACTTGGTGGATGACCTGCGGGAAGCCGAGGCGCGGGGTGTGAAGGTGTTGATTTTTTCCTTCACTGAAATACCCCAGGATGTGGGTATGGTCTTCTCTTACAATCTGAAAACTGCGAAGTTGGAGAAGATCTGGAGCAAAAAAATCCTGATCGTGGTGGATAAGGAGACGGCACTTTTGGGTGGCTCAGATGACAAGCCCGGTCTTAAAGTAGCCTGGACCAAGAATTACGCCATCGTTTCCATCGCACTGAATTATATCATCCTGGACCTCACCCTGCTGGCGCAGCGCTTCAAAGTCTACCTGGGTGATATTGTGGCTGATATGTTGGAAGGTGACATTGAGAGCCTGGACGATCTTTTCGACGAACAACACAAACCCACCTTTCCCCCTGGCATTGAATCGGCATGATATTCGCCCGTGTAGGCCGGGATACGGGAGATAGTACATACATTTTACAATCTCCTTGACTGGTGAAAATGTACACACTATCTTTCAGTAACTCATAAGCGAGTGACTATTTGAGTAAGAGGAGGTTTTTATGACAAAAGTCGCGATTAACGGATTCGGAAGAATCGGGCGCACAGTCCTCCGTGAAGCACTTCTGCGCAATGATGACATTGAATTTGTAGCCATCAACGAACTGGCTGATCCGGCCACCATAACACCGGTATTGAAATATGATTCGGTACATGGAGCCTTTCCCGGAGAGGTGAGCTACGCTGACGGATTCATTTCCATTGGGGGTAAAAAAATTAAGGTATTCTCGGAACGCGATCCGGCTGCATTACCATGGAAAGACCTGGGTGTCGACGTGGTAATTGAATCTACCGGCGTTTTCCGGAAACGGGATCAGATTGAAAAGCATTTACAGGCGGGTGCGAAAAAGGTCATTCTCACCGTTCCTGCCAAAGACGAATTGGATGCTTCCATTGTGTTGGGCGTAAATGACGAGGTCCTCCGCCCGGAGCACAAGTTGGTTTCCAACGCCAGCTGTACCACAAACTGTGCGGCTCCCATGGTAAAGGTCATTGAGGATAATTTTGGAATCGAACATGGATTCCTGTTGACGATTCATGCCTACACCCTGGACCAGCGTCTGCTGGATTATCCACACTCGGATCCCCGGCGTGCCCGTGCGGCAGCCTACTCTGTGATCCCCACCTCCACCGGCGCTGCCAAAGCCATTGGGAAAATCATTCCCCAGATGAAGGGTAAGCTGGATGGCGTTGCCCACCGGGTACCTTTACCGGATGGCTCCATCACCGAACTGGCGTTGCAACTCAAACGGGATGTGACGGTGGAAGCGGTGAATGCCGCCATGAAAAAGGCTTCAGAGACCTATCTGAAAGGTATCATGGAATACACCACGGAACCCTTGGTCTCCATTGACATTGTTGGGAATCGCCATAGTGTCATTTTTGACAGCGGTTTAACCAATGTGGTGGATGGCAGCTTTCTGAAAATCTCCGGCTGGTATGATAACGAGATCGGTTATTCCAACCGGGTGCTCGATCTGTTATTGAAAATTGCCTGAGTGCTACCCGGTCAGGTAATCCGATAAAAATGATGCGGAAAACCAAAATCGTTGCAACTGTGGGGCCTGCTTCGGATAGCGAAGCAGGCCTCAACGATTTACTGGCCACCGGGTTGGATGCTGTGCGCTTTAACATGTCGCAGCAAAATCACGCCTATTACACCGATATCCTGAAACGGATCCGAAATTGGAACTCAGGTAATGACGCTGTGGGACCGGCGATTCTGGTAGACCTGGCGGGGCCGAAAATCCGTACGGTTGATTTTGCGGAGGGTTGGGATTTAACCGATGATGACGCCGTTTTGTTGGGTTGTGAAGGAGCCGTTACACCCACGGAAGGGATTCCTCTCACGGGTGAATTCAAGTTTCGGGGCGTGAAAGAGGGCGCCCGCATTTCCGCGGATGATGGCCGGATTTTACTGGATGTTACCGCGTCTATCTCCAATGAACTGGTAGAGGCAAAAGTACGGCGGGGCGGATTGCTCAAACCCCGTAAAGGCGTCAATTTTATTAACATTGATTTGGACGTCCCCTCTGTCACTGCCAAAGATGCAGTCGATTTTGAATTTGCATTGGAGCAGAATGTGGATTGGGTGGCACTCTCCTTTGTGCGGCGGGCCAGTGACATTGAACCGCTGCAGCGAATCATGGCAGAGAAGCAGAAATTTGTCCCGATCCTGGCTAAAATCGAAAAGCCGGAAGCATTGGATGAGTTGGATGCCATTGTTGAGATGTTCGACGGTGTAATGGTCGCCCGGGGTGATCTGGGAGTGGAAGTTCCACTGGAACGGTTGCCTGCCATTCAGAAACAAATTATTCGTTCCGCCAACATGGCCGGGAAGACAGTGGTGATTGCCACGCAATTGCTCTCCACAATGCAGGAAAATCCCTATCCTACCCGCGCTGAGGTGACGGATGTGGCCAACGCGGTATATGATGGGGCGGATGCGCTGCTGTTAACTGGTGAAACCGCCATTGGTAAATTTCCCATCGAAACCATTCAGCAGATGGACCGGATTATTTCAGAAGTTGAAATTGATCCCAATGTGGATCCCCGGATGGCTGTGGTGATGCCGCAACGCACCGAGTCTGATGCCATTGCCCACGCGGCCGGAAATATTGCCAATCTATTGGATCTCCGGGTGATTGTAACCATGACCCATTCCGGCGCTACCGCTCGCGCGGTTTCCAAGTATCGCCCCCGTGCGACCATTTATTCTTTGACACCTTTTTTACCAGTAGCACGCCAGTTAAGGCTCACCTGGGGCGTCCAACCCATTGTGGTACAACCCTATTCCAATACTGACGAAATGCTGAATCTGGCCGCAGAAAAACTCCGTGCGTTAAAAGCGGTAGCACCCGGTGATCGATTTGTCTTGTCCGCCGGAATCCCCATTGGGCAATCCGGCACCACCAATATGTTGAAAATCCAGGCTGTGGACCAGGCAACCTGAAACCCCTTGATTTTAAACGTGATTATAAACGATATATCGTTGTAGGAAGTTAGTTCGTTCGTGAAATCTATTCAATTTATTTTCGGTATTCATAATCACCAGCCGGTGGGCAATTTTGACGCGGTTATGCACGATGCATGTGACCGGGCGTATCAGCCATTTCTTGAAACACTGGAACAGTTTCCCTCCATTCAAATGAGCTTCCATTTCAGTGGTTCGTTGATCGAATGGCTGGAGGGGAATCGGCCTGAAGTTCTGGAGCTACTGGATAAATTGGTCAAACGTGGCAATGTGGAATTGCTTTCCGCCGGCTTTTACGAGCCGATTCTGACCATGATACCCAATCGGGACAAGCTGGGGCAGTTGCGGAAAATGAATCGTTACCTGAAAAAACGGTTCAACTACGATGCGAAAGGGAGTTGGCTCACGGAACGTGTGTGGGAACCCCATCTGGTGTCCCCCATTTACGATTCCGGCCTGGAGTACATTGTGCTGGACGATTACCATTTTCTATCCTCCGGACTACATGCGGATGAGCTGACGGGATATTTTAATACGGAGGATGAGGGAAAGACCCTGGGTGTATTCCCCATTTCTCAACAATTACGCTATGCAATGCCATTTGAAGAGCCGCAAAAGACCATTGATATCTTACGGGAAAAAGCCACCGAAGATGGACAAAATGTGGTGGTAATGGCGGATGATGGTGAAAAATTCGGTATCTGGCCCGGCACGTACAAAACCGTGTACGAAGAGAAATGGTTGCAGCGCTTTTTTACGCTGTTGACCGAAAACCAGGACTGGCTACACACCACCACTTTCAAATCCTATTACACCACACATCAGCCCCTGGGGTTGATCTATTTGCCTACAGCGTCGTATTTTGAAATGTCCCAGTGGACCCTTCCCACAGGATTAGGGCGGGATCTGGATAAATTTGTCCATCAGCTACAGGAAAGTGGTGAAGAGACCTTCGCCCGGCCGTTCGTAAAGGGTGGGATTTGGCGGAATTTTCTCTCCAAATACACAGAATCCAATTGGATGCAGAAGCGCGTTCAGGATGTGTCTGACCGGATAGCGAATCTGGAGAAAACGCTGGTGGGGCCGATCCCATCGGAGGTAAAGGACGACCTCTATCGGGCGCAATGTAATTGCGGGTTTTGGCACGGGGTTTTCGGCGGATTATATCTGCCCCATTTGCGCCACGCCATTTTTGAGCATCTGCTGAAGACGGAGCAAGCTCTGGACAAGGTGTCCCACGAACCCATGCGAATCGTGGATGTTGACAAAGATGGTTTGCTTGAATATCAACTTCGCAATGACATCCTGCAGGTTTTCATCCGCGAAAATGGCGCTGCGATCCAGGAACTGGATGTGTTACCGGTCCACTTTAACGCGCTGAATACCCTGACGCGGTATTCCGAAAGTTATCACGATAAACTGGCGCAGGCCACCACCGATAAAAATTCCAATGGATCCATCCATGATTTGGTATTGGCCAAAGAGGATAATCTCCAGGATATCCTGTTTGTCGATAAATACCCGCGGATGAGCTGGATCGACCATTTTTATGGTGAAGATGAATCGCTTGAAAACTACTACCGCGCTGAAGCCATGGAAGGCGGCAGCTTTCTCAATACCCGCTTTCATGTGGATCGTATTAAAGACGGTATCACGCTTACTGCCACCGGCTTTATTTGGGAATTACCGGTGACACTGAAAAAAACGGTGGTCATGACGCGCCAGAGTCTGCAATTCGACATTTCGATAAAAAACACCGCGGAACATGCGATCCGTGGATATTACGGGAATGAGTTTAATTTCGGACTTCTGGGGGGTGATAGTCCGGATCGATACTATAAGCTCAATGGCGATGCCACCACCCGGTGCGCTCTGAACACAAAAGCAGAAAATGACGAGGTGAATCAGGTGAGCGTGGCGAGTGAGTGGGATGATTTTGCATTTCATCTGAAATTTCCTGAGGCGGTACGGCTGTGGCGGGCGCCTGTTGAAACCGTTTCCATGTCGGAGGCGGGTTTTGAACGGGTGTACCAGGCTTCCAGTGTGCTACCTCTGTGGCATTTCGATTTGGCGCCGGGGAAGTCCATGAAAATTGCCTTTGAATTGACTGTTGAGACGCCGCTGGTGTCGAAACAGAAATAAGAATGATCGAATCCGAACGAAATTGACCCGGTGGGTGAGGAGAAGCAACGCGTGAAAAAATTTGAACCCCATATAGGCTATTTTAGTGCAGAAATTGGTGTCTCCCCCAGCATACCGTCATACTCGGGTGGTTTGGGGGTTTTAGCTGGTGATCATGTGAAAGCTGCTGCTGATGCCGGCTTGCCGCTGGTGGGTGTAACGCTTTTGTATCGTGAAGGATATATGAATCAGCATGTGGATGCCCAGGGTAAACAGTCGGAGGAATACCCGCCTTTCAATCCTTCCTGGCTGCTGGAGAAGCTGGATAAAAAAGTCTCCTTTCGCATCAACAGCCACTCGATTCATCTGGAGCTTTGGCAATATTGGGTAGAGGGAGCGGGGGGATACAAGGTCCCCATTTTGTTCCTGGATTCGGACCTTCCGGAAAATGCCCCGGAATACCGTCGACTTTGCTACCGGCTTTACGCAGGGGATAATCAACACCGGTTGTACCAGGAAATGGCTATGGGTCTGGGCGGCATGGCGGCTTTGAAGGTTTTGGGTTACCAAAAATTCATTCAGGTGTACCACATGAATGAGGGTCATACCGCATTCCTGACGCTGGATTTATTGAAAGCAGCCGGGGGTGATGTGGAAAAAGTCCGCAAACAATGTGTGTTCACAACCCATACACCGGTTCCCGCCGGTCACGATGAATTTACCTACGAAACGGCTCTCCCGGCACTTGGGGATTTTGCTCCTGAAAATATCCGGGAATTTGCGGATAATCATGGCAAGCTGTCCATGACCCATCTGGCACTGAATATGAGTCGTTCGGTCAACGCTGTCTCTCAACTCCATGGTGAGGTAGCGCGGAAAATGTATCCACAGTACCAGGTAGCCTACGTAACCAATGGGGTGCATCATTTGAGCTGGACCAGTCGTGAGACGCAGCATCTGTTTGATAAGCAGTTACCCGGTTGGGTGCAGGAACCCGAAGAATTATTGAAAATTGATCAGGTGGCAGACGAGGTGCTTTGGGATGCCCATCTGGAGAACAAAATCAATTTGCTGGATTATTCCAATGCCATGACCCAAAAAGGACTTTCGCCCAATCTGTTGACCATTGGTTTTGCCCGGCGGGCAGCTACCTATAAGCGCGCTAATTTACTGTTCTACGATCTGGAGCGATTGACCGAAGTTTGTGAAGGGAAGGTTCAATTCATTTTCTCCGGTAAAGCCCATCCCCGGGACGAGCACGGTAAGGATGTGATTCAGGAGCTTTACAGGCATATCCGTGAACTCAATGGCAGGGTAAATGTGGTTTTCCTGGAAAATTACAACATGTGGCTGGGACGACTCATTACCAGCGGTGTGGATGTCTGGCTGAACACGCCCTTACGTCCCAACGAAGCCAGTGGCACCAGTGGCATGAAAGCCGCGCTGAATGGTGTACCCAGTCTGTCTGTTCTGGATGGCTGGTGGAATGAGGGGTGTCGTGATGGCGAGAATGGTTGGGCATTTGGTGAACCGGTGGTCCCCAGCGATCGCTCTGATGCCAATGCGCTATACCGGGTGCTGGAGGAGCAGGTCATTCCCACATTTTATAACGATCAGAAAGCCTGGCTGCAAATCATGCGGGAGTCCATTAAAACCGGCGTGAATTTCACCGCCAAGCGGATGCTGGACGACTATATCAGTACCATTTACGCATTGGACAAGTCCTAACAATATTCACTGCCATTCGAAGCAATTTTCAGCAATTTTAATCCGATAATTACTGTGGGAATCAATGATTGCCAGCTGCAATTATTGTGTCTTAGCTGATGATCAAGTGAGACACGCTGGAACCATTCGATTTCCATTCTTAAAAATTGTAGAAGGGAATTTTAAAATCTGAGAAAATCTGTGGCGTCACGGTTTTCCAGGGCTGCATCGGTTCATTGACTTTTGGATTGCCATGTGAATCTCTGTCTTCTTTTTCGTTGATTTTCAGATATTCGGAAATGGTAGTAAATACTGAATATTAGGATTGTATTTGCCTTGAGTAATCCTTTTACAGACTGCATTAAGTGGTAATAACAAAAGTTGCCTGTAAATACTTGTGAGCGGAAAATGATGTGCATTTTAATAGATGTTGGCATCAATGTTGCCATTAATTCAGCCATGCAGAAGGAAATTCTATATAGAGGGTTTATGGAAAAAATCTGCAATGCATATCCGACTCTGGTCATTAACCTTTGGCAGGGGGAATGCGAACCGAAGGCATTCAGTTATTCCCCGTTTTTCACAAGCGGGCAAAACGGGAGCCTTCCTTCTTGATAGTGATAAACCACCAAACGGTTTTGAGGGCTAACGGGAAGTTAATGAAAAAAGTCTTGAAGCATAAACCTTCAAAGAACAGAGGAGAGTCAAAATGGTATTAAGGGACAATGTCAAGAAAAGCGTGTTGCTCGTCTTTTCGCTGGCTTTGTTGATGATGTTTGCTGTCTCCTGCGAAGGTCCGGCCGGACCTCCGGGAGAAGATGGACAGAATGGTACTGATGGCGTCGACGCCAATGCCACCTGTACCGAATGTCATGACAACAGCCAGACCATCTTTGCCCGTGAAATCCAGTGGGCCGCATCCGTACACGCCACCGGTGGAAATTTCGAAAGAAATTCCGGTGACTGTGCGATTTGCCACACCAGCCAGGGTTTCTTGGGTAATCTGGATGGATCTTATGACCCCACAGCAGATGGTGCGATGATCAGTAATCCTGCACCGCAGAACTGCTACACCTGTCATAATATCCATGAAACGGGCACAGATGATGACCTGGCACTTACCGTGACCGGGGCGATTGAACTGATGAATGTGTCTGAAACCTACGATTTCGGTAAAGCCAGCGTTTGCGCCAGCTGTCACCAGGGTCGTACTGTGGACCCATGGCCGGTTGCCGGTGGTGCTGACATCACCATCACCAGTTCCCGTTATGGTTTACATCATGGCCCGCAGGGCAATGTGTTTGCCGGTGAAGGTTTGTTTGACGCCGGTAGCGGTTATTCCGGCAATGGTGCTTTCACACACGCCGGTCTCATCGGAGACGCTTGTGTAACCTGTCACATGGCGGAACCTTACGGTGTTCAGGCCGGTGGTCATACCATGAAAATGGGTTATGAGTATCACGGTTCATCGGTCCTGAACACAGCCGGTTGTGCTGAGTGTCATACGGCTGATGAAGCAGAGACCAAGACTGCTGATCTGGCAACTGAAATTCAGGGACAACTGGATTCACTGAAAACCCTGCTGGATGCTACCGGTGCTACCGCTCCGGGTAGTGACAGTTCGGTTGAGGGTACCTATAACGCTGTCGTTGCCGGCGCCGTCTTGAACTACAAGGCGTTGACCGAAGATCGCAGTCTGGGTGTCCACAATCCTGCCTATGTTCGGTATATTCTGAGCAGCACGATCACCGCGCTGAACGAATAATCGGGTAAGTCGTTATTCAGATAACGATTCACGACCCGAAATCGCAATAAAAGCCGCCCCTTCACCGGGGCGGTTTTTTTATGGGTCGCACCCAATTTCCCAAGTGGATGATGACTTTTGGTGGCGACGATTAAGTAAGTGTCGCGTCGTCCCCAACCAATTATCACAACTCAAATCGATTGAATTAGAATTTATTCCAATGAAGACTGAAGCGTTGCTCTTGGCAGCAGCGCCAAATCAACCCGGTCCATGCGCACCGATTTCACCTTACGCTCCGCTAACCATAATACCTGACTTAAATTTTCCACACCATCCACCCACACCGGAATGCCCAGATGTCCCAGGGCGCGGATGAATTTAGGTTTGAAAAGCGCATTTTCACGGGTGGTATCCAGGGGAATGACAGCCACATCATACCCGGTGTGGAAAAAGGGGAGTAGTAGTATTTTTCTGTAGGTCATGAAACGCTGTAATTCTGTCGGGGGCATAATTTGAGGGATCCGGGGCAGCCAGGTCCGCAGCTCCTGTGAAGTTGCTTCAGAATGACTGGAAATCACGACTTGCAGTCCCAGTTCCCGGGACTGGATCAGGTGCACCAAAGCTCCTACACCGGTTGTATCGTCTCCGGTAAGGGAGAGCCAGTAGTTGAGGAATGGAAATGTATCAATGACCTCCTCCAGCGTGGTTTCGCGAGCTGGGTCGGCGTACCATCCTCCCTGTTCGTAGGACACCTTTAAATGAATATGACGAGCGCCATAGGCCTCTTTCAATATCCCGATGGATACCAGGGTGGTTGTATCAGTCAGGTACATGCCACCATTGTTTGCCCAGACGGTCATTTCCTCGGGAGCGATAAGTTTGGATGGGACATTGGGCGTGCGCTGATACCAGATGTACTGGTGGATCAGGGTTAACACACCGATCACAATGAAAATCCGCCGCATCCACTTCATGGGGCAATATTAATCCGGTTAAATCCACAAACCAAAATATGGTTCGTCTGATTCAATCGCGGTCTTAGATTAGCCGCATCCATGCAAACCCGGCCAATGAAGAATCGTGATAGGGGCAGGTCATGAATTACAAATTTCGAACGCTTTTCTGGTACGGCTTTCTGCTCGTTGCCAGTTTCTCCACACTCTGGGCTTGTTCCCCGGTACCAGCCCAACTGGATACGGCATCACCTGAGGTAGAACCAACTCCGTCTGAAAAATCCAGTCCTCAGGTTGTTGAACTGCGCACACTCATCCCGGAGCTGTTGACCGATGTTCGCTATGCCACGGCCGATAATTTTACCGGTCAGGTGTTGTATGAATCCGATTCGCCCTATCTGGTGCAGGAGGCGGCTGAATCTCTGGTGGTGGTTCAAAATGAATTGAAATCCCTGGGATTGCAGTTATTGGTTTTTGATGGCTATCGTCCCCTTGGGGTGCAGAAGAAAATGTGGGAAGTATTTCCTGATAACCGCTATGTAGCCAATCCCGCCAATGGCTCCCGCCACAATCGGGGCTGCGCAATTGATCTCACGCTGGCCGATTCCACCGGAAAACCGTTGGCAATGCCCACCGATTATGACGATTTCACCGAGAAAGCACATGCTGATTATATGAATATTCCCGTTCAACAGATCGTCAATCGGGCGTTACTGAAACTTGTGATGGAAAAGCATGGTTTTACCGGATTACGCACGGAGTGGTGGCATTTTGATTTCCAGGGTTGGCGCAATTACCCACTTTTGGATATTCCCATTCCAGCGAAAGATTAAATTCCTGTGTGCTGAACAGTATCAAATTCTGTTGCAGGAAGCTTGTACACCTGACATGAATAAACTAAAATAGTGACTATCTTTGCTAATCAGGAGGGACGATGAAAAACAGGACAGGTTTCCTGGTGCTGCTGGTATTGGCAGGCCAACTCTTGGGACAGGGCGTTGCCAAGACCGGGTTTAATTTTGGTGGTGTCCCGGCCATCGCATACAATTCAGATACAGGATTTACCTACGGCATTATTGTGAATACCTACAATTACGGCGACGGCTCCATGTATCCCGATTACCGCTATTCCCTTTACACCGAGTGGTCCCGTACGACGAAGGGTAGCGGGGTGAACAAGCTGTTTTTCGATTCCAAATATCTGCTTCCCAAGGATATTCGAATCACCAGTGAACTGAGCTATCTCACCGAGCAGGCGTTGCCCTTTTATGGTTTGAATGGCGCTGCAGCACCCTACTTCGCCGAGTACGAGGATGACACGGATGCAACGCATTACATCTCCCGCGCATTTTACCGTCATATGCGCAATACCGTGAAATTCACTGCCGATTTTCAACGGAAGTTTCTGAATGAGAATCTGCGCTGGATTGGTGGGCTCGGTGTCATTTCCACCGCGGTAGATACGGTTGATGTGGCAACGCTCAACGAGGGCAAGGATGCTGCAGATCAATTACCCGTGGTGGACGGGTTGTATGCCCAATATGTAACAGATGGCTGGATCAGCCCTGATGAAGCGAATGGTGGACTCACCAATTACCTCAAGTTGGGATTGGTCTATGATACGCGTGACAATGAGCCCAATCCCATGTCGGGAATCTGGAGTGAGGCGCTGGTCACTTTGGTTCCGGAGGCTCTGGGCAGCGATTTCAGCTACACCACGCTCACACTGACCCACCGTCAGTACTTCACAATAATCCCCGAAAATCTGTCCTTTGCTTACCGGCTGGGATACCAAAGTGTGGTGAGTGGTCGCGATCCCTTTTACATGCTGCCCTATTACCAGGGGAGCTATAAAACCGAAGAGGGCTTGGGCGGCTCCAAATCGCTCCGGGGTATCCTGAAAAACCGCATCGTGGGAAAATCCATCGCTTTTGGGAATTTTGAATTCCGCTGGAAGTTTTTCCGTACCGTGATATTCAACCAGAACCTTTACCTGGCGCTGAATGGTTTTATGGATGCGGGACAGGTGCTGGAGAATCAGCCGGCACCAGAGAATGCCACCAATTTAGCCACCTATCCATCCGGAGATGATGTGCTTCACAAATCGTTTGGTGGTGGATTGCGCATCGCATTGAATGAGAACTTCATCGTAGCGGTGGATATGGGTTTTGCTGCCGATGAAGCAGACGGCTCCAGTGGATTGTACATCGGCCTGGGATACCTGTATTGAGAAAATATCTGAAACAGAAACGCAGTTGAGTAATAATGACGCGAATCGGAACAGCAGTTGAGAAATGGTCACCGCAGAAGGTGGCGAAACAGCACCAGTTTATGGCTGCACGCATTGAAGAATTTGAAAAAGAACGACAGACGCTTAGAAAAGGTGGTGGTGACAAGGCTGTAAACCGACAGCATGAGAAAAACCGGCTTACCGCCCGGGAGCGGATTGCCAAGCTCATTGACAAGGATACGAGCTTTCTGGAACTGGGCTTGTTTGCTGCCTGGGGAATGTATGAAGAATACGGAACACCTCCGGCGGCTGGTGTCATAATCGGCATTGGAAAAATCCAGCACCGGGATGTGGTGATTGTAGCCAATGACGCTACCGTTAAAGCGGGTGCTTACTTTGAAGTAACACTGAAGAAGACGTTGCGGGCGCAGCAAATTGCATTGGAGAATCATCTGCCCATTGTGTATCTGGTGGATTCTGCCGGGGTCTTTCTGCCCATGCAGGATCAGGTTTTTCCCGACGAAGGACATTTCGGACGCATTTTTTATAACAACGCCCGCTTATCTGCTTTGGGCATTTCCCAAATCGCATCGGTAATGGGGCCGTGTGTGGCCGGTGGGGCTTATTTGCCGGTCATGTGTGATAAGTACGTCATGGTGGAAGGTGCCAGTATGTTTCTGGCTGGTCCCGCACTGGTGAAAGCGGCCATTGGTCAGGAAGTGGATTTGGAGACATTGGGCGGTGCTACCACCCATAACGCCATTTCCGGCACCGCCGACTATCACGAACCCAATGACAAAGCGGCACTGGAGCGTGTTCGCAAACTGGTGGATAATCTGCCCCAACCCCAACCATCACCATTCAACCGGGTAGAGCTCCGGCCACCACAGTTCAAGGCCCGGGAATTGCTTAGCAGCTTTCCCGAAAATGGTGGTCAGTACGATGTGCGGGAGATTCTCGCCCGGATTTTGGATGATTCGGAATTTGACGAGTACAAAGCCACCTACGGCAAGACGCTGGTGTGTGGTCACGGACGAATTGGCGGCTTTAAGGTGGGCATTGTCGCCAACCAAAAAGTCATTGTGAAAACAGAGACCGGTGAAATGCAGATGGGGGGCGTGATTTACAATGACTCGGCCGACAAGGCCGCCCGGTTCATCATGAACTGCAATCAGGACCGCATTCCACTCCTGTTCATCCACGATGTGAATGGATTCATGGTGGGACGCGAGGCCGAGTGGGCCGGTATTGCCAAGGATGGCGCCAAGATGGTTCAGGCGGTCTCCAATTCCGTCGTGCCTAAAATATCGCTGGTAATCGGTGGAAGTTATGGCGCCGGAAATTATGCCATGAGCGGTCGCGCGTATGCGCCTCGGTTTCTGTATGCCTGGCCTACTGCAAAAATTGCTGTCATGGGAGGTGCCCAGGCAGCCAATGTGTTGGCGGATATTCGATTGGCCCGGGAGCAGGATGTGACCCCGGAAAAACGCCGGAAGATTGTGGATGAAATCAAGGCGATTTATGACAAACAATCGGATCCCCGGTATGCTGCTGCCCGGTTGTGGATTGATGAAATCATCGATCCGGATAAAAGCCGTGATGTCCTGATTCGGTCGTTAGAGATCTGCGCCAATCAACCCCAACTGCCGGCGCCGAATTTCGGTATACTGCAGGTGTAAGAAATGGAACACGGATTCCACGGATAATACAGATTCACACAGGATTGTCGAAAGGTGATTAAGAAAGAATTAACAAAACAGATCATTGGCTGTTTTTATGATGTTTACAATGCCTTAAGATGGGGATTCCTGGAAAAAGTGTATGAAAATGCATTGTCGATTGAACTGGAAGAATCTGGTTTGAGTATTGAAACTCAAGTTCCAATTTCGGTACACTATAAGAGCCGGGTTGTGGGAGACTATTTTGCAGATATGTTAGTGGCTGGCGACATTATCATTGAATTAAAAGCTGTAGAGAAATTGACTAAGCCTCATGAAGCACAACTGCTCAATTATTTAAAATCAACTGATAAGGAAATTGGTCTGTTGCTGAATTTTGGTCCTGAGCCCCAGATAGTGAGAAAAATTTTTACCAATGATCGAATGGGAAAGAAAAACTAAAATTGTTTGATCCGTGTCAATCAGTAACATCCGTTCAATCTGTGTTCTATCTACGCTCATGCCGGCGCCCAACTTCGGGGTACTGCAGGTTTGATTATTTGCCACAGATGATCGCAGATGAGTACAGAAAATCCATGCGGCCGCGGAATGCATGGATCACGCGGATCGGAAAAAATGTCAGGAACTCAAAATTATAGTCCGCAGGTTTTCTGGCTGTCTCTCCTCGAAGGGCACGCTGTAAAGGGTGAAATTTAATTTTATGTAATTCGAGTAATTCGTGGTTACGCTTTATCTGAGCAATCTATGTAATCTGTGGTTTCAAACTAAACAAAGGACTTATGAAGAAATTAGTAAGAATTGGTAATGGGCAAGGCTTTTGGGGTGATTCCATCGACGCGCCGGTGCGGCTGGTGGAAGATGGTCCCCTGGATTATCTCACGCTGGATTATCTGGCCGAAGTCACCATGTCCATCATGCAGCGCCAAAAAGAGAAAAATCCACAGGCCGGTTATGCCCGGGATTTTGTGGAGCTCATCGACCGGATTTTACCCACATTGATGAAGAAAAACATCAGGGTAATCGCCAATGCCGGTGGTGTGAATGCCCCGGCGGCTGCAGAAGCACTCCAGACTGTCGCCCGTAAACAAGGTGTGAATGATCTGAAAATCGGCATCGTGGAGGGCGATGATATCCTGTCCCGGATTGATGAATTGGTGGCTCAGGGCGCAACTTTCGAAAACATGGATACCGGGGCACCCTTCAGCGAAATCCGGGACCGGGTGAAATCGGCTAATGTCTATATCGGTGCATTTCCGCTGGCCGAAGCCTTAAATCAGGGCGCTCAAATCGTCTTGGCCGGGCGTGTCACCGATCCGGCCTTGGCGCTGGGTCCCATGATTCATGAATTCGGCTGGCAGTCCGATGATGTGGACAAACTGGCGCTGGGAACGCTGGCGGGACATATTACCGAATGTGGCGCCCAGTGTACCGGTGGTAATTATTCCCGTTGGTGGGAAGTTCCGGATTATGCCGGTATCGGTTATCCCATTATCGAAATCCAACCAGACGGTGGGTTCGTTATCACAAAGCATAAAGGGACCGGTGGTGTGGTGAATCGTATGGGCGTCTCCGAGCAGATTCTGTACGAAATGGGCGATCCGAAAAATTATATCTCCCCCGATGTGGTGGTTGATTTTACAACATTTAACCTGGAAGATGAGGGGAATGACCGTGTGAAAATTGACCGGGTGAAGGGTGCTGCGGCTACGCCATTTTACAAGGTCTCCATGAGTTATTTTGCTGGTTATAAAGCTTCCGGACAGCTCACCATTTCCGGACCACGGGCGTACGAGAAAGCCCAGAAAGTGGCTGAAATCGTCTGGGAACGTCTGCAGCGGGTGGGCTGTTCCTTCCAGGATACACGCACCGAGTATCTGGGGATTTCGTCGTGTCATGGTGATATCAATCCGGTACCGGATCAGAT
>JAIPJQ010000034.1 GCA_021734065.1 Fidelibacterota bacterium | reverse complement strand
AAGGAGCGCGAAGTAGATGATCTCATCCTCCCAGTTGGTCGGTTGCGGGGAATGACCACATCCTGCCAGAACCATGATGATCACTACCAGGCTGATATACCGGCAGTGTAATGTCATTTCATCAAATCCCGGTAAATATCCAGGTACGCTCGGGCTGACTTTTCCCAACTAAAATCCTGAGCCATGGCATTACGCATTAAGGTTTGCCACGCCTGTTTGTCACGAAATACCCTCAAAGCCTGGTTAATTGCCTGCAACAGAGCAAACGACGAATAAAACTGAAAATTAAATCCGGTACCGCATTCTCCGTTCCAGGCCTGAACCGTATCACCCAAACCACCCGTTTGACGCACGATGGGAATCGTGCCATACCGTAAGCTGTAAATCTGGTTTAATCCGCAGGCTTCGTACTTACTTGGCATCAGAAACATATCAGCACCCGCTTCGATCAGGTGTGATAAGGCAGCATCATAGCCCTGATGATAGGCGACTTTCTTCGGGTACCGCTGGGACCAACCGCGAAACATGTCTTCAAAACGCTGCTCCCCTGAACCCAGAATGACCCATTGCAGCGGCAGTTCCATGAGCTCCTCTTCCAGGGGAATGAGTAATTCAAATCCCTTCGAGTCCACCAGCCGGGAGATAATCCCAATCACAGCGTGGTCAGGTAACGCGGGTAAACCGGTGCGCTTCAACAGTTTTTTACGATTCACCTGTTTGCCGGCCAGATCCTCAGCTGAGTAATTTGCCGGGATGATGTCATCGCTTTCCGGACTCCAGATGCGGTAATCCACACCGTTTAATATCCCCGTGAGCGGTGTATCCAGGCTACGCAGTACGCCATCCAACCCGAAGCTGATTTCCTGAGAGGCTAACAGTTCGCCAGCATACCCGGGACTCACCGTGGTGACACGATCGGCATAGAGAATACCGCCTTTTAGAAAATTGGTCTGCCCGTGAAATTCCAGCGGACCACCAGGGTAGAAATCCGCCCACCCTAAGCCAGTGATGTTTAGAATGTCAGGTGAATAACTCCCCTGATACCCAATATTGTGAATGGTGAGGACTGTTTTTGGAGGAGTCGTATGTCGCTCCTTTTTCAGGTACACCGGCAGGAGCGATGTGTGGTGGTCATTGACATGGAGAATCTGAAATTCATGCTGCCGGACCATCTCCAGGATCACCTTTTGGAAGAAAATATACCGTTCACCATTATCCCAGAAGGCGAAGCCCTGTTCATCCTCATAAATGCCATTCCGGGCGAAGTACTCATTAGAATCCACAAACCAGATGGTGATGCCGGACACTAAGGCAGCCAGTACACTGAAAGAACGCTCACGATATGCACCCAGTGACACGGTTCCCTGAGCAATTTGCTTTAATGGTTTTGGTAAATCGTTCCGGTTAATTGCACCGTACAAAGGTGTGATAACCGTTACCTCTGCGCCCAACGCTTTGAGTGCGGCGGGTAAGGCCTGACTCACATCAGCCAATCCGCCCACCTTGGAGAATGGGGCACATTCGGTGGTACAAAAAAGTATTTGTAACGACATTTCTGAGGTCTTGTGTGGTATTTTTCGGGGCATTGTAACGGCCTTTTTCTTCCAGCGTTTTTGCCAAGACTACCTGAATTCAGTGGGTAAGGCAAGGGAATTCAAGTTCAGTTCCGACGGAATCCCAGACTTACAATCCTCTCTTGAAACAGGCCTTCACGCTGAAACCATCCCGGCAAGGTATCGTGTAATTTTCTTAAATATATGCTACATCACATTCATTTTTAGCGAGTCAATTTCATTTGTAACTAAGGTCTTAATTGTAGTACAATAATATCATAATGATACCGGAGGTCAAATGAAGCGAAAAATTATACAAATCGGGTCATCCCTGGGAATTGTGATTCCCCGGTCAACCCTCATAGGACTACACCTGGACAAGGGTTCAGAAGTGACGCTGGATGTGGATGAAAAGAATGGCGAAATAACCATTAAACCCATCCCGGATGACATGAATGTTTTAAGCCGTACCCTGGCTGAAAAACTGGGATCCTTTATCGAAAAGCACGAGCAGTACCTGACCCGCCTCGAGGAGGAATAATTGTGAATAAACCCGACATTTTGTTGGTTTCACTTATGAATTGGACCCTGTGCGAGACTTTCATCAGCCACTTCGGCGCTGACGATCAGGAAGGCTACATGAAATTAGCCAACATTCCTTCGCCAGTGCAAATTGCCACCGATTTATCCCGGTCAGGTGATGTTCCTGTGAAATACCTGGAGCGAATCTTAAGTGTGCTCATCGAAAACAAGCCCTTTGCGTCCCAAAATGACCGCACCGCCCTCCTACTGAGTTTGTGGGTTCACCAGCAATTGGGTCGTAAACTGGGCGCGGATCAAATCGAAGCCATTATTCGCACCTTGAAATTCCGAAAATCCACAACGGAACAAAAAGTTGCCATGCTCATGGCAAACCTCACAACCTGACACACTAACACATCCCAATTGAATGACGCTGGTCAATCCATGCCGGCCAGTGGCGTGACGTTCCCGGAAGTTTCACATATCTCTCCCGGTAACGCATTTGATGGATATATTTGGCTCCAATGAAAAGGGAAGTCCTAAAACATTCATGAAATCACAGACTGACCAGCATAAACATCAGGTCGTTCACCTCACCGCCCAGGTGAAAGCCGCCGGGTGAGCAGGTAAAATTGGTCCGGGGGACCTGGACGACATTTTGTGTGGACTCAATCTGCCCCAACATGAAAATTTGCTGGCAGGAGCCGATTCCCACGACGACGCAGGTGTTTACAAACTGCGTCCGGATTTGGCGATAATTCAGACGCTGGATTTTTTCACGCCCATCGTGGATGACCCGTTCGTTTTTGGTCAGGTGGCAGCCGCTAATGCTTTAAGCGATGTATACGCCATGGGGGGCACACCCCTTACCGCCATGAATATCGTGGGCTTTCCCATCGAATCCATGGACAAACAAATCCTGCAAGAGATCCTGCTGGGAGGCTTGTCCAAGATTGAGGAGGCCGGTGCTCTGCTGGTGGGCGGTCATTCCATAAAAGATGACGAAGTGAAATATGGGTTGAGCGTGACCGGCACCGTACACCCTGACGGTTTGAAAACCAACAAGGGAGCTCGCGCCGGTGATCGGCTGATCCTCACCAAGCCATTGGGAACCGGTATCATTGCCACAGCGGTAAAACAAAAAATCGCGACTGCCCGCGAAACGGACCAGATGATTGAATCCATGATCATGCTGAATCGAAAAGCCAGCGAAATCGCGGTTGAATTTGACTGTCATGCACTCACCGATGTGACCGGATTCGGTCTGGCAGGTCATGCACTGGAAATCTGTGATGCCAGCGAAGTTAGTCTGGAATTGACGCGCCAGGAGCTCCCCCTGCTGCCAGGTGCTGTGGAATATGCTGAACGGGGAATATTGCCGGGCGGTACAAAGACCAATCGTAAGTTTTACCAGTTCAGAGTAATTCTGACTACAAAGCCGGAAATCGCTGAGAATTGGCTCTTGTTCGACCCCCAGACCTCCGGTGGGCTCCTTATCTCCCTGCCGGAAGAAAAGGCCGCCACATGCCTCTCAGCGCTCCAAAACGCCGGTATCACAGCCGCCATGATCGGAACCTTCACCCCATTGACCGGCAAATGCCCGGAGATCAGGGTTTTGTAACACATTTCGAAATTTTCTGAGTGAAAAAAATATCAGGCGCGGGGATGAAATGTCCGGTGGACTTCCCGCAGGTATGAACTGTCCAGGTGCGTATAAATTTGTGTTGTGGCAATGTCCGAATGACCCAGCATTTCCTGAACCACACGCAAGTCCGCGCCACCTTCCAGCAAATGCGTGGCAAAGGAATGCCGGAATACGTGAGGACTTACCGGTTTTTTTAAGCCACTGGTTTTCACCAACTCCTTCAGGATGAACCACACCCCTTTGCGCTGCAACCGCTGACCACGATTGTTTAAAAAAACTTCCCCATGAGTGAGATGGCCTTTGAGCAAATTAGGTCGGGCTTCCTCCAGATAACGATTCAGCCAGAATTTGGCTTCCCCTCCAACGGGTACCAGCCGCTCCTTATCACCTTTCCCCAGCACCCGAATCAGATCCTCTTCCAGGATCAATTGATCCCGCGTCAGATCACACAATTCACTCACCCGCATTCCGGTGGCGTACAACAATTCAAACATTGCCCGATTCCGAATGCCCAGCCATTTGGCAGTATCAATGGCTTCTAATAATTGTATGATATCGGATACATCCAGAATTTTGGGTAATTTTGAGGGGAGTTTTGGCGATTCCAGATACACTGTGGGATCTTCCTTAACCCTTCCTTCCATCACCAAAAAACGATAATACATACGCAGCGAGGAAAAATGGCGCGCCAGGGTTGTATCCGCCATTTTGCGTTTGGCTAAATCAGAAACATATTGCACCAATAGCGTCCGGGTTACTTTCGAGGGGTGCCGCACGCCATGTTTCACGGAAAAAGCCCAGAAGTCTTCCATGTCAGCCAAATAGGCCAGACGGGTATTCTCTGCTAAATTGCGCTCAATGCTAAGATAAATTCGAAAATCTTTGAGGTCGGCACCGTCTGGAAGAGAGTCAGGCACAACTATCAGACATGGCGGTGAACAGCCTGCGCAAAAGCGCTGAGCAGATGGGGATCCTGATTCGATTCCAAAACATTTCCGGTAATGACAAAGCGAGCTCCGGCGGCCACATATTCAGCAGCAGCTTCCGGGGTGCGAATGCCTCCCCCCACCATCACTGGTACCCTGGTTACACTGGTGACAGCCTTTACCATTTCAAGCGGCACACTGAGTTCGGCACCACTGCCGGCTTCCAGATAAATGAGTTTGAATCCCAAATATTCCGCTGCCAGCGCATGGGCTACCGCAATGTCGGGTTTGGAGCGGGGTAATGGGCGGGTCCCACTCATAAATTCAGCTGTGGTTGGTTTCCCGCTCTCCACCAGCATATACGCGGTTGAAATGGGCTCAATGCCGATATGCTTCACCAAGGGGGCTGCATGCACCTGATCTGCGATGAGGGATTGGGGATTACGGCCACTGATGAGAGATAGAAAAAGTAGCGCGTCAGCATGTTCGGAGACCTGACTCAGGGAGCCCGGAAATAAAACAACCGGTAAGTGGGCTGATTCCTTAATCTGCACCAGTTTACGATCCCAGTTCCCGCGTGTATTCAGGCTCCCACCCACCATAATGGCGTCGGCGCCGGAATCATTTATCTGCTGAACAAAGTGTACGATCGCCTCTTCAGACCATTTATCCGGGTCAATTAACACCAGATACCCGGCGCGCTGACGCTCAGTGGATTGAAGTAATGCCTGGTAAACACTCATTGGTAGAATCGATTGAACTGATTTACGCAAATGTGGAAAGAAATTTCACAAAAGCGTCTATTTGTTCCCGCGTCCGTTTTTCAGTGACAGCCATCAGGAGTTCATTGGGATGGCCAGGGAAATAATCTTCCACGGCGACACCGGCCAGGAAGCCTGCCTCACCGGCTTTTTGAATCACCTGCGTGGCAGGCACCGGACATTCAACGATAAACTCATTAAAAAATGGTGATTCGACTGCCACATTGAATTCGGGAATCTTCCCGATTGAGCCTGCCAGATAGTGCGCCTTTTGGGTGGATAATTCGGCTACTTTCCGCAACCCCTGTTTACCCAGCGATGCCATGTATATACAGGCTGTCAGTGCAACCAATCCCTGGTTGGTACAGATATTTGATGTGGCGCGCTCACGACGGATGTCCTGTTCCCGCGTCCGCAGTACCATGACAAAGGCGCGTCGTCCGCTGGTATCCACCGTTTCCCCCACGATGCGACCGGGTATTTTCCGGGTTAAGGCTTCTGTAACTGCCATAAATCCCAGATAAGGACCGCCATAGCTTTGGTGTGCCCCCAGGACTTGTCCCTCACCCACGGCGATGTCCGCTCCCAGTTCGCCTGGTGATTTAATCAGCGCCAGACTCATGGGATTATTCACCGTGATGAACAACGCTCCAGCGGACCCGATGGCTGTTTTCACACCGTTAATATCTTCCAGCATTCCAAAAAAGTTTGGTGACTGCACCACAACTGCCGCCACATCTTCCAGATTCATTCCGGCAAGGTTGGAAAGATCGGTGAGACGCCCCCTGGTGGGCAGGGTTTCATATTGAATGTCCAACGCCTGGCCATAGGTCTCGGCCACCTCGCGATACACCGGATTTACAGTTTCAGCGATGAGGATTCGATTTCTTCGAGTGTGGCGTACCGCCAGAAGGCAGGCCTCCGCCAGTGCCGAAGCGCCGTCATACAAAGAAGCATTTGCCACAGACATTCCGGTGAGCTCACAGATCATGGACTGATATTCGAACATTGCCTGGAGCGTTCCCTGGCTCACTTCTGCCTGATACGGCGTGTAGGCAGTGTAAAATTCTGACCGTGAAACCAGCACATCTACGATCTGGGGGATATAATGGTCGTAACTTCCAGCTCCTAAAAAGGAAATATGGCTGGCTGTACTGGCACTGCTCCGGCTGAAAGCCATGACATCCGCTTTGTGTTCCAACTCAGAAACACCCGGCTCGATGGGCAGCTCACCTTTGAAGCGAACCGCTTCCGGAATCAGCGCCAATAATTCTTCGAAGTTTTGGACACCCAGTTCTTCCAGCATTTTGTGCTGATCATCGGTGGTATTGGGTATGTATTGGTGCATCAATTACTCAATGAGATTTTTATAACTTTCTGCGGAGAGCAAATCATCCACTTCAGATTTGTCAGACATTTCTACTTTGAACATCCAGCCACCGCCAAAGGCATCCTGATTAATGGTTTCCGGTGCATCATTCAGCGCTTCATTTACTTCTGTAATGGCTCCCGAAACAGGGAGAAACACATCGGCAACGGTTTTTACCGCTTCAATACTGGCAACCACATCCCCTTTTTTGAATGATTCACCAACGGTGGGCATTTCCACAAAAACCACATCCCCCAATTCCCCCTGGGCGTGATCAGTGATTCCAATGGTGGCCATGTTTCCATCCACCTTCACCCATTCATGCTCTTCTGTGTACTTCAAATTTTCCGGTACATTCATTCTTACACTCCCATCAATTCTCAATCGTTTTTTCCGGGTTGAATGTAAAGCCTTCCAGGAATCCGGTGTCAAAATCACCTGCCCGGAATTTCTCATCCATTAATAATTGTTTATGAAAGGGGATCGTCGTCTTAACACCTTCGATAACAAATTCATCCAGCGCCCGCTGCATCCGCTGGATTGCCTCCTCACGGGTTCGTCCGTGGGTGATTAATTTGGCGATCATAGAGTCGTAATTCGGTGAAATGCGATAGCCTGAATAAATATGTGAATCGATACGCACCCCCATTCCTCCGGGGAAGTGCAAGTTTTGTACCTCCGTGGGTGAGGGCATGAAATTTTTGGCCGGGTCTTCCGCATTGATCCGACATTCAATGGCATGCCCCCGGGGTTGGATTTTTTTATACCAACCCGGCAGTTCTTCACCAGCGTGACAACGGATCTGCTCCTTGATTAGATCAATGCCATACACCAGTTCCGTCACGGGATGCTCCACCTGGATACGTGTATTCATCTCCATGAAGTAAAAATTCAGATCTTTATCCACTAAAAACTCAATGGTCCCGGCGCCCACATAATTTACACTTTTGGCACCCGCTTCAGCGGCTGCACCCATCCGCCGTCTGAGTTCAGGCGTGACCACCGGTGAGGGAGATTCCTCTAACAATTTTTGATGCCGGCGCTGGATAGAACACTCCCGCTCACCCAGGGCATACACATTGCCATGCTGGTCACCCAGAATCTGGATTTCCACATGGCGGGGTTTTTCCACAAATTTTTCCAGATACAGCGCGCTGTTTCCGAATGCAGTACCTGACTCGGCCTGTGCCATGCCATAGAAGGCCGCCATGTCTTTGGAATTACGGACAATGCGCATTCCCCGGCCACCGCCGCCGGCAGTAGCTTTCAGAATAATCGGGTACCCCACCACTTCTGCCAGTTTTTCCGCTTCTTCGATCGAAGTAAGCAGGCCTTCGTTTCCGGGAATGACCGGGACACCGGCGGCTTTCATGGTTTTTTTGGCCGAAGCTTTGTCCCCCATGGCACGAATGACATCCCCATCCGGTCCAATGAAGGTGATGTTGTGCTCTTTGCACATATCGGAGAATTCTGCGTTTTCGGATAAGAATCCGTATCCGGGATGAATAGCATCCGCGTTGGTGATCTCAGCGGCCGCCAGGATCCGGGGAATATTCAGATAACTTTGATTGGAAGGGGGCGGGCCAATACAGACTGCTTCATCAGCGAAACGCACATGCAGAGACAACTCGTCCGCTTCGGAATAAACCGCTACCGTAGAAATGCCCATTTCGCGACAGGCACGAATGATACGCAACGCGATTTCACCGCGATTTGCTATTAGAATTTTTTTGAACATATCAGGGAGTGTCAGGACTCAATGATGAACAGTGGTTGATTGTACTCCACCGGCTGGGCATTTTCCACCAGAATGTCACTCACCACTCCGGAAACTTCAGCTTCGATCTCATTCATAATTTTCATGGCTTCAATGATGCAGAGGGTTTGCCCCACAGTGACATGGTCACCCACCTTTACGAATGGATCTGCGTCGGGTGCCGATGCCCGATAAAAGGTTCCCACCATGGGTGATTTGAATTCAACGCCGCTGCCATTCCCCGCTGTGGCAGGTTTTTCAGCAGCCTCAGCTTTTTGAGCTGGTGGTGTCACGGGCACGGCAGACGCGGGTTCCTGTGGTTGGATAGCTTTAACAAGGCCATTCCCGGCTTTGCTTACCCTGATCTTCTGACCCCAGCGGGAATACTCAATCTCTGAGATACCGTTGGACTGGTCCAGCAAATCAATCAATTTTTGGATCTGTTTGATATTCAAAGAGGTTCCTTTTCGGTTTACTCGCGAATCCGTTCAAGATACTCCCCACTGCGGGTATCCACCTTGACTTTATCGCCCTCATTCAGAAACAAAGGGACATTGACGACCAGGCCCGTCTCCAGCGTGGCAGGTTTGGTTCCACCAGTGGCCGTATCACCACGTAATCCGGGATCCGTTTCCGTGATCGTGAGAATCACATGGGCTGGAATTTCCACATCCACCGGCGTGGAATCTTTAAACAGCACTTTTATGGTGTCATTCTCCTTGATGAAGTTCTTCACATTTTCCATCAGGGTTTCTTCAATGGCGATCTGTTCGTATGTACTCGTATCCATGATATGAAATAGATTCCCATCATGATATAAATACTGCATTTCCCGCGCATCCAGACGGATATCATTAATTTTTTCACCCGAACGGAAGGTGTGTTCCACCACCTGCCCGCCGGGGATATTTTTTAACCGGGTGCGTACGAAGGCATTTCCTTTCCCCGGTTTTACATGCAAAAATTCAATTACTTTCCACAGTCCGCCATTGAATTCCATTACCAGGTTGTTGCGGATATCAGCAGTAGATCCCATAAATCCTCATTATCCTCATTTTGGACGGGCGAATTTAAATTTACGCCCTTCTTATGTCAATTCGTTTATCCCTGTGTCGCCCGCGAATTAAATCGCTGATTCAAGAATTTACAAGGGGTTATCGGACAATTTTACCCCCTGATCGCCCAGCCTTGTGTCAAGTCAAAACCAGTATTTACCTATGGTTAATTCATTTGTATTACGAACAAAATTCCATCAACATGAAGCATGTTCAGCACCAGTTTCAGCCGGGCGCCATCGTAAAAAGGCTTGAATCCTTCTCACTGTCCACATAGGTTTATTGTTTCACTGAAAGGATTCACGCGCTTGTTTGAAACCCTGTTACCGTCTCTCCCACTCATTCCCCTCTATGCAGAAATCCACTATCGCTTCCGCTATTTTCCATTCAGCCTCTATTTCCGGAAGGCACCGGAAATCATTTTTGATTGCCCCTGGCGCATCAGCCCGACCCACGAACCCACCATTTTTTTACTGATAAAGGATGCTCACAGTTGGCCAATTACTCTGCAATCCGTAACCCTGCAGTGGGAAAGCGATACAGGCGGTTCAGGCCAGGCATCATTTCCCCTCACAGACGAGATTTCTACACCCTGGTTCTATCAGGAATTCACGCTTGAAAACGAGCAGTTTGAACGACCCACGCACCTCAGCCTGGTTCCCACGTTACACTTCACGCTGCGGGGACGAAAAAAATCAGTGATCATTGACAATTTTTCCGGCCTTCCCCATAAACCCTTACACACCTACCTTTCCCAGGAAAACTTCCCTGAGATGCCCGGTTGGCGGGTGGGTGATATTCATGTTCACACCCACCTCACTGCCGATCAGGTGGAATTCGGAGCGCCGCTGGAAATGACCCGGCAGGGCGCGGATGTTCTGGGGTTGGATTTTGTTACAACAACCGACCATAGCTATGACCTGGATGATAAACCCAACGATTATCTCCATAACGATCCTCAACTCATCAAGTGGTACACCAGCCGCCGGGAGATGCTCCGGTTGAATGAGGCATTTCCCAAAGGAAGTCAACTCATCCCCGGTGAGGAAATCACACTCCGAAATCGGAAACAGCATAATGTGCACCTACTGCATTTAAATGATTCTCAATTTTTCCCGGGCTCCGGGGATGGTGCAGAACACTGGCTTAAAACCAGTTCCGAGCTGGACTTGCCTCAGGTTTTGGAGAATCGCAGCAAGCGGACTGTTTCCATCGCAGCTCATCTGGATTACAAAGTCCCCTTCCTGCACCGACTCCTCATTGATCGGGACGAATGGCAATTTAATGACCTCTTTGCCCCTGGTCTGGATGGCACTCAGGTGATTAGCGGGACGCCAGCCAGCCGCGATTTCTTCAAAAGCAGAAAACTTTGGATTAAGGCATTGTTGAATGGTTTACGACTGGCTGTTTATGGTGGGAGTGACGCGCATGGGAATTTCAATATTTTTCGCCAGGTAAAAATGCCCATGATAAAGTTGTTTTGGATGAATGATCAAATCATGGGACAGGCGCGTACCATGGTGTATTCAACTGACCGGACGCCGGACGCACTGGTTTCCGGTATGCAACAACGCCGCACAGCAGCCACCACCGGTCCCGTGGGTAATCTGCAATTGACCACCCTCGAAGGAACGCAGCACCAGATCGGTGAAGTGGTTGAAATTTCCAAAGAGGTCGTAACGCTTCAGCTGGAAGGGATATCCACAGCGGAGTTTGGTCCTCTTGCGACCATTATCCTTTATCAGGGAAATCTCACAACCCGACAGGAATCAATCATCTGGGAAAAGGTGCCTGCCACACAAATCTTCAGGATATCCCACGCCATTAAATTGCGGATATCCACCCCCTCTTTTTTTCGACTGGAAATAAAAACTCCCGGCAATCGTCGCTGGCCGGGAGTGTATCTGTCTTCACCAATTTGGGTACAGCTTCAGAAGAACTAGCTGCCCCAGAATGACTTCATTTTTGCGCGCACTTCCCGAATTTTTTCTGCCTCTTCGCGGGCGACCTGAGACCAAATGCTGTTGGGTTCCAATTCCAATGCTTTGTCATACTCCTCTAACGCCGCATCGTAATTCATTCTGTCATTCTTGTGTCGCGTTCGGCCTAACCAAAAGTAGGGTAATCCCGATTCAGCATTATAGTTGGCGGCCATGGTAAACTCTCCCACGGCATCCCATAATTGGCGGGTTGATCCCTTGTCATACAGCTCTTTCCCGCGCAGCATGTGTTGACAAAATTTATCCGGCTTGCTATCAGGAGCCAATTGATGGATTTGGCTGGCCGCATAGGATGCGGTTTTCCAGTGCTCCCTGCCAATAGCGATTTTTCCGCGATCATACCACAACTCAACCGCCAGGGACTGCATGGAATCTGCCGAAAATCCGGCTTCGATTGCGGCTGTATATAAAGAATCCGCCTGTTCAAATTCCTCCAGATGAAATGCGGTTTCATAGGCATGCCGGTAAATTTTGCCGGAGGCTTTGCCTTCCCGGATGACCTGTTGGTAATAATGCATTGCCTGGCCATACTCACCCTGCTGCGACAACTTAATTCCCGGTTTGGCAGATGGACCTAAAAGTGTCGTACACCCGGACCAGAGGAGTCCGGTTAACAAAACGATGGATATATTTCTATACATTTTTCAGATTCTGCTCCCTGATTTTGCTCTTATTTAACGAAAAAAAGACCCAGGGCAAGTGGGTCTTTCAATTTTTAAGCGCGATTCGAATATTAGTGAAAAATCACCTTCGCCATGAATGCATTGGCCGCCAGTTTGTTTTCATAAAGAGCAATGACATCCGGCGCATCAGCAATGGCCGAAATGGATACTGCATCCTTGTACTGAACCTTTACTACCACATTCACCAGATCAACTTTTGTGCCTGTGTTGGTAATCGCAGCACCGGACGCGGCAAATCCAACCAGCATGGCTTCATCAAAATTGTTTCGCCGGGAATTAATGACAATCACCAGTTCCAATACCTCTTTATCGCCCTGCTGGAATCTGTGTAAACGAAAACTCTCATACGATACTTTATATCGGTAAGTCTGAAATACTTTATTGGCTTCCTGGTATAATGCAGAGGTGGACTGAGCCATCCCTCCGGATACGATGAACGCCGCGCTAAACAGAAAAATTAGAAGCTTTTTCAAAACTTGACCTCCCCAAGTGTACATTTCAATTGGCCCGAATATAGTGCTCCACATGAACACAAATCAAGCGATAAGGGTCGCATGCTAACGCAGCAAAATCAGTTTGTGTTGCAGTGTGGTCAAATGGCCCTGGAAATGGCAAAAGTAAATGCCGGAAGGCACCGGCTCACCGAAGCGATTCATACCGTTCCAGGAAAATTCCAGACCGCCCGCCGGGAACTGACCCCGATGTAATTCAGTGACAGGTTTTCCCGCCACTGAGTAAATCGTCAAAACGCCGGATTGGGGCTGGAGCAAATTCATGCGAATATGCGTGGCGGGATTGAACGGATTGGGATAATTGGACAGCAGATCATACCCGGCCGGTGATGCCACCGGTGGCTGGCTGATAGGGGTGTACACATCCAGGGTAAGGTTTTCGATAATCACCGGATAATTGACCGATCCGGCTCCGGTAACCATCACCCCGCTAAAGTTCATTTCAATGGCACCAATGGCAGTGGGATCCACATTGTATTTCAGACGGATGATCGGACCATTCCCGGGCATAATATCCGCGCCACCAAAATCAGACAGGATGATGCGGAGCGACGTGTCGTTATAGACGGTGTCCGCCAGTGCGAAACCGGCTGTCCGGTTGGTGGTATCTGATTCCAGAAATGTTAGTAAATTGGGACTCGGCGTTAAGTAGAATTCCACACCCCGTACGGCCATATTGTTTTCCAGGTTCACATCCAGAAAGAAATCTTCACCGGATTGGACCACATCTTCCGTTGACAGGTAAACCCGGGCTGTATCCTGGGCGAAACTGATTGTCGTCAATAGTAAGAGCCACAGAAAACTCAAAAGGAGTGAACGAAATCTAACCATCATCTTTTCCTCCAATGCTTTGGTCAAACCTATCGGACGTGCAGCCCGGCTTTCACGACAGAATGCACCCGATTCATGGCGTAAAAATAGGGTACCTGGCGGTAATTTTTGCAATCCCAAATCACACAATCCGCATAATACCCCGGGTGAATTGCTCCGGTCTTCTGCGCCAATCCCAAGGCTTTTGAACCCCCATAGGTGGCGGCTTGCCACGCTTCCAACGGTGTTAAATGTAAGTAAATGACAGCAAGTGTCATGATAAATGGCATGGAAAGTGTCATATTGCTGCCAGGATTAAAATCGGTAGCCAGGGCAATCGTTGCACCGGCGTCCAGCAACCGCCGGGCAGGCGCCCATTGAGTTTGCCCCAGGAAGAATGTTGTGCCCGGCAGCAGTGTGGCAACTACATCTGAGTAGGTTAATGCCCGGATACCCTCCTCTGAAATTGCCATGAGATGATCCGCGGAAAGCGCGCCCAGCTCTGAGGCTAATTCAGCTCCGCCGGTGCTTACGAATTCATCCGCGTGTAACCGAATACCCAGTCCGTGTTTGCGGGCAACCAGTGCGATTTCCCTTGTCTCTTCCGGTGTATAAACGCCCTCTTCACAAAAAACATCGCAATATTCTGCCAAGTCTGCCTCTGTCACCGCCGGAATCATCTCTTCTGTCAGTTTGCCGATGTACATTTCCCGGTTTTCACGATATTCGTCCGGAAACTCATGGGCTCCCAGGAAAGTCCGCTTCACCGTAAGGGGTGTCTCCTGCGCTGCTGCGGTAATGGCCTGTAATGATTTTAATTCAGACTCCAGGCTCAAACCATATCCACTTTTTGCTTCCAGCGTGGTGGTCCCATAATCAAGAAATTGGCTGAATCGTTCCGCGATTAATGCTGTGAGGCTTTCCTGCCCAATCTGGCGCAGCGCTTTTACCGAATTTCGAATCCCGCCGCCGGCAGCAGCAATTTCCTGATAGGATTTTCCCTGACCGCGCAACTCAAATTCCAACTCCCGGGTGGCGGCAAACGCGGGATGGGTATGCGAATCCACCAATCCCGGTGAAACAAACCGCTTTTCAGCATTCAACCAGTCGGTTCCGGAATAAACTTCGTCCGTAATTTCACCAACGCGCTCACCATCAAAGACAATGCTGCCCCCTTCGCCCACCTCCATTTGTTGGGTAACGGGGTTCCAGGTAATCCACTGACCAAGATTGGTGATTCCTTTTAGCATTAAAGCCCTATCCGGTTATCATGGGTAGCTTGATATGTTTCGTTTTAGCGACCTGAATGGCTTGCTCATAGCCGGCATCGGCATGCCGCATTACACCCGTTCCCGGATCAATTGTCAACACGCGCTGCAGCCGTTCGTCCATTTCCCGGCTCCCGTCAGCCACAATCACCATTCCGGCATGGATGGCATATCCCATTCCCACACCACCGCCATGGTGTACCGAAATCCAACTGGCACCACCAACAGCATTGGTTAGGGCATTCAAAATCGGCCAATCCGCAACTGCGTCTGAACCGTCCCGCATACCTTCGGTTTCCCGGTTAGGCGAAGCCACGGAGCCTGAGTCCAAGTGGTCCCGGCCAATGGCAATGGGTGCTGAAATCTCGCCTTTGCGCACCGCCTCGTTGATAGCCAGACCAAATTTCGCCCGGTCACCATATCCCAACCAACAAATTCGGCTGGGTAATCCCTGAAAAGCCACTTTGGCATGCGCCATATCAATCCAACGGATCAGCGCTTTGTCATGCGGAAATAATTCTTTCACCAGCTCATCGGTGCGATGAATGTCTCTGGGATCACCGGAAAGCGCAACCCACCGGAACGGACCCTTGCCTTCACAGAAAAGCGGTCGAATGTAGGCCGGCACGAATCCCGGGAAGTCAAAGGCATTGCTAACACCGGCCTTCTCAGCCTGCGCCCGGATATTATTCCCGTAATCAAAAACGACGGCGCCGGATTTTTGAAAATCCAGCATTGCCTGAACATGGCGCGCCATACTGGCATAACTCATTTCAACATATCGTTTGGGGTCGCTCTTCCGTAGTTCCTGCGCCTCTTCGAATGTGACGTTGTGGGGCACGTACCCGCGCAATTCATCATGAGCAGAGGTCTGATCCGTTACAATATCCGGTCTCACACCGCGCCGCACCAATTCCGGCAGAACCTCTGCGGCATTCCCCAATAGACCCACACTCAGAGGTGTTTTAGCCTGCTTGGCATCAAGACACCATGCCAGCGCTTTATCCAAAGAATCGGTGTGTTTATCCAGATAACGCGTTTCCATCCTGCGTTGGATACGGGTGGGATCAACTTCTACTACCAGTGCGACACCCTTGTTCATGGTCACCGCCAGCGGTTGAGCGCCCCCCATTCCACCCAAGCCGGCTGTCAGGGTCAGCGTTCCCGCCAGGTCACCGGAAAAATGCTTCTTCGCCAACGAAGCCAGTGTCTCATAGGTCCCCTGCAGAATCCCCTGGGTTCCGATGTAAATCCAACTTCCGGCTGTCATCTGGCCGTACATCATCAAACCTTTTTTATCCAGCTCGTTGAAATGCTCCCAATTCGCCCATTTGGGGACCAGCATGGAATTACTGATCAAGACCCGTGGGGCTCCCGGATGGGTTTTAAAAATGCCCACCGGTTTTCCTGATTGAATCAGCAGGGTTTCGTCATTTCCCAGCGTTTTTAAGCTTTTGACTATGGCATCAAACGCCTCCCAGTTCCGGGCGGCTTTACCGTATCCCCCATAGACGATGAGCTCTTCCGGTTTCTCGGCCACCGCCGGATTCACATTGTGATGCAGCATGCGAAAAGCAGCTTCCTGGTGCCAGCCTTTGCAATGTAATTCGGTGCCCATTGGAATGTTTTTTTCAATCCGCATGGTTCCTCCGATGAATCAGTTCTTTCGAATTACCGGTAAAATTGTATCAAAATAGTTGGGTTGCTGCTCGTAGGTATCGTAGGAAAAGATCACGATGCCAGGAAATGCCATGGCGATGGTCTTATAGATTTTTCCAATTACAGCATAAGGCTGCTGATTATATGTGGCAAGTCCCATATACACCCGGTCAAAATTAATCTCCGCTTTGTGCATGAGCGATATGTTATTTTCAAAATCCTTCATCGTAACCGCGTAATTCATGGGGACCACAAAATCCAGATACCCCGCGTCAAGCCACAATTTCCAGTCCTGAAAGAACCGGTGATACGCCTGCTGGTAATTGGGTTTGACGGCGGCTGATAGTTGAATCACAGCATCACGATCCCGAACCAGCTGAGCCGCGTCCGAAACAAAATTTGTAACCGATTGCCGCTTGAAATCATTCCAGAGTTCCCAGTAGCGCTTCTTCTCCTCCGGTTTCAGGCTGTACCAGTAGGAGCCCCTACCGTTCACCAGTGTCATGGGGTCAACCTTGTATTCCAGCATGAACTGCTTCCGGCCGCCGCGGTTGTAGCCATAACTGGTATCCTGGAAGCGGATATAATCAAAATGGAGCCCATCAATCGGGTAATTGGTAACCAATTCACTGATAACCGACAACAAGTAGGGATTTACATCGGGATTCGTGGGTGCCAGGTAGGCTCCTTCAAAATTGGTACGGCTCACTTCCCGTAATCGGGATAAATCTTTCTTCCCCTCGGCATTGGTGTCAATCCATTCCGGGTGCACGTTGGCAAGGTGAGCGTTATCGTCGGGGAGATCGGGTGCGGACCACAGCAGGTAGGTATTAAACCAGACATGAACTTTGATTCCCGCACCGTGCGCTTTCCGGATCACATCCGCCAGTGGATCATAGCCCGCCGGCCGGATCAGGTGTGATTTGGGAACGATACGACTATTATAAAAGGCATCTCCGCGTCCGCGGATTTGCACATAGATATCAGTGAAGCCACCACTTATGGCGAATTGAATCATGCGATCCACGCGTGGCTGGGTCGTCATGGTTCCCCGAACCACCCAAAGGCCCTTTACCTGGAGCCGGGCTTCCAGTGTTCCAGCCAAAAGTGTAAAAATAAAAAAGACAGGGAATATCCCTGTCTTTAAGCGTTTTGCCAGCATCATATTCAAGCACCCAAAGTGGTGCTTATTCTTTGGTTTCGTCTGCTTCCGGCTCCTCAACCAACGGCTCTTCATCAGAAGTTGATTCAGCTTTTTCTTGTGCTGCCTTCGGCTCCGGTTTCAGCTCTGATTTAGCTGCTTTTTCAGTTGATTTGGTAGTTTTCGGAGCGCTCTTTTTGGTCTTCTTGGTTTCCTCTTTGCTCTCATCGGGTGCAATCTGACCCTCGAAGTCCACCAGGGACAGAATTGAAATGGCTGCACCGTCATTGGGGCGACTCCCCAATTTCATAATGCGGGTGTAACCACCGTTCCGATCCTGGTATAATGGAGCAATTTCGTCAAACAGGATTTTCACCACATCTTTACGATGCAGTTTCCGCAAGACCATTCGTCTGGCGTGGATATCTCCCCGCTTGGCTTTGGTAATAAGACGCTCAATGTAACTACGCGTTTCCAAGGCCTTGGGGTGAGTCGTTTTTATCTGCTTATGTAGAATCAGATTCGCAGCCATATTGGCCAGCATCGCTTTACGATGACTGGCTGTCCGGTTCAGCTTTCTTCCGCGCTTTTGGTGTCTCATGCTATATACCTAATAAATTCGTCTTATTAATCAAATTGACAGTCCCGGTCACCGGAACTGCGATTACCTATACATCTTCCTTGAGGTACTGATCAATATCCATCCCGAAATGGAGTCCCAGTTCTGTCAACTTTTCAGTGAGCTCAGACAGCGATTTCCGCCCAAAATTCTTAAAGCGGAGCATCTCATGGACATCCTTACTCACCAAATCAGCAATGGATTTGATATTGGCAGCCTGCAGACAGTTGTAGGAACGAACCGACAATTCCAGTTCGTCAATACTCCGTTTCAGCTCATTGCGGATCCGTAGTACCTCTTCATCAACCTCAGAATCGGGTTCATGAATTTGTTGAGTGGTCGATTCCATAATGAATGCCTGCATGTGCTGGACCATCAGATTTGCTGAATAGGACAACGCTTCTTCCGGTGTAATGCTGCCGTCCGTCTCAATGTGCAGATGCAGTTTTTCCATGTCCACATCCTCGCCACCCTGAAGCTGAACAACTTCAAATGAAGTGCTTACAACCGGCGAGAAAATGGAATCGATGAAAATAGTACCAATGGGATAGTCTGGCGGTTTGTTCTGGTGAGCGGGTACATAACCGCGCCCTTTGCCAATCCGTAATTCCAGTTTCACATCGGCATCTTCATTCAGGGAGCAAATGAGTACATCCGGATTTAATACCTCGAACTGAGAATTTTCTTTCCCAATATCGCCGGCTTTGAATTCTCCGGGACCTTTTAAATCCAGAATTACCTTATCTGGTTTTGGGTCAATGAGCTTGAAGCGCACTGATTTCAGATTTAAAACAATTTCAGTGACATCTTCACGCACACCAGGGATGGTGGAAAATTCGTGAAGGACACCGTCGATCCGCAGGGAGGTGATGGCAACACCGGGTACCGATGACAACAGAATCCGCCGCAGGCTGTTTCCCACAGTAATTCCATAGCCACGTTCCAGAGGCTCAACAACAAAGGTTTCCTTGTTCGGACCGCTTTCTTTCTCCAGTTTGGTGTAAGAATTCGGTATGTTAAAATTAGGCATCTTTACCCTTCTCTGCGTCTAATGACTATTTCGAGTACAACTCGACCACG
>JAIPJQ010000033.1 GCA_021734065.1 Fidelibacterota bacterium | reverse complement strand
CTGACCGTTGTCGTATGGAGCGTCCTGGGCAGCACGATTATGGCTCAGCCGGTGCTCTATCCGCCTAATTTTGAGAATAACGACTTTTATAAACTTCACGTCCTCTTTACCAATGACCTCCACGGTGCCATTGACATGAGCAAAGCCTGGTTTATGAATCCCGAATATCCACCCGATCTGGGCGGCGGCGCCAGTATGTACACCTATGTGCAGAACATCCGGCAGGAAGCGGAAGCAGAAGGCGCTGGAGTGCTGCTGCTGGACGCGGGGAATTTTTACCAGGGCACACCTTTGGGAATTTCCGACTCGGGTCGCACCATTCTCAACTGGATGAATGCCATGCAATACGATGCCGGAGCACTGGGGACATACGAGTTTATGTTCGGTGTGGAGAATGTCCGTCAACTGGCCAAAACCGCCAACTTCCCATTTTTATCCGGGAATATTGTGTACAAAAACTCCGGCAGTCCCGTGGAATTCGCCGAACCAGGCGGCATTTACAGCTTTGATGGTATCCAGGTAGGACTTTTTGGTCTCACCACCTCCGGCACACCTGATTTGCTGGCTCCGGAGAAAACCAGGGGACTTCAGTTTCGCAATTCACTGGAGGTGACTGAAGAGCTGGTTACAGGTTTAAGGGACCGGGGCGCTACGGTGATATTAAGTCTGGCGCATTTGGGGGTACCCTACGGACGGGAACGGGCGTTCGATGAATTTATGGAGTCCACTATTGAGGAGGATTTTAATACGGCGCCCGTCAATTCGCTCCAATTGGCCCACCTGATTCCCGGTATTGACGCGGTATTTTCAGGACATATCACAGCCGGCTACAATCACCCCTGGGAAGATCCCGATACCCACACGCTGGTTTTTCAGGGCTACGGCAATGGCAGCAACATCGGTCATGTGACCCTTTACATTCACAAGCAGACAAAAGCGCTCTCCGGCTACAGCCTGCCCACCAAGCGGGGCGGCCTGGTAACACTCTCCACCGATGATGTGGTTCCCAACGAGCAGATAGCGCGGCAATATGGTAAACTGGCTGAACAAGCCAATCAGGCCACCTGGGAGGTTCCCGATTACCAGAAGAAGCTGGAAACCATCCGCAATATCAGACCCTTGAGTTTTGCTGCACTGGACACCATTCCCGGCCGGCCACTGCAGGATAAGTTTCCCATTCCCCGGTTTAATCGCTGGGACGCTCTGGAAGCCATGACCTGGAATATGGAACACTTCCCCAAAGAAGCGGACCTCACCATCAGCACGGCCTCCGAAGTTCTGCACGAAATTGGTGCCGACATTTATGCCGTTCAGGAGATCGGTAATATCACTGCTTTTATGGATCTGATGGCGTCCCTGCCCCAGTATGGGTATGTCCTGACGCAGCAGTCCTCCTTCTATGACCAGGCGATCCTTTATCGCAAAGATGTGCTTACACCCTTAATGGCTGCAGAACCGTTTGCGGAGATGGATTACAATTTTGCCGGGCGTCCGCCCCTGCGTGCCGATTTCATCTGGCGGTTCGGTGAGAAGGAGATGGTGGTAACCATCGTGAATATCCACATGAAATGCTGTGGGGACGGGGTGAACCGGCGTAAAAAAGCGGCGGTGGAACTGCATACCTATCTGAATCATCTGGTGGACAATGGGTTGGAGAATATCATCGTACTGGGCGACTGGAATGATGATGTGACCGATACGGGACAGGAACAGTCCTTCCCGGTATTTCTGGAAGATGGGGAAAATTACCGGTTTGCCACGATGCAAATTGCTCATGATCCGGACCAGGCGTCCTATCCCACCTGGCCCAGTTTCCTGGACCATATTTTAATCAGTAAAGCGCTCTTCCAGTCCTTTGACAACGGTGGAGTTATCCGGACGCTGCCCATAGAGACCTGGTTTGGAAGTTGGAAAAACTATGAATACCTGGTGTCGGATCACCGGCCGGTGTTACTCCGGATTCCGGTAGAGTAACCGGGGCGTAATAAATCAAGATTCGGTAGATTATCCATAGATGAAAATGTGGTCGGTAAAAATTATCCTGCTGCTGGCAGTTTCAATGCTGGTATGGCTGGGTTGTGCCGAACCTGTCCCCTCCAGGCATTCATTCTCGCTGCCCACGGTCGATCGGGAGGAAACACTTGAGGTGATTACCTGGAATTTGCGTTTTTTCCCCCAGAATGGCGTGGAAGAGGTGAACCGCGTGATTATGCTGCTGGATTCGTTAAACGCTGATGTGGTTTGTCTGCAGGAAATCGATCAGATGAGCCAGCTCGTTCGTGTTGCCAATGCATTGCCCCAGTACGACCTGATCCAATCCATCCGTACAGATTTTCTCATGATGGGCATTCTGTATAAACCGGATTTGCTGGTGCCGTTGGATACCAGTGAATTATTCCCGGATGAGAGTTACACATTTGCCGGCCGATTCCCGCTCCAGGTCAAATTTGCCAGACAAATGGACAGCATAGCCTATCATTTTACCGTCATCAACATGCACTTGAAAGCCAAGGGGGAGGCATCCAGCATTCAGCGTCGCCATGATGCAACCACGCTGTTGCATGAATATTTGTCAGATGTCATAACCACAACTGAGGATACCAATTTCGTGGTGGTGGGAGACTGGAATGATGATCTGTCCACCAGCAACGGTGCCACCAGCTTCACGGCGTTTATGAATGACACGGAAAATTTTTATTTCACCACCTGGGATCTGGCCTGGGCGGAGACGGACGAAGAGGATTCCTATCCCGGCTGGTCAAGCTTTCTGGATCATATTCTCATCAGCCGGGCGCTGTTTGACGAGAATGAAACCGCCACAACCCGCACGCTCAAACTGGATAATTACCTCAGTGATTATTTCTCCCTGGTCTCTGATCACCGGCCGGTGATGTTTCGTTTTGAACCGCTTCCGGATTAGAAGGTGGTAATGCCATGTCATTAATTATTGTCGCATCAAAAAATCCGGTAAAGATCGAGGCTGCCCGTCGGGGCTTTGAACGGGCATTCCCACAAAGAACCTTCACTGTAGAAGGTGTCACGGTGGATTCGGGGGTGAGTGACCAGCCACGAACGGACAATGAGACCCGTTTGGGTGCTTTGAATCGGTCCGGCGCCGCCCGTGCTGTCTATCCGGAGGGCGATTTTTTCGTAGGCATGGAAGGGGGCGTAGAGCGGGTGAAGGGTGAATGGGAAGCCTTCGCCTGGATGGTGATCATGGACAAGGCCGGCAAAATCGGCCGGGGACGCACCGGCGTGTTTGTCCTGCCGGCGGCGATCGGGAAATTGTTGGATACGGGGATGGAATTGGGTGAGGCTGATGACCAGGTATTCGACCTTTCCAATTCCAAACAGAACACCGGCGCTGTGGGAATTCTAACCAAGGGGATGATTAATCGGACAGCGTACTACGAACCAGCGATTCTCTTTGCGCTGATTCCCTGGCTTATGCCCGGGTATTATCCGACAGCTTAAATCCGGACTTCTTATCAATTAAAGCTTGTTTCACCTGTAATTACATCCCATTATAGTCTGCTTTCGGACGCTTTCATCAGAGGTGCTGATCGGCTATTGGATGGGGATGCTGGTTGTGTACGTGAATAGAAAATTTCATACATCAAATATTCCTGGTAAGCGAGGGCATCTCACATGAGTCTGGTGCCCATTCTGATCATATCGGTTTTGCTGCAGTTTATTGCGGGGATCGTCTCATTAACCCTTATCCGGGTAACCGGTTGGAACCGCGCCTGGGTTCTCATTTCACTGGCGAACCTGCTCATGGCATTCCGTCGTTTCATGGCGTTATTGAATGCGTTAGAAAATCCGGGTGCCGTCGCAGGTGAATTCATTACGGAGTCCATCGGTCTGGTCATCACCCTTATCATGCTGCTGGGGATCAGCTATATTGCGCCGGTAATTCGTAAAATTCGATCCGGGCAATTGGAATTGAGCCAAACCAAGGCTCACTACCAGGCTCTGGTTGACCAGGCAACTGATGGTATTGTGGTGGCAGATCCGGAGGGGTGGTTGGTTACGGTGAACCCGGAAGCCTGCAATATGCTGGGATACAGCCGGGAGGAAATGCTTCACCTGAATCTCAATGCCATTTTCGACACCTACCGGTCTGCCAAAGGCTTGCCCTGGCGGGATTTACAGATTGGCAGTTCAATCCTCACTGAGCGGGATCTGTTGCATCGGGATGGTCACACCGTTCCGGTAGAAATCAGCGCCAAGCGTTTGGAGAACGGGATTATACAAGCCTTTATGCGGGACATTTCCCAACGCCGGAGCGCTGAAGAGAGTCTGCGTCAGAGCGAGGTCAAACACCGACAGCTCATGAATAGTATCCGCACACCCATCATCAGCGTAAAAAGTGATGACACGATCTATTACTGCAATCATGCCCTTGCGTCGCTCTTTCAAAAAAAGATTTCCGACCTGGAGGGACAGCCGCTCACCGAAGTGATACCGGAGATAAACGACTCATTCTCCTACGAAGCACGCCGGGATGTGATTGAACGTGCCAAACCAAAATCATTCGAAACATGGTTCGGCAAACGGTTTTACCGGGCCAATCTGTTCCCGGCGCAATGGGGACTCCTGGCCATTGTGGAGGACATGACCGAAAGCAAACAAATGCAGGAGGAGCTGGCGGAAGTGCACCGCATGGAATCGGTGGGGCGGCTGGCAGGCGGCATTGCCCATGACATTAACAATCTGCTCACCCCCATCATGGGATACTCCGAATTGCTGAAACGGTCCGAAGGACTCCCCCGCAACGCCCGCGCCCATCTGGATACTATTTATCAGGCTGGTAACCGGGCGCAGCAATTGATCAATCAATTGCTGGCTTATGGACGGAAGCAGATCCTGAGACGGCGGGATGTGGATTTGAATGAGCAGGTAAGGGAAATGGAACCAGCGATTCGCCAGGTTTTAAGGGAAGACATTGTCTTTAATATCAAACCCGGCTCCATACCGAGTGTGGTCCATATTGATCCCGTAAGTTTGCGGCAAATTGTACTGAATTTGGTCAGTAATGCCCGGGATGCCATGCCTCAGAGCGGAACATTGACTCTTGAGACCGGTGTGGCAGATCGGCCGATGAACTCTGGTAATCGCAACCACCTGGCCGCCAACCGCTATGCCACCCTCAGTATCACCGATACGGGCGTTGGGATGGACGAGGAAGCACTGAAACACCTTTTCGAGCCATTCTATACCACCAAAAGTCGCTCTCCCAGTCAGGGAATGGGCTTATCCAGCGCCCATGGTCTTATGCGTCAACAGGATGGCGATATCGTTTGCACCAGCACACCGAATGAGGGAACCACATTTGCTCTCTACCTGCCACTGAGCGCTACCACGCAGCCCGACAAACCCGCACCCACACCGGTGAAAAAGCCAATCCGGCTTAATGTCCTGGTAGCAGAGGATGACGCCCTGACCCGTAATCTGGTCCGGGATATTCTGGCCAGTCGCGATTATAAAATTTTCCTGGCGGTGGACGCCGAAGAAGCGCTCGAAATCGTGAATAAAACCAATCAAAAGTTGGATTTATTGGTCACAAATGTGGTGATGCCTCAGATGAATGGTCGTCAATTATGGGAAAAACTGGCGAAAAAGCATGCCGGTCTGCGGGTGGTTTATATTTCGGGCTATGCCAGTCAGGTCATTGCCCAATACAAAATCCCTGAAGAGGCCATTATAGTGGGCAAGCCCTTTTCGATTCACGATTTCTTAGCAGCCGTGGATCGTTCCCTCAATCACTAACCTTCAGTGTTCTCCCCGATGTTTTAACGACAGGGTTAATGTCATCTCCGCCACCGGGATGGTTGCACCGTCTTCCTTGACCGTCGCTGAAATCCGCACCGGTAAATTGACCCGTTCCCCCTGTGTTACCGCTTCCTGAATGGCTTTCCGGATGGCGGGTCCGTCCTCACAGGTAAACGTCACCGCCGACTCGGCACGGCGCAGAAAATCGGCGCTGAAGTCTTTGAATACCGGTGCCATGTTGAGCTGTTCCTGCCGGATGATATCCATGGCAATAAGTCCACCTGCCAAATCAGCGCCGATGGTAAATACCCCAATATACATGGAATTCAGGTGATTCCGGGTTCGCCGGCGTAATCTGATTTGCACGACGCAACGGTCTGGAGAGATTTCCAGCACCCGGGGACGACAATATGCCAGCATGGGGATTTTGGTCTTCCCGAAATACCACGCATAGAACGTCGCCCGCTGTTCCGGTGAAAGTAGCGCCATTTTTATCCCGGATTTCCCCACTTACGCATGCATCATCACGCGTGGGGTTTGGTCATTTTTTCCGGCTTGACAATCGCATCGAATTCCTCACCGGTCAACAGATCCAGCGCAATGGCGGCTTCCCGCAGGGTAATGCCTTCGTTGTGGGCTTTTTTAGCCACCTTCGCTGAATTGTCATACCCGATTTTGGGATTCAACGCAGTGACCAGCATGAGGGAGTGTTCCAGATAATACCGAATCACCGGCTCGTTGGGTTCAATGCCCACCACACAATTCTGATTGAATGAATTCATGGCATCGGCCAGCAGCCGGGTGGAATTGAGGAAATTGTGGATAATGAGGGGTTTGAACACATTCAGCTCAAAATTTCCTGAAGCGCCGCCCACATTAATGGCCACATCATTTCCCATCACCTGCGCGCAAACCATGGTCATGGCTTCCGACTGGGTGGGATTCACTTTCCCGGGCATGATGGAGGAGCCTGGCTCATTTGCCGGGAGGATGAGCTCACCGATGCCGCAGCGTGGTCCGGACGCCAGCCAGCGAATGTCATTAGCGATTTTCATCAGGGATGCTGCCAGGGTTTTCAGTGCGCCATGGGCAAAAACCAGGGCATCGTGAGCTGCCAGCGCTTCGAACTTGTTGGGAGCGGTGCGGAATGGCAGACCGGTGATATCGGAAATTTGTGCCGCAGCCTTCACCGCGAATTCCGGATGGGTATTCAAGCCTGTTCCTACAGCAGTCCCACCCAGGGCCAGATCATAAAGACCATCCAGCGCGGCGTTGATGCGGGATTCGGCCATTTTGAGCTGCTCCACATACCCGGAAAACTCCTGTCCCAATGTCAACGGCACGGCATCCATCAAATGCGTGCGGCCGATTTTGGTGATGTTCTCGAAAGCTTTGGCTTTGCTTTCAAACGATTTCCGCAAATTGATCACCGCCGGAAGGAGATGGTGCACCCACTGTTCTGCAGCAGCAATGTGCATGGCAGTGGGGAAGGTGTCGTTGGAGGACTGGGCTTTGTTCACATCATCGTTGGGATGGACCGGTTTTTTAGTTCCCATCACACCCCCGGCCAGCTCAATTGCGCGGTTGGCGATGACTTCGTTGGAATTCATGTTGGTCTGGGTGCCGCTGCCGGTTTGCCAAACCACCAGTGGAAAATGCTCATCCAACTTGCCGTCAATCACTTCCTGTGCCGCTGACTCAATCCACTTGGCTTTGTCATCCGGGAGTAATCCCAGCGCCTGGTTCGTACGAGCCGCCGCCAGTTTGAGTACCCCCAGGGCACGGATCATTTCACGGGGGAAATGGTCGTTGCCAATTTTGAAATTTTTCAGCGAGCGGGCTGTCTGGGCACCAAAATATTTATCCTCCGGTACCTGGATTTCACCCATGCTGTCGGTTTCTACACGATACTTCATAAGCCCTCCTGTTTAAGCTGATTTCATAACAGTTTTACTTGATTGATTTAAACTTATCCAATGCCTTTGAGAAAGCGTTGCCAAATTCTTCCAGACCTTTTTCCAGTTCTGCCAGCCCCTCTTCGCCGCTCTTGCGGTATTTCTCTATCCGTCCGGCCAAATCGCGACGCATTTCCTTCAGGCGATTCATCTCCTCCTGATATTTGCCCTGTGATTTTGCCTCGGCCACATCCGCTTTGGCTTTCAGCTCGTCTATTTTTCTGTCCCAGCTTTTCAGCTGCTCTTGTGCTTTATCCAGAACACGATGTTTTTGTGACATTTGCGACCTCCCTTTTGGTGAGGATGTTCAACATTCAGCCTGTATGTGAATGATGTGCAAAATAAATACCGGAAGTGTGCTTTGAAATTACCATCCGGCATTCAATATTCAGAATATGGAGTCGCCACGGGCTATTGTTCACTTTGATTTGGATGCGTTTTATTGCTCGGTTGAATTACTGCGGCATCCTGAATTGAAAGACAAACCACTGGTGGTTGGCGGGCGTGCGGAACAGCGCGGCGTGGTGGCGGCCGCTTCTTACAAAGCCCGTGAATACGGCATTCACTCAGCCATGTCCATGTTTCGTGCCCAACAACTGTGTGAAGATTTAGCGATTCTGCCCATGCAACGCGCCCATTATCAAATGTATTCACGAATAATCATGGGCATTTTAAAATCTGCCGCACCCCAGATCGAACAGGTGAGTATTGATGAAGCCTATTTGGATTTTACGCCGGTAATTACTGAATGGCATGATGTTCTGGACCGTGTAAAAACGCTTCAAATGCGTATTCGACGGGATCTGGGTCTGCCCAATTCAGTGGGCATCGCCACCAATAAAATGGTTGCTAAGATTGCATCTGATTTTCAAAAGCCCAATGGATTCACGGTGGTTGAGCCGGGCCATGAGGCGGAATTTTTAGCACCATTGCCTGTGAGCAAAGTTCCGGGCATTGGTCCCAAAATGACCCTGCGCCTGAATGAGCTCGGCATTGAGACGGTGAAGGATTTGGCGCGGGTGCCGGTGGAAGTGTTAACGAAAAAATTTGGGAAATGGGGTTGCGGGATGGCTGATTGGGCACGGGGAATTGACGATCGCCTGGTGGAAAGCGTGCGGGAAGCCAAATCCATGAGTCAGGAGCGCACCTTCAGTCGCGATATCCGTGATCCGGAAGCGTTGGATGTCTGGCTCCAGCGCATGAGCGGGGAGATTGGGAGACAACTGGGAAAAGAGGGTGTGCAAGCGCTCACCGTTCAAATCAAAATTCGCTATCCCGATTTTACCACATTCACCCGTCAAATGACGCTGGGTACAGCCACAGCTGATCCGGCCATGATCCTCCATACCGCCCGGATTCTGCTGGGGCGCATCTGGCAGCCCGGAACGCCGGTACGCTTACTGGGGGTGGGGTGCAGCAATTTCAGCGACAGCGCAGGTCAGCTTGTCCTGCCCGGACTGCAATAATCCACTGACCCAATATTTTTCAGCGTAAAAAAACGGCAGCCAAAGCGACTGCCGTTTGATGATTCCATTGTTTCGGACGGGTAAGGATTACTCCCGTTTGAACTCCTCGTACTGATTGCCCTCGTCTGTAACCGCTTTTGTTTTGGCGATCACCATGGGGTAGCTCAGGTCCAGAATTTCCGACAACCGCGTTTTCCGATAGCCATAGGCGGTATACAGGAATTGCATGATGTCGCGTTCAAACGCCTTATTCACTTCTTTCCAGGTTTTATCAGCTTCGAACTGCAGATACTGCTGGAGTCCTTCCTGGTAGTGTTCCGGATTGAACTGGAAATCCTTTTGCCGTTTCCGCGGGAACCTGAACCCGCGTTTGGAAAGACGATCCCGCAACGAATAGAAGGTTGTGGCGGGCATGTCCAGATGTGCAATCAGTTTCTCACCCCGACCAGTATGTCGGAAATGGAAAAGCACCAGGTTGTAGTGAAATAGTTCCACGATACGGCGCCAGGATTTGCCCAGTGCGAATTCGAAGTGAGATTCATGCGGCAGGTAAGACTGGGCTTGCTGCGTGGTGGGTCGTTCCCGCAGAAAAGTGATATATGCTTCCACAAGCTTCAGCCGGTTTCCCGTGAAAGGAATGCCGAGGGTGGTGCATAGACTGATCTCTTTGAAACCCAGGTCATAGTAGTAGGAGGCTTTCTCAGGTTCACCCAGGTATTCTTTATTCATATCACCCAGGAAATGACATTCGGGAGCCAATCGGCTGGTCACCTGATTTTTCCGGGTAATTTCCAGTGCCCGCTCCACATACTCAGCGGCAGAGGGATACTGTTCGTTATTGAAGAACAGGAGCGCCAGATTTTCCAATGCCAGGGCTTTCATGTGGTAGCTGGGAGTGGAATTGGAGACTTTGTCCAGAATGTCCCGGGCTTCGTCCGCGTGTTTCTGCAGAAGTGCGGAATAGCCCTGGGTATTTTGGATCTGCCAGGCCAAAAATGTGTATCCGTGTTCCTTGGCCTGATTCAAGGCGCGTTTGTAATAAGCTGTGGATACTTTATAATTTTCCGCAATATCCGCCAGAGTTCCCAAACGATGCAGAGCCAATGTGGTATAGGCGGTGAGTCCCATTTCCGTCAGATCAATGACCCGTTGTTCTAACTTGGCATAGGCGGCTTTGCGTCGTGGTGTAATGGTTAGGGCATGTCTTTCAAACTCGGCCATTGCTTTTAGCTGACCTTCATCCGCCAGTTCGAAAGCACGCTGGAAATAGGCATCGGCAGCGTCACTGTGTTCTAATCGGTTTTCAAAAACACCCTTCTCAAAAAGCACATAGGCCAGAACATCCGCCTTGTTCTCGGTTGGATAGCGATAGAAGCGTGATTCCGCCTGCTGAATTGCTTCCTGCAGCAGGGTGCTGGCGGCCAGATAATTACCCTCTGCGGCATAAAAATTGGCTTTCAGCGCCTGCAATACCGGCCGTGTCATATTGGTGACACCTTCGGTCCGATCCGGATTCCCCAATGTCTTGGCGGTAATATTGAATTCCCACAAACCCAATTGCTCAAGATACTCGGCATAGAAGGTTGTGTGCATGTCGGTTACAGCCTTTTCCGGATGTAATAACTTCACTTCGTTTTCCATGATCAATTTCTCTTTCTCTTTGTGCTGGTATGCATTTCAGCACCATTTCTTGTTTCAACTGTGACCATCCCCATCCGATCGCCACTACTGGAAACTACTTAATTTAATTGAAATCCCAGACTTTCCTAATGGGAGTATGGATAGATCGTCAAAGGTTCCGCTATTTGGCAGGTAATGAAGAATAACAACAGATTATGAAATCCCCCTCACAGTAAAAATTCCGACAAGCGGACTGTTTTAGATGGTGTGTGAAGGTTTCACTCTGTTTAAAAACCTGCAAAATCCCCATCCTGTAATGGGGTCCCTTCTGGATTTTATACCAGTGGTTGGGGGATGGGCAATCGGTAGATGCGTTTTCCGGTTAATCGGGCGATGGCGTTTGCTAAAGCCGGGGGTGTGGGGGGGACCGGTGGTTCTCCGATACCCGTGGGTTTCTCCGTGCTTTTTACAATATGAGTATGGATGACAGGTGCTTCTGACATGGTGAGAAGCCGGTAGTTATGGAAATTGGACTGCTGCACCCGTCCATTTTTCAATGAAATTTCACCATACAATGCAGCGGTGAGTGCCAAAGTAACCCCGCCTTCCACCTGGGCTGCCACGCCATCCGGATTGATGACCGTGCCGCAGTCCACCGCGCAGTCCATGCGGTGGATTTTCAGGTTGCTTCGGGCATCCAGACTGACTTCTGCCACCACGGCCGCCCAACTGTAGTAGGAGAAATGCACCGCCACGCCCTGAGCGTGACCAGTGGGTAATGGCTTACCCCAGCCGGATTTTTCAGCCACCAGGTTCAGCACACCCAAGTGCCTGGGGTGGTGTTTCAGCAATTTCCGGCGGTATTCCACCGGATCCATTCCGGCATGTTCAGCCAGCTCATCAATCCAGCATTCATTCACAAATGCCGTCTGGGTGTGGGCTACAGACCGCCAGGCGCCTACGGGAACCGGAATTTCCGCCGCAGCATAATCAATCCGCTGATTGGGAATGTCGTAAGCCAACTCCGCCGCACCGCCGGTGTAGAGTCCGTGCCAGGGCACGGGTCCCGAAACCCGATGGGTCCATACCGTAGGGAATCCGTACTTTCCCAAAGCGCCTGCCACCCGATGTACCGAAGCGGGACGGTAAAACCCGTGCTGAATGTCTTCGTCGCGGGTTCGAATCACCTTTACCGGCGCATTCACCTGTTGTGCCACTGCCACGGCATCAGCAACAAAGTCAGCCTGGAGTCGTCGCCCGAACCCGCCACCCATGCGGTCGGTGTAGATGTGAATTTGGGCATCATCAAAACCGGTGATCTCTTGCGCTGCCCGAAAAGCCGCGCCGGGATTCTGAGTCGGTGCCCAAACTTCACACACTTTGTCATGGATAAATACGGTGCAGTTCATGGGTTCCATGGGTGCGTGATCCAGATAGGGTACTTCGAAGGTTGCCTTATAGACTTGATTCGCTTTGCGTATTGCGGCATCCGGATTACCATCCTGACGCAGAGTCTCTTTTGGTGAGTCGAGATTTTTATGTAATTCCGCGGAAATCGCCTTTGAATCCAGTTTGGCATTGTCGCCCGGATCCCATTCGATTTTCAACTGACGGCGTCCCTGAATAGCGCTCCAGGTATCCCGGGCTATCACGGCGATTCCGGCGGGCACTTCCAACACCTTTTCCACACCCTCCAGACTAAGTGCACCGGCAGCATCATGTGTGGCCACTTTTCCGCTGAACACGGGACAGCGACTGATGACGACGGTACGCATGTTGGTCTCCTGCCGATCCCACCCAAAATCCAAACTGCCGTCCACTTTGAAGGCCGTATCAATGCTCTTAAAGGAACGACCGATAATCTTGAAGTCCCTGGGGTCTTTCAGGGGTGCATTATCCGGAACCGGAACATCGGTCGTTGCAGGAACCAAATCGCCGTAGGAGAGCTTTTTTCCGGTAGGCGTATGAATGATTTGATTCCTTTCCGCACGACATTCCTCAGGGGCTACACCCCATGTGTTGGCGGCTGCGGTAATCAGCATTTCCCGGGTGGTGGCGCCCGCTTTCCGTAGTGCATCATAATTGGTGCGCACGCTTTTGGAGCCGCCGGTGGTCTGGTTGCCATATTCTGCATTCAGGTGTCCCTGGGTCACTTTGACCTTGGACCAGTCCGCTTCCAGCTCATCGGCCAGGATCATGGGCAATGCGGTCCAGACTTTCTGGCCCATTTCACTGCGGGGCATGTAAACGGTGATGGTGTCATCGCTGGTGATTTTTACCCAGGCATTGGGCTCGAAAACTGCGTCTTCCAGGTCAACCTGACTATTTTTCGCACACGCCCAGGGCGCCGCAAATCCCAAGATCAGCGCGGAGCCGCCCATGCCGGTGAGTTTGATAAATTGACGGCGGGTAACAGAGGTAAAGGCGGCCATTTTATAACTCCTTTGCTGCTTTATGGATTGCGTTCCGGATTCGCTGGTAGGTACCACATCGGCACAACACGCCATCCATTGCGGCATCAATCTCTGGGTCGGTGGGATTTGGATGTTCCGCCAATAATTCCGCCGCCGTCATGATCTGTCCCGGCTGGCAATAACCGCACTGGGGCACATCATCATCAATCCAGGCTTTCTGCAAGGGGTGCAGACCATCCTTGCCAAGTCCTTCTATGGTGGTGACGGTTTTTCCCGACACTGCGGAAATGGGCGTGATACAGGAGCGGGTAGCTTGCCCGTCCAGGTGGACCGTGCAGCATCCGCAAAGGCCCATGCCGCAACTGTATTTGGTGCCGGTGAGTTGCAGGTGGTCGCGTAACACCCACAACAGCGGCGTGTCCGGATCCACTTGAACCGATGTCCTTTTTCCATTCACCTTGAATTTTATCTGTGCCATGCTGCCCCCGGCGTTGGTTGGTTTTCTGACTATAGGTGGAATTGCCATAGCCTGATCTTCCCGATTGTATAACTGTGCCAAAGTTTAGAATGAAAACGGGTGAACGCAAAGCGGATTAGAGATTCACGGCGCCATCAGCATAACAGAACAACTTTTTCCCCCTGGTAAATTCAAACGGTAAGTGCAACCCTGGCCGGAAAAGACTTTCTGCAGAAAACGACAGGTCAAAACCCCAATTCGCGTCCCGGCCAGTCCGGGAATTTGAGGAAGGAACGATTCTTGCCAAGCTGAAGGCAGCAAAAATGGAGAAAAAAGACTGTATGCGAAAAATAATCCGATCCCTTACTCTGCTGGTGCTCACAGTGAGTTTACAGGCTCAAAATGAGACACCGGTTATTACCGAATCCCACCTGGAAGCTTTACCGGCCCCGGTGCAGCGCTATTTACGCTATACCAATACCGTGGGGAAGCCCTTTGTTAAGCGGGTGAAATTGACCCAATCGGGTCAGATGAAATTAAAACCAGACGCGGACTGGATTCCGTTGAAAGCAGAACAGTGGTACGGTATCCCCGAGGTTGCGTTTGAGTGGCGGGGCTGGGTGAAAGCGGCGCCGCTGTTCCATGTGAAGGCTACAGATTTTTACGATGATGGCGTGGGGTCCCTGAAAATCCGGTTGTGGGGCTTTATTCCCATGGGCACGGCGGAAGGTCCGGAAATTTCCGAAGGAGAACTGATGCGCTTCCTGAGTGAAATCATCTGGTTTCCTTCTGCCATGCTCAGCGAAAAGATCACCTGGGAAGCGGTGAATGACACCCTGGCCAGGGCCACAATCTCTGATGGCGGATTGGAAGTGAGCGGTGATTTTCATATTGACCCGGACGGCCGGTTTACCGCCTTCACTGCCCGGCGTTACGCCGATATGGGTGACGGAAAATTCCAATTAGCAGACTGGTACGCGCCGGTTTCTGAGTACGCGGATTTTCGCGGCTGGTATCTGCCGTCGCAAGGGTCGGCCGTCTGGTTGTTTGAGGACGGTGATTACGAATATATCCGATTGAAGATTGAGTCGATTATTTTGAAATGAGAACCGTTCAGGAGCAACAATCCCGAATGTTTCCCTGAGTATGCCTGCACACTTCATTATTTTCCCGTTATTGAACCCCTTCCCGGGATAAGTTGGATGTGCTGGAGAATAATCAGGGGCTGTCTCAGAACCAGAGGCCGCCTCCTTTTGTTACTTAGCCACAGATTCACACAGATTGACACGGATATTTAAAAAAAGCAGTTGGTTTGCGTAAATTCAAATTTCTGGCAACCAATATTGCTCTTAGGGCTAAGATAAATTCATTTTGACGCAATAAAGTCACAATCATTTGCCATAGTTTCATAAGATTATGAGCGATAGCCACCAACCCGAACTCGATTGTCACCTTGTCCAGACCACGGAGCAGGAAGCGTCTAAATTGACGATTCCACTTGATCTGCCCAAACACAGCATCAGGTTCAATAGGTCGTCGCGATCGGTGCTCCAGACCTTCCGGTGAAAGCAGCAACTCCCTGGCCTTTTCCCGGTACGCTTGAAGCTTCACGCCCACCTGAATACGCCGGTTGTATTTTGATTTATGGCATTGGTCTTTTAAACCACAACCCTGACACCCTGATGCCTCGTAAATCCGACGCTCACTCACATATCCATTCGCACTGATCTGCTTTTCCGTTTTGAGATAAGTGAGAGATTGACCTCCAGGACACAGATAGCTGTCCGTCTTCTCATCGTAGGGCAGGTTCTCTACCCGGAAGGGTATCTGCTCTAACAGGGCTTTGGCGATCTGGCGCGAGGAATAGATCTTCTGGGTGTAGGCATAGATCAAAACCTTTAACATCATCTTGGGGTGATAGCTGGGGCGCCCCCGCCCGGATAGCTTTTTAACACCGAATCCAAATCCATTTGATCGATGACTGAACTGATGACACGCACCAAATGGTTCTTCGGTATCCATTCATCCAGGCTGGAGGGAAAAAGTTGAGATTGGTGTTGTTCGTAGGCTTTGAAACTGACTTTGGGATGCAGGGCCTTATTCATGTATAAATATAATATAAACAGCTATATATGTAAGATTTATGCGCATGCCTCTTACCTTTTCTATACCAAAAGAGGCCGCCCTTTTAGGACAGCCTCTTTTCAAATTTGGATGAATCAGGATTGACTAATTCTTCGGAATCCACGTGTCAATATCCTTCGGATGCTCGTTCATCCATTTGCGAGCTACCACTTCAATATCCTGGTCAGATTCCTCAACCTTCAACATCAGGTCGGCAAGTTGATCATTGGTGAAATGATAATTTTTGAGGAATTGGGCCAGTTCCGGTTTTGCTGTTTCCAGATCTTTGCGACCCATGATATGGATACTCCCCTTCTTCCACATCATTTTGTCCGGATCCTGTTTCAGGAACTTCAGATTCCAGCGGGCAAACATCCAATGTGGACGCCAGCCGGTGACCACGATCCACTTGTTATTGCTAATCGCCTGTTTCAATGCGGCGGTCATGGCCGGACCACTGGAGGAGATCAGCTTGTAATTCAAGCTATATTCGCCGATCAGCTTATCGGAGGTTTTCATGATACCAGCACCGGCATCAATCCCCACGATCTGACCATCGAATTTGTCCTTGTTGTCATTCAACTCTGAGATTTGGTCAATGGTGACATAATCCGGAACAACCAATCCACTCTGGGTACCATCAAAAACATGTCCCAGATCGACGATCTTATCCTTGAACCGATCCACATAATCTTTGTGGAGTACCGGCAACCAGGTTTCCATAAAGGCGTCCTTGGTACCCTGAGCCACTGCAGTATAAGCCGGACCGACATCCGCCGCCGTGATGGTGACTTTGTAGTCCATCTTATCTTCCAGGATAACCTTTGCCAGGTTGGTGTAGGCCACACCTTCAGCCCAGTTTACATACACCAGATTAGCTGTTTTTTGGGAATTCTCTTTCGAGCTGCATGATGTCAGGGTCACCGCAAATACGGCAACCAAGAGTAACATCAGTGCACTTGGTAAATTGACTTTTACATGCTTAAACATAGAAACTCCGTGTTTGTTAATGTTAACTTTTTCAGCGGCATTCTAACGCTCCGGACCGGAATTGGCCGCCAATGCTTGCGTGACCCGGTCCAGAAAAATGGCCAGGATGACGATGGAGATGCCACTTTCGAATCCTAAACCGATTTTGAGTTGAGTGATGCCTTTCAGAACCTCATTTCCCAATCCCCCGGCACCGATCATCCCGGCAATGACAACCATTGATAATGCCAGCATGATCGTCTGATTCACACCAGCCATGATTGTGGGCATTGCCACGGGCAATTCGGCTTTGAACAGCATTTGCGAGGGCGTTGAGCCAAAGGAAATCGCAGCTTCCTTGATTTCTACTGGGACCTGACGAATGCCCAGATTGGTTAAACGCACAACAGGAGGTAGTGAAAATATCAGTGTCGCGATGACACCCGGTACGGCACCCAATTGGAAAAACAGGACAGCCGGGATAAGATAAACAAAAGCCGGCAACGTCTGCATGAAGTCCAAAATGGGTCTAACAATGCGTTCAACCATTTCATTCTTGGAACTCCAAATCCCAATGGGTACACCGATGACCAACGCAATAACCACTGAAGTAATCACGAGTGCCAGTGTATCCATTGTGACATCCCAGAATCCCATATAGTAAATCAGCAGCATTCCGATCAGGGTGAAAATACCAATGCCGCGTTTTGCCAGCCACCAGGCCAAAGCCGTGAAGATGGCGATCATGATCAACGGATGTGGGAACAACAGGATATTGTTCAGCACCGAGAGCACACTATTCACGCCTTCGCGAATGGCATTAAAAAATGGTCCCAGGTTATCCATCAGCCAGTTGATGATGGTCTCAAACCAGCCACCGATATTGATAATTTGATGCATTTGCTCAAACATTCGGGTTAACCCTCCTGCTCTGTGAGTTCAGATCCATTGGCTTCCCATTCTTTCAAGGTCACAGGCATATCCTCTTCGTCGAAGTTGTTGTTCACTTCGGCCATAATGGCACTACGATCTACAATGCCCAACAACTTGCCGGTCTCGTCCTGAACCGCCATGGGATAGCTCGATTCAATGGCCCAACCCAACAGATTACCAATCGGTGTATCGGGTGTGGTTGTGTAAACACCATCGAAGGTGATGGAACTTAAATCATCGGTTTTTGAGCGCGACAATTTCACAGCATCATCAATCCGAATAATACCCTTGAAATAGCGTTCGCTGTCAATGGCATAAATCGCGGAAATGCCCGCCTGCTCCATGCGGCGTATCGCCACATTCGGTCCGTCCTTGGGCAATGTCACCATCGTTGCTTTGCGCATGATTGATGAGGCGGTGATGACCTTGGTACGATCCACATTCTGGACGAAGGCTTTCACGTAGTCATCGGCCGGCTCGGTCAGGATTTCTTCCGGGGTGCCGGTCTGTACAACCGCACCATCTTTCATGATGCAAATGCGGTCACCCAATTTCAGCGCTTCATCCAGATCGTGTGTGATAAACACAATCGTCTTATTCATCCGCGCCTGAAGTTCCAATAATTCATCCTGCATCTGATTCCGAATTAACGGATCCAAGGCGCTGAAAGCCTCGTCCATGAGTAGTACTTCGGGATCATTCGCCAGCGCACGCGCCAAGCCGACGCGTTGTTGCATTCCGCCGCTGAGTTCGCTGGGGAATTGATGCTCGTAACCTTGCAAACCCACCTGATCCAGTGCTTCCATGGCTTTCTGGCGACGCTCTTCTTCCTCCACACCGGAAATCTCCAGCCCGTATTCAGCGTTTCCGAGAATTGTCCGTTGTGGCAACAGCGCAAAGTGCTGGAACACCATGGACATTTTCTTCCGACGGGTTTGCAGGATGTCTTCCCGGGACATTTTTACAATATCAAACTCATCGATCAACACTTCGCCCCGCGTCGGTTCGATTAGACGATTCAAGCAGCGGATCACGGTCGATTTGCCGCTGCCCGACAAGCCCATGATGACAAACACCTCCTGCTTCTTCACAAAGAAGTTGGCGTTATTTATGGCCACGGTATTGCCTGTTTTTTCAAGGATTTCGGCTTTCGATTTCCCCTGCTCCAGCAGCGGAAACGCCCGGTTGGGATGCTCGCCGAAAATCTTGAAGAGATTTTTTACTTCAATGACATTCATTTCAGGTCCACCATCGATGATTGTTACTCAGATACACTCGGTTTAGAAGTAGTATCCAATATTGACATTGAAACGCTTGTTCCATTTGGCATTGGCAACGCCCTGTCCCAAACCAATACCAAATGTGTCAGTCAGCCAGGGTTGATTAACGCCCATGGCATAATCCACATAGGTGTAAACCTTGCCTGCCGAGACCAGGAAGCCGGGAATCAGCAGGGCGGTATCTTCATAATTACTATTGGCCTTGTCGGTTAGTGTGTAGTCAACATAGGCCTGGATATTGGAAATCGGTCCCATTTTAACCGGAATGCTGTAGGCAAGACCTGCAACATACAGGTTTGCACGGGCAGCAACCGGGTATGGAAAGCCGTAAGCGCCCATGTAAACAATATCCAGGTCAGTGCCGTCATCACCCTGAGCGGTGTAATCATAGTTGATGAATTCGGTTTTCAGGTTCAGCGGACCAAAATTGGCAACCAGATGAGCAGCGTAAGCGCTGGCCATTGATGCATCATCCAGGACGGAATTATATAGTTGGCCAAACTGGCCCGAGATACCGACCTGCAGAGCCTTACTCAAATCATAAGTTACCTGGGCATTGACCGTGTTCATTTCACGCAAACTGGCGTTGTTGCCGGGTGAAGGTACCACATCATAGGAATAGCGTCCCGGACCGGCATTACCAAATGTGACCACACCATTATAGGACGGACCTTCCGGTTCAGCCTGCCGATAGTACGCCAGATTGATGTGCATCGATGGTGTCGCTTCATAGAAGAAACCAATACCCATGTCATAGTCATCTTCCAAACCGACGTAATAACCACCCTGGAACCACCAGGAATGGGAGGCATACTTGGTGATACCGAAGGGTTTCTGGAATACGCCCAATTTCCCATACAGCTTATCAGAGAACGCATATCCCAAATAGCCATGCTGGATGAAATGCGTTCCAAAGGTTGGATAAAAACGATACTCGAAGCTTAGATCGATGCCGGCAGCAGAGCCATCAACATTCAGGCGCCAGGTGTCCCAGGTGAATGCGGTACTTAACGGTGTTGGATCGCTTTCATAATTAGTGTGAATAATGTTATAACGGATGGCGCCACCAACTTTCAGACTGTTCCCACTATCACCAGCAAAAAGATTTGCCGGAACCATCAGGACTAAGCCGACAGTTAATACGGTAATAAACGACCAAACCCTGTGACGCATGCTCAAATAACTCAAAACAGACAGATCCCTTCTTTTTGTTTAATTAACATACTATTAATCAATAAAAGTTTATTTCTCCTCAGCTGTAATCATAGGTAAACAACTTAAAGGAATAACTCAGGAAGGCAAACAGTTAGGCGAAATAGTTGTAGCGATAAAACTTAGTTTACTATTTATGAGGTGGCGTAACATTCTTTCTGTAAAAAGGAGTTAGCAAGCAGGGTCATGGTTCGTCATCTTGTTGATGACAAAAAAACAAACCAACAAGAAAGGAAGACGACCATGACCCAGCAACCCGAAGTTACACTGCCAAAGATG
>JAIPJQ010000032.1 GCA_021734065.1 Fidelibacterota bacterium | reverse complement strand
CTGTTCATGTATCAGGATGCCGTATTTAAAGGCCACAAACTCAATATTGCAGATGTGAGTTCGCAAGGTGTCATCTTCGACAGTTATCGTACTAATTTTGAAAAAACATACGACGACTATCCCCAATGGTATCCCTACATTTTTTGCGGTATGCCGTTTCATGCCAGCGGTACTTACCGAATTCGATACACGTTGGAAACACTCTACAAAATTGTGCCATCTTTTATCAGGAGCCCTCTGAATGCATCATTTACACTGAACATATTTTTAGGCGGCTTATTTATGCTCCTGCTACTCAGGAGTTATGGCTTGGGATATGTGGCCAGTTTGGGGGGTGCCTTGGCGTTCATCCTCACCACCAAACTAATGGGCACACCTCATACGAATCGAATTGTCACCTTCATTCACATTCCACTGATTTTCTATGCCCTTCGCCAATTAATCGAGACCCGAAAATGGATATTTATCATACTTCTGGGAGGTGCTCTGGGATCACAGATCGGCTCCTACCACCCGCAGATTGCCTATTATACACTGTTGTTGATTGGACTCTATAGTCTGTATCGAATTGTGCAAGCGATTCAGGTAAAAGAGAGCTGGCAATCAATGGGTTCATGGGTTCTGATGGTGGCCGTCAGTATGGGCATTGCTTATTTCATGGCATCCATTGTACTCATGCCAATGCGGGAATATTTGCCGTTCTCTATCCGTGGTGCCGGCGGTGGCGGGGGTGCCGGAGGTGGCTTAGCCACAGATTACGCCACGGCCTGGTCATTTGGTTGGTTGGAAATCTTTCAATTTTTTCTACCATCCTTCAGCGGATTTGGTGGAGCGACCTATTGGGGTGATGCACCTTTTACCTCATATCCACATTACCTGGGAATCTCAGTGGTGGTACTAGCGGTAATTGGTTTCTGGAAAAATCGAAAACACAAAGATTTTTGGTTTTGGGGAATCCTGCTGGTTCTATCACTGCTCATTGCACTGGGTAAAAATTTCGCGGTTCTGTCCAATTTGCTGCTGAATTATTTGCCCTATTTCAACAAGTTCCGCGAACCCTCCATGATTCTCATTTTGTTCATATTCGGTACGGCAATCCTGGCCGGATTTGGATTACAGTCCGTTATAAATAAGATTCGGGAGACTGACGCCAATCCAAAATGGATAAAAATGATGGTACGGGGTCTGATTGCTGTAGGTGTGCTTGCATTGATCGGTGTTTTGTTTAAAAGTGTACTACAATCCATGATGACGGGCTTTTATCTATCGGCGGATGAAGCTTCCGGCCGACTGGCGCGCTTTCCGGATCAGCGGCAGATTGCTTACCTATACGAATTACGATTTGAGGCGTTCTATCGAGATTTTTGGATTATGCTGGTCTTTGCGGCTGGTGTGATGGGCGTAATTTGGACTGGTTTGAAGCAGTCATTAAGTGCGAAGGGAGCAGGATATCTCCTGGTGGGGTTACTGGTAATTGATCTGGCAATCCCCGGACGTAAAGTCATCACTGAGATGTTCTCACCCATCACACACGAAAGCATGTTACCCCAAAAAACAGCAGCGATTGATTTTCTCCAGACTCAACCGGGGGACTTCAGAGTATTTCCACTGGATGAATTGACCACGAATAAGTACGGCTATTTTGAAATTGCTTCTATCGGTGGATATCATGCTGCCAAGATGGCCAATTACCAGGATATGCTGGATGGAAATTTTCTCAATAATTTCAATTTCTTGCGCATGACCAATACACGATTTCTCATATCAAAGCAGCAATTGCAATTACCCATTCTCCAGCTTGTTCACAAAGCTGGACAGGAAAATATTTATGAACTGGCCGGCGCTCTCCCGCGAGCCTGGTTCGTTGATTCAGTGGTTGTGGCGTCGGATGAGAAGCAGGTTTTATCAATTTTGCAGGGACAGGACTTTTCGCCAGCGGAGGAGGTAATCCTTACTGAAACGCCAGATCTGAGTCCAGTGCAAAATGCCAGGCTTGGTGTAGTGAAAACCATCAGCCACGAGCCTCAGTACTATGAATTCCAGACCTCCAATGAGGGACAGGGCGTCTTTGTTCTGAGCGAAACCGGTTATCCACCGGGTTGGCACGCCCAAATTGATGGCAAGGATGTGAAGGTCTATCAAGCCAATCATATTTTGCAAGCGATTGCAGTACCACCAGGAGATCATACCATCACCTTTCAGTACCGCTCGAAAACTTTCAGATTGGCGCTATGGCTCTCCAGAATACTCTTCTACGGTGTTACCGTGACGCTGATAGGATATGCGGGCTGGAATGTATATCAGGCGAAATTTGCCAACCATTTATAAAGTCTGTCTGAAATGCCCATCCAACGCGTCATTCTCTGCACACAACAATTCGGTAATTACTGGTCAGGTCTGGGGGCGTATTCCACAAGCCTGGCTAAAGGGTTGTTGGAGCGGGGGATTGAGGTTGTGGTTATTGCCCCGATGGGAGCTGAACCGATTGAGGGGATTGGTTGGATAGAGGTAGTACCGGCCAAATGGGATTTCACACATGGCAAGTGGTTGTCCTTGAGTTATGCCTATGCAAAGGCGCTCAGGTCACTGGACGCTGATTTGGTTCATTTTACCGATGCGCGGGAGAGTTATGCATACCACGGGGAAATGACTGCGGTTGGTACACTACATGATGACTATTTTGCTCGTCACCGGTGGTGGCCGTGGTATTATCGCCGGGACTATGTGGATTGGCTGCAGCGCTGGGCGTATTATTCTTTTGTTACATTATTGGAACGCAGGGCACTGCGTGGCTTAAAAGCGCTCACGGCGAACAGTATTGCTACGGCGGAGACCATCAGTGCTCGTTATGGCATTCCCCAGGAACGGATCACCACGATTTATTTGGGTTTAGACTTGAAAATGCAGCCCGTTAATGATGCATTAGAAGCAGAGCGTCTTGCAAATCCTAAAATCATTTTTGTGGGCGGTAATATGCAGCGGAAGGGGCTGCCGAGCGTTTTACGGGCAATGCAGAATCTGATTCCATTATACCCCAAACTGCGACTGCAGGTACTGGGAAAAAATCAAAATCTGGAGAAAATGCAAAAATTAGCAGCTAAGTTGGGTGTTGCAGAGCATGTGGATTTTCTGGGCTGGGTTTCCCCGGAAAAAGTGGGGTATTACTTTCGGAATGCAGCTATTTTTGTCATGCCATCCCTGATGGAAGGATTCGGCTTGGTGTTTCTGGAGGCCATGGCGGCTGGTGTTCCGGTGATAGGTGGGAATGTGGGCGGAACGCGGGAATTGATTCAGGATGGGATGAATGGGGTGCTGGTCTCACCCAATTCACCTGGGAAGCTGGCTTCAGGTATCCAGGAATTATTAACTGATTCTGAATTCCGAGCGAACCTCAGGACGATGGGGCAAAAGACCATAGAGGAATACACATTAGACTCTATGGTGCAGAATACATATCTCTGGTATGAGGAAATTTCGGGTGAGGTGTAGCTCATCTCAGACGAAATTCACAAGGCCGTAGCCACGCCCACAAGTAATTCTTATTGTATGAATGCGCATATTAAACTATTCATTTACAAGCGCTTCAGTAAATCAGGTGTTTTAGCGCTAAGCGTATTTGGACGTGGTGATTGGAGACGACTGGTGCGTTTATTGAAAGAATTTCGATGAATGCCATGTCACCGAGTCCCCCCATCCTCCTTATCTCTCTTGATGCCACACGTTATGATTACCTGATTGATTCTGACCGGAACTTTCGATGGCCATTCTTCAGGCAATTTGTTGCGCAGGCGCATCACTTTACCCATGCCTATACACCATCGCCCTGGACACCACCCGCTCATGCATCCTTGTTTACCGGTCTGACACCCGGGGAGCATCGTGTGGTGGAAGGACAACTCTGGTTGGAGAATCAACATTTAACACTCGCTGGATATCTGGGAGAAAGGGACTATCGGACAATCGGAATTTCATCCAACCCGCTGCTGGGGCCGGTGACGAATTTGAATAAGGATTTTCAATCATTTTATGAAGTTTGGAAAAATCCGGAAAGGCTGCAGCAGGAAGCACAGTTTTTACGATTCGATGATATCATTCTGAACTCCTCGGAGGTACAGGCGAAGGTGTTGGAAATTCTGGCCACCGAAATAGATGATTTTTTGGAGAAACCTACTTTCCTTTTTCTGCAGCTCATCGGTCCACACAATCCCTACCAGCCCTCTCAGGAAGCCCTGGAAAAATTTGTAGGACTCTATCCGGATACCGTATGGGAGCAGGTAATACGCTATAATCAAGACTGGCGATTTTACTACGCTGAGGGTCGGAATATGACAACCCAGGAGCAAAGCCTGCTGCAGGCGCTTTATCGAGCGGAGCTGGATGATTTAAATTCCACGCTGGAGACCTTATTCACCTTACCTTGGTTCCAGCATGTTATGGAAGTTGGTCATGTTATCATTACAGCCGATCATGGTGAGATGCTGGGCGAACACAATCACATTCACCATCTGTTTAATCTCTATGAACCGCTAATTCATATACCGCTTTTATGGCGAATGCCTCATCAGGGAAAAATGGTTACACATAACGAATTTATCCAGCACCAGCATATTTTCCCGCTTCTGCGGCAATTGCTGACTGGAGAGCAAGATGTCCTGGATAAATGGCATTCCACAGCGCCCGGGCAAATTATGGCACAACTACAGGAACCGGTAGAGATTTTACAGGGTCTGGATCAGGTGAATCCGCATACCGGAGACGTCTTCCGACACCATCAGATCGCTCTTCAGGATAAGGCCGAGAAGGTAATCTGGCATTCCAACGGCATTCACGAATGCTTTGATACGAGTACAGATATTCGTGAACTTTATAATCTGTTTCCAGAAAGAACCGGAGTTTTTCAGAACAAATTGGATGCCTGTCAAAAGGTCTATGAGTTGGGTCGGAACAATCGCACCCATGTTGATGAGCTTATGTGGAAATTGGGCTATTTTTAGGGCAGGGAATTGTCATGAAAAACCCTGAACCAGTGTTAAATTTACACTCATCTGGGCTGACGAAGCCCAACATTTAGGGAAAGTCTCTTCGTGCAGTTGAAAATCATGCGATCTTCATTTAACATAAAAGTACTGCTGTTCCTCGCAGCGATCCTCATTGTAGGCGCTGTGCTCTTGTACACCAATCGGATTGTAGAAAAATTGCGCGATGACAGCCGTGGATTTCTAAGCTACAACGCCCAGTTGGTAGCAAACGCCCTTTCATCGGACGATCAGAATCTGGACTTCGTTTTTAACGAGATCATCAATCACATCTCTTTCCCGGTCATCATCTCAGTAGAGCCTCAAAGTGGGATATATGCTTATAAAAATGTGGATTTGCCGGCGGATGTGACAGAGGAAGAGCAGGAGCGCATCTTAACGGGGTTAATTGTTTCCATGGACTCTGAGAACGCAGCGGTACCCATTGAGTATATGGATACTCCGGTTATGTTCATTCATTATGGTGATTCTGAACTCATCCGCCAATTACGCTGGTTGCCCTATATTGAAATCACTATCGTCACCCTGTTTATTCTGCTGGGATTTGTTGGATTTCAATTTATTCGCAGTGCGGAGCGCCGGGGAATTTGGGTAGGGATGGCCAAGGAAACCGCGCATCAATTGGGTACGCCATTAAGCTCGCTCATGGGATGGCTGGAATTACTAAAAGAGCGATTTTCACAGCGGGAAGAGCAGGAAGTACTGGCTGACATGGAGAATGATGTGCAGCGACTGAATCAAGTTGCACAACGATTCTCAAAAATCGGATCCGGTGTGACATTAATCCCGCTGGAGAGCCGGGAGCTCATACAACCGGTAGTGCAATACATCCGGCGGCGAATTCCCCATTGGGACAAACGGATCAGCATTACGGTTGAGAATCCCGAAAATCCCATCATTATGGCAAATATGGAACTCTTTGCGTGGGCACTGGAGAACTTGCTGAAGAATGCCATTGATGCCAATGATAAAGAGCAGGGAACAATCGTCATCGCCGTGGAGGAGAAATCACCCATGGTCGTAATTGAAGTTCGGGATAATGGCCGTGGTATTGCCTCCAGAGATCGAAAAAATGTCTTTCGGCCGGGCTGGTCATCAAAAAAACGAGGTTGGGGTTTGGGTTTGAGTTTAACGAAAAGGATAATTGAAGAGTATCATCACGGTCGGATCTCTGTCCAGTCCTCCCAGGGGAAGGGCACGACCTTCAAACTGGTGCTACACTGGCAGGAAAAATAGTCTTACAGGTCGAACCGTTTCCCGCTGGTGCATCAAGCCGCTGTAATTTTCAATAAAAACAGCATATATCTCCGGTTTTGAATGGCTTCCCAATTGTATGGAAGCTATTATTTTTTCCAATCTTATGTCAATAAAATTATGTTTGACAAGCTATAGCTCGTCGGTTACTTTACGCCGCTTTTTTCTAACCATAGCTCGAAACCTTTGATAGAGACTGAAAGGGAGCTGTCTTTGAAGACATATAATATGCGAGCGAGCGAGATTCAAAAGGAATGGTGGGTAGTGGACGCTGCTGACCAGACCCTGGGACGGCTTGCCACGGAGATCGCGCGGATTTTGCGCGGAAAACATAAACCTACTTTTACACCGCACCTGGATACCGGTGATTTTGTGGTTGTCATTAATGCTGACAAAATCGCGGTTACCGGGAACAAAGAAACCCAAAAGATTTATCGGCGACATTCCGGGTATCCGGGGGGCATGAAAGAATCCAAGTTAGCTGAAGTGCGGGAAAAACATCCGGACCGGATTATCCTTAATGCCGTGAAAGGGATGATCCCACATACGAGCCTGGGGCGGGCACAGATGAAAAAGCTGAAAATATACGCCAGCTCAAATCATCCCCACGAAGCACAACAACCCAAAGAATTAAAATTAGGTTGAGTTAAATGAGTACAAGCACCATGTATTATGCAACCGGACGACGCAAAACCGCGATCGCTCGTGTCTGGGTAAAACCGGGTAAAGGTGAGATCAAAATTAACCACCGCGAAATGGATGACTACTTCGGTCGGAAGACCTTGCGGATGGTGGCAAAACAACCTCTCGGTGTTGTTGAAGGCGATGGCGAGTACAATATCTATGTGAATGTTAGTGGTGGTGGGCTTGCCGGTCAGGCGGGTGCTATTCGTCTGGGCATATCCCGTGCTCTGCAAACATTCAATACTGATTTTCGCGGACCGCTGAAAAAAGCTGGTCTGCTGACACGAGATGCTCGTAAAAAAGAGCGTAAAAAATACGGTTTGGCTGGCGCCCGTCGGGCATTCCAGTTCTCCAAACGTTAATCTGGTCGAGGAGTACAGATGGCGAAAGTCACTTTAGAAAATTTACTGGCTGCCGGAGCCCATTTTGGTCATGTCACCAGTAATTGGGATCCCAACATGCGGAGGTTTATCTTCACGCAGAAAAACGGTGTCTACATCATTGACTTGTACCAGACACTGGAACAGCTAACCAAAGCAATCGATTTTATCGGCCAGCGTGTACGCGATAATGGTTCTGTCCTATTTGTCGGGACCAAGAAAACCGCCCGGCAGGTGATTCAGGAAGAGGCTGACCGTTGCGGGATGTTTTACGTCACTGAGCGGTGGCTGGGTGGCACGCTGACCAATTTCGTAACCATAAAGAAATCCATCAAACGACTCCACGCGTTGGAAAAGGAAAACCAGGCGGAACTTGCTGAGACATTGACCAAAAAGGAAATGTTGATGCGTGATCGCGAGCGCCAACGGTTGGAGACTCAGCATAGTGGAATCAAAGAGATGCGTCGCTTACCGGATGTGGTGGTGGTTGTCGATGCGCGTAAGGAAGCGATCGCTGTTCAGGAAGCTCGCAGGCTTGAAATTCCCGTCGTGGCAATCGTGGATACCAACACAGATCCCACGGATATCGATTTTCCCATTCCGGCAAATGATGATTCCATCCAGACTGTGCGGCTCATCATTTCAGCCATGGCTGAAGCGGTTATGGAAGCCAAAGGTACAGCCACGGCTAAGGCTGAAGAAGCGGAAGAAAACGCAAGTGCGGAAGCAGCAACTCATTAAATAAATCAGGTTCGGAGAGTAGTACATGGCCATTACGGCAGCAGCAGTTAAGGAATTACGAGATAAAACCGGCGCAGGTATGATGGACTGTAAGTCTGCTTTGAGTGAAGCCGATGGAAGTGTTGAAAAAGCGATTGAATTTTTACGGAAAAAGGGTATCGCCAAAGCTGCTAAAAAAAGTGGTCGTTCAACAAATGAGGGTTCCATCTTTACCTATTCGCATGCCGGGAATCAACTGGCAGCCATGGTTGAGGTGAATTGTGAGACTGATTTTGTGGCGAATACCGATGATTTCCAGACTTTGGGGCACGATTTGGCTATGCATATTGCAGCCGCCGCACCCTTGGTAGTGAATAAGGAAGATGTCTCTGCTGATCTGCTGGAAAAAGAAAAAGAGATTTACAAAACTCAGGCTGAAAACGAAGGCAAACCCGCTCAGGTAGTTGAGCGGATTGTGGATGGCCGGGTTGAAAAGTTTTACAAAGAGGCTGTCCTGTTGCACCAACCGTTTATCAAAGATGATAAACAGACAGTTGGTGAACTCATTACGGCAGCAATCGCAAAATTAGGTGAGAATATCTCAGTGGCTCGTTTCGCCCGGTTTGCATTAGGTGAAACAACCAACGATGCTTCTGACTCACAGGAATAATTACTTCCCGTTCCTGAAAATCCTGCATGCAGCAGCCAGTCTATAAGCGAATCCTGTTAAAACTCAGCGGAGAGTCGCTTGCTGGTCCTGTCAAAACGGGTATTAACCCCGAGATAACTCGAAAATTCTCCCAGGAAATTAAAGCTGCATTCGATGAGAGTGTACAAATTGGTGTCGTCATCGGTGGTGGGAATATTTTCCGTGGATTAAGTGCAAAAGCAGCCGGAATTGAGCGAGTCGCCGCTGACCATATGGGTATGCTGGCTACGGTTATTAATGCGATCTCCCTTCAGAATGCTATCGAACAAGCTGGCATCCCAACCCGGATTCTTACGGCAATTGAAATGAATGAAATTGCCGAACCCTTTATCCGTCGCAGAGCTTTAAGGCACCTGGAGAAGGGTAGAGTTGTAATTTTCGCTGCCGGCACGGGAAATCCATATTTCACCACAGACACTGCCGCGGCTTTGCGGGCGATCGAAATCAATGCGGATGTGGTTATCAAAGGCACCCGCGTGGACGGCATTTATTCTGCAGACCCTGAACAAACACCGGATGCCAAAATTTTAAAAACGCTTGATTACATGGATGTAATACAGCAAAATTTGCGCGTGATGGACCAAACGGCAATTACACTATGCAAAGAAAATAATTTACCGATTTTGGTGTTCAATATGGATATCCCGGGGAATCTTCGTCGGGTGGTCCGTGGGGAGAAAATCGGTTCGTTGGTTTCAGGAGGGGAGAATGCTTAAAGAATTTACTCAGGATGCTGCTGCACGCATGGAAAAAGCAGTGGAACACATTCACCATGAATTTGCGGGAATCCGCACGGGTCGCGCATCTGCGGCATTACTGGATGGGATTAAAGTGGATTATTACGGAACCATGACACCACTGAATCAGATGGCCAGTATTTCCATTCCGGAACCGCGACTGATTACCATTCAACCCTGGGATAAATCCATGGTTGGTGCCATCGAGAAAGCGATCCTCGTTGCTGACCTGGGATTGAATCCCGGAAATGACGGTCAGATCATTCGTATCCCGATTCCGGCTCTGACGGATGAACGCCGCAATGAATTGATTCGATTCATGCATAAACTGGCTGAAGAGGGACGTGTGGCGGTTCGTAATGTGCGGCGGGATGTGAATGATCAGATCAAGAAAAGTGAGGCCGCCTCCGATCTTTCTGAAGATAACGCTAAACGTGGTTTGGAGAATATCCAGGAGATCACCGATAAATACATTGGTGAGATTGATGAGTTGGTGAAGAAAAAAGAAGTGGACATCATGGAAGTGTAATTCCTCAGAGAATTACTTGGAAATTAAAAGAGCCCGTAAATTAGACGGGCTCTTTTTTTACTTGATGGTGATTTATTCAGAGTAGCAGGTTTTTCCTAATTCACGAGGGAGGTAAAATACACCTTCAAACCATCCTTGCTGGGGTCTAATGCCTTCTGACCAGATTCCCATTCAGCAGGACAGACTTCGCCATGCTCTTCTGTGTACTGGAGAGCATCAACCATGCGCAGGGTCTCATGAATATTCCGACCCAGGTCCAGATTGTTAATGGTCGCGTGCTGCAACACCTGCTCCTTATCAATGAGGAATGTTCCTCGCAATGCCACACCAGAGTCTTCCACCAGTACATCAAACTGGCGCCCGATATCCTTGGTGAAATCAGCGATCATGGGATACTTGATATCACCGATGCCACCTTCGACAACAGGTGTATTTTTCCAGGCAAGGTGGGAGAATTTACTATCGGTAGAAACCGCGATAACTTCCACATTGCGTTTTTGAAACTCAGGATACAGCTCGTTGAATTTCAGAATCTCCGTAGGACACACAAAAGTGAAGTCCATTGGATAGAAAAACAGCACTACGTATTTACCTTTATAATCATCCAGCGAGATTTCTTTAAATTCCTGGCCGATAACGGCGGTTGTTTTAAAATTATCAACCTTCCGGCCAACTTTTACACTCATTCTAACTCCTTGTTTTTTTACATCGTTCGCATACCCCATAGAGGTATATTTCAGCATGATTAATCTGACGGGGAACCGATTCCATCAGGGCAGCCACATGTTCTGACATGCTCTCAGGAGCATAATCCTCTACCCGACCACATTGCTCACAAATAAAGTGTGCGTGATGACTCTGGTTGGCGTCATATCGCATTTTGCCTGTGCCAAATTGATAGGCTTGGATCAGGCCGGCATCCACCAGTTGCTGTAAATTCCGGTAGACAGTACCCAAGCTGATATTGGGTATTACTGCTTGAATTTGTTGGTGAACCCACTCGGCTGTAGGATGTTCTCCGGTGCTTCGTAATACACCCAGGATGGCTTCCCGTTGCCAGCTATAGCGTTTAATCGAGTTGCTATTAACAGTAATCATTCTTAGATAATATACACCAAATTAAAGGTCAAGCAATAGTAAACAGGAATAATTCCTGGATAGTTCAAGCCAGTTCATTCTGCTTTCACCAAACAAAATGGCTGGGAAATTCTTCTGTTTCGCCTTTATTATGCCGCTATGCCCGCCCGGAAAAATATCTATCTGCTCATGCTCAGCTTTACACTGCTCGCCAGTTTTACGCATATTCTGGGAAAACCGGCTGCTGTTTATTTCCCAACAATTCTCCTCACATTTCTGCGTCTGACAATTGCTTCTGTATCACTGATCATCATCCTCAGTATACGGAAAAAACCGTTCAGGGTCGCATCGGGTGACTTATTTGCATTCGTGCGGCTAAGTCTGTTGGGTGTGGTTGGAAATATCCTGTTATTCTTATGGGGACTCAAGTACACCATCCCGGCTCATCCGGGACTTTTGTATGCGACTACGCCGGTATGGACACTCATTATTGCTGGTTTGTTCAAACGCGAAATCATCCTCCGCCAAAAAATCATTGGTGTCATCGTCTCTGTAGTGGGGGTCATGGTGGTGATGGGCGGTACGGTATTGCACCTTAATCTGGACTATTTGTTTGGGGACGTATTGATCCTGGCGGCTGTCTTATGTTGGTCTGCCTACACGGTATTTTCAAAACCTTATGTAATGAAATATCACGCTCTTACTGCAACATTTATCATTACAGTGACAGGCATGCTCGTCCTGAGTCCCCTGGGTATCTGGTCTGCTTTTCAATTTGATTTTTCATCCGTACCTGTGGCCGCCTGGGTGGGTTTGTTCTACATGGGAATGTTCACATCGGCAATGTCCTATCTCATTTACTATTCGGTTTTAAAGCAGGTGCAGCCGACCCAATTGGCAATTATCATCACTGGTCAGGCACCCACCACTGCAATTCTATCCTGGTTGTTTCAGGGATATGGTCTTACCTGGGTATTTATTCTGGGTAGCCTGCTCACGCTTTATGGCATTTATATGACCCTGAAATTACCTCCGACTGCGCATGCAGCGTTGCACGGTAGACCCGGAATGCCTGATTGAAAAACCTGCTTTTCCCTTGGGTTAGAATGTCATGCAATTTAGATTCGGGATATGCATATGGGAATTTCAATCGTAATCCAATGAAGGCAGAATAGCGTGGACAAACCAAAGGTGCTCGTAGTAGAAGACGATTTTGCAACCCAGCAATTCATGAAATTCCTCTTGCGGAATAAGTATGATGTTGTGTTTGCTGCGTCTTCGGAAGAAGTGGATCAGGTTTTAGCGGATAATTTGGACATCGCTGCCATCCTGATGGATGTGTCATTGCGGGGGAGTGAAGACGGGTTGATGATAACGGAGCGGCTCCGCCAGACGGAGGAGTGGGCGACGGTGCCCATTATTGCTGTCACAGCGCATGCTTTTCCATCTGATCAGAAATTGGCCATGGAGAGCGGCTGTAATGAATACATCTCCAAGCCCATTGATCAGGCCAAATTATTCGAGATGATGGACGACCTTATTTCCCAGGAGTCTTAGACCGGCACCTGCCGATTCGATTCCATTTCCAATTGGACCATATGAATGTGGGCGTAAACTGTTTTGAATGCCTACCCCTACGATTATTTTAGCAAGGTATGAAAGGAGTTAAATCAACCCAATGAACACAATTGCTTATTTACTCATGGCCGCACCTCAGGGGGGTGAATCCGGAAATCCACTTTTCGCATTTTTGCCATTTATCATTCTGCTGCTAATCATGTATTTTCTCATTATCAGACCCCAATCCAAGCGTCAGAAAGACATTGCGACCATGCAATCCAATCTGAAAAAGGGTGACCGCGTCGTCACATCCGGTGGCGTTCACGGCGTCATTGAAGGAGAGAAGGATAAAGATGTCCTTCTGATTAAAACCGCTGGCGAAACAAAGCTGCATGTGAGTCGTACGGCGGTATCCGTGAAAAAAGAATAGCGATCGATACCAGGGGAATTTATTAGACCAATGCTAAAGACCATACATACTTTCGGCGATCCGATCCTCCGGAAAAAGGCACGTCGAATTGAAGTCATTGACCAGCAAATAAACACACTGGTGAATGACATGTTCGAAACCATGTACGCTGCAGAGGGAATTGGTCTGGCAGCACCTCAGGTGGGGGAATCCATTCGTCTGTTTATCATCGACATCAATCCCATGGATTCCAATGAAGGCAAACGGGTCTTTATCAATCCTGAGATTTTGGAATTCGGTGATGAGAAAGATGTTTACGAAGAGGGGTGCCTGAGTATTCCCACTGTACATGAAGATGTGTTACGCCCCACAGGAATTCGAATCAAATACCAATCGTTGGATGGTGAAGAGCATGATGAATGGATTGACACTTTTTTGGCACGGGTCATCCAACATGAATTCGACCACCTGGAAGGTGTGCTTTTCACCGACCGGCTCTCCGCCCTGAAACGCTCGTTGCTAAAAAATACGCTGAAAAAGATTGCCAACGGAGAGATTGAGGTGGAGCTGTCGGAAAATTATCAGCTCTAAAGACCACACCCCTACCATTCTAAACCTGGAAGAGTGAATCAGGTATGCGTTTGATATTCATGGGAACGCCTGCGTTTGCAGTCACGTCTCTGCAGGAACTGCTGGGCGGGAAGCATGAAATATTGGGAGTCGTAACCGTACCGGATAAGCCCCAGGGACGGGGACGAAAACTACAATCTTCGCCTGTTAAAACATTTGCCCAATCGCATGGCTTGCCAATCTATCAACCGATTTCATTGAAAGATCCGGCTTTCCTCGCAGAAATGTCCCGCCTCAGCCCGGATGCATTTGCGGTAGTAGCATTCCGAATTTTACCGGAAGCGTTGTTTACCCTTCCCAAATCCGGGACAATCAATCTCCATGGATCATTGCTGCCAAAGTATCGCGGTGCTGCACCCATCCAATGGGCTTTGTTGAACGGAGATTCAGAAACCGGAGTCACCACCTTCTTCATCCAGAAATCGGTGGATACGGGAAATATGCTACTGCAGTGTAAACTTGCCATTGAACCTGACGAAACATTTGGCGAATTGCATGATCGAATGGCGCATTTGGGGGCAAAAACGCTGCTGGATACGCTTGATGGTATTGCTGCCGGGACTCTCCACCCAACTCCCCAGGACCACGCAATGGCCACCCGTGCACCGAAAATCACACCAGACTTGCTGCCCATTGATTTCAAAAATCCCGCTCGGATGGTCCATAATCAAATTCGGGCATTTTCTCCAAAACCCGGTGCCTACACGGTGCTGGCCGGGCAGCGGATAAAATTACTACACTCCCATCTGGTTCAGGAACAGGGACCGCCGGGAGAAATCATTGCCGTGGACGGAGATGGTTTCACTGCAGCGTGTGAGGAGGATGCAGTTTACATCACGGAAGTTCAGCCAGAGGGCAAGCGAGCCATGTCCAGCCGCGCGTTCATGAGCGGGAATCCATTGCAGACAGGAGCAGTTTTTGGCTGATCCTGCCCGGCTCCTCACCTTCCGCATTCTCACCAAGTGGCAACGATCCGATCGTTATATTGACCGCATTCTCCAGTATGAATTAAACCGTTCTTCGCTGGAATCACAGGGGCGGAACTGGGTAACGGAGGTGGTGCTGGGAACAACACGCCATCAATTACACCTGGATTTTCTCATCCAACGCGTATTTAAGGGCAACTACAAAAAAGCCCAGATGGAAATAAAATCGCTGTTAAGAATGGGATGTTATCAACTTCGATTTATGGAAACCCCAACCTATGCCGCAGTGAACGAAATGGTAGCACTCACAAAGGTTGTGAAGCTTACCAAGGCCAGTGGTTTGGTGAATGCCGTCCTGCGTAAGGTTGCAGCGCTGGATTTGGGACAGGCTTTGGATGATGCCGGTGTCCAGGGTACCCGGCGACTGTCGATAGAAATGTCTCATCCGGAATGGCTTCTGGACCGTTGGATACAGCGTCTGGATGAAGCGGCTGTCCGGGCTCGATGTGACTACAACAACACCGCGCCTAAAAGCTGGATTCGCTACAACGCACTGAAAGTTGATCGGGAAACCTGGGAGTCTTTCTTGTCTGATCTGGGAATGGCGTGGCAGCGTCACCAGCAATTCCCGGATTTTTATGAAGTAGCCCATGCCGGCGCTTTATTCCAATCCAAAGCTAATCATGACGGTTGGTTTACGGTGCAGGATGTAGCTGCGGGGCTGGCGCCGCGTGTTCTGGCACCGCAATCGAACGACACAGTTTTGGATTTATGTGCTGCACCCGGCGGAAAATCAACCTATCTGGTGGAATTGGCGGGGGGAGAAGCGCAGGTGATCGCCTATGACACTGCCCAGGTGCGCCTGGAGCAGATGGAGCTAAATTTTAAACGACTTGGTCATCCCGGGCTGGAAGCCGTTGCCGGAGATGTGACGAAAATACCATTACCAAAGGCTGATAAAATCCTGCTGGATGTGCCTTGTTCCGGCACCGGAGTGCTGAATCGGCGCGCCGATTTGCGGTGGCACAGACGACCGGAAGACATTCAGGATTTGGTTGACATTCAGCGCCAGATGTTAGAAAATGCCTGGCGGTCATTGAAACCGGGCGGAACGCTGGTCTACAGCACCTGCACACTGGAACCGGAGGAGAACTGGGAGCAAATTCGCTCTTTTTTAGAGAGAGAACCGTCAGCAGATATTGAGCCATCGAATGATGAACAATTACAACCGTTTATAGACAAAAATGGGGCGATTGTGACCTTACCGGAGCGGGACAGAATGGATGGAATGTATGTGGTACGCTTAAGGAAGCAGATTTAATGCGGGTATTTAGGGATTATATAATCGCTTTTTTGATTCTGGGAATCAGTGCCTTCGTGCTGGTGAATTATGTCATTATGCCACTGTATGTTCGCTGGAACAGCGAAGTGCGGGTTCCCAGCCTTACCTACACCACATTACCGGTGGCCGAAAAAATGCTAAGTGAGCGCGGATTACGGTATACCATTAAGGACACCATTTTTCGACTGGAAACACCACGCCTTTCCATAATCGACCAGTTCCCTGATGCAGGGGATTTGGTACGTGAAAACCGCCGAATCCAGCTCACCATTTCTCTGCCACCGGGAAAACTTGAAATGCCCGACCTGATTTCAAGGACGCTGCGCCACGCCAAAATATTACTGGATGAACGCGGGATTCCTCTGGACAGTGTAAAGTACGATTCTTCCGATTTTTACCACGAAGGAGTCGTCATTTCCCAGTCCATCGCCGCTGCAGACAGTATTGATTACAGTACATCCGTTGTTCTTACGGTGAGTAAGGGTAAGCGCAATGCCCAAAAGTCCGTTCCCGATGTGGTGAATCTGGGCGAGTCGGAAGCGCAGAAAATTCTTGAAAAAGCCGGATTTACCGTTGGGATGGTAACGACAATGCGGGATACCACGCTGCTACCACGCACGGTCATTTCCCAATCATGGAATCCGGGGACTCGATTCCCGGTGGAGCGAAAAATTCAGGTAGATTTAATCGTATCGGTGGATTCTTGATGAAGATAGAAAAACAAATTTGCCCGTCCGTGCTTTCCGCTGATTTCAGTCGATTGGCCGACGAGATTCGCGCAGTTGAATCTGCCGGGTCAAAAATCCTTCACCTGGATGTGATGGATGGTCATTTTGTCCCCAATCTGACCTTTGGTCCCATCATTGTGAAGGCGATCCGGAATCTCACCAACCAGGTGCTGGAAGCCCACCTGATGATGACCAATCCGGGTGATTTTCTGAAACAATTTCGGGATGCTGGTGCGGACACCATTCTTATCCACACGGAAACGTGTCCACATATTCATCGGGAACTGGCCATGATCCGCGACTTGGGCGCCAAGGCTGGTGTGGTTCTGAATCCGGGAACGCCCGCTGACATTCTCAAAACTTTACTCCCGCATATTGACCAGGTGTTATTCATGTCAGTGAATCCCGGGTTTGGCGGGCAGGCCTTCATTCCTGAGGTGTTGGAGAAAATTCAGAATTGGGCGTCAGTGCTGCATGACAATGACATTATCATCGAGATTGATGGTGGTGTAAATCTGAGTACGATTGACCAAATTAAAGCTGCCGGCGTGGATTATTTTGTTGCCGGTTCAGCTGTTTTCGGAAATGAAGATACGAACCGGGCATTCCGTTCATTGCAGAGTCGCCTTCCTTGAAACTTACCAAAGTTGAAATAAATCGGAAGCTCATTCATATCAGCTCAGCGATCATTCCGCTGGTTTACTGGTTTTGGATTCCGAAACAGTGGATGGTTTACGGCCTGATCGTAATTAATCTGGTGTTTTTCCTCATTGAATACGAACGGTTGCGAGGGAGTCAGATCGGAAAATGGTTAAGCTGGCTTTTCAAACCGGCGATCCGGGAGCATGAGCAACGCCGTGTTACCGGGGCGGCATTCGTTTTCCTGGGAAATTTAATCACCATCGCCTGGTTCCCCATTACGATTGCTGTTCCGGCGTTATTAATCTTGTCCATCAGCGACGCATTTGCTGCTTTGGTGGGTATTCCGCTGGGTAGACATCGCATTGGTTCAAAAAGCGTGGAAGGGAGTCTGGCATTTTTTGTTGTCTCTGTGGTTGTGCTCATGTTTTTTCCGGCCATTCCGTGGATGGCTAAACTGATTGGTGCCGCAGTGGGCACGCTGGTAGAAGCATATGTGAATTTTGTGGATGACAACATTGCCATTCCGATTTCGGTGGCACTGTCACTATTGATTTTCATTTAACCCGGGTTGAATTAAATATATGACATTCCTGAATAGCTCAATTCTCTGGTTCCTGCCAGTCATCCTGTTACCCATCATTATTCACCTGTTATCCAAGCGGAAAGCCAGGCGGGTGGATTTTTCTTCGCTCCGGTTTTTGAAGATTTTGGAGCAAAATGCGCTTAAAACTTTTAATATCAAGCAATTGATATTGCTGATATTACGGACACTGTTCATTCTGCTGGTGATTTTGGCATTTGCCCAACCTGCCCTGCAGGACGGGACCGGTTTTCAGCTCGCAACCCGTCCTCAGACCCTCACGGTGATCGCAGTGGATAATACCGCTTCCATGCGCACTCAATTTCAAAAACCGGATCTCAGTCGGCAATTGGAAGTTTTGGCAACACTGACTGAGCGCCAGACGGATGTTTGGTTTTTGGGTCTGGGGGACTCGGTTTTAACGCAAAATGCCAATGAAATTGAACCGACATGGTCTGCTCCTGTCATTGAGAATATTGCTGCATTTTTGGGACGGCATCTGCCGGTGGCGGATTATGCGCGTCGAGAAATATTGGTGCTTTCGGATGGCCAATTGGCATTTGCGATAACAGATTCGCTGGCGCCGGATTGGTGGCGCGGTGTACTCCAGGTTCCTGTTGAACCTGACCGGGGAATCATCGACCTCACACTGCCTGAGCGTGTTTTTCAGCCCGGGGATGAATACGTGGTTCGCGCGGAGGTAGCCACAAATAGCGAACCCTTTTCTGATGATCCGGTGGAATTATGGATGAATGCCAAACGACTCAACCAGGTTCTTCTGAATACCACCAACCGTACCAATACGGCCCTGGAGATGAAAGGGCTTGTAGAAGGTCGCCAATCTCAGGAAGGGCAACTCAGTCTCACTGCAGATGGCAATCCCTACAATGATGTGCGCTATTATGTATTCCAACCGGGGGAGAAAGTCAGGGTGGGTGTGATTGCGCCACTTCGTCAGCCCAATATGTGGAACATCTTGAAATCCGCTCTGGCACAACAGACCTACCATATTGAACTGGAATTGGCGGATGTCAATCACCTGGACGGGCTGGTGCTGACTCAGCTAAAATCCCTCATTTGGGAAACCAGCGTTACCCTCTCGGGGTACCAGCTATCCCGCATCCGTCGCTTTGTGGAAAATGGTGGCCAGTTAATCGTAATCGGAGCTGTTGAGCCCAAAATTGCTGACGCACTGAATTTGCCCCATACCATTCAGTCAGAATCCAGCGATTATGGTTTTCCGGTACGGATTACATCGCGCGGTAAAAAGGTGTTTACAGGTGTGCCTCTCCAGTCATCTCTGGAAAATCGGCGTTTAATGGTGAAAAAACGATTTGTCACAGAGCGTGGTTTCCCGGAAGGAGAGGACTGGTTGGTCTTTGAGGATGATTCTCCATTGTTGAGTATGGTTGCAGTGAGTGAAGGTCGTTTGGTTTGGTTCAACACCACTTTTGCTCCGGACGGCTCTAACTGGCCAATTATGGGGGTTTTCCCGGCCATGCTGGTAAGAATTATCCATGGTGCCCTTCCCGGACTTGATGTGGAGGGTTATAATCGTCTGGTGGGGCAGTCCCTGGTGTTTTCGCCGGTGACACTATTGGGCAGTGAACCGCTGCAGGTCCAACTTCCCAATGGCCAGTCTCAATTCATTCAACCCGATAGTCTGGGGCGGTTGATTTTACCGGATGCGCAGGAACCTGGCTTTTATCGCCTGTTTCAAGGTGCCAGGCAGTTGGCCGCAATTGCGGTGAATGTGGAATCGCAGGAAGCCCTGCCGGTCACTGCAGATACAGATGGAAATTTCGTAGAACGATTCGATGTGACACTGAATGGTGAACAGGATCTGGCAGAACAGGTGTTGGCGCATCGTCAGGGCGTTCCATTGTGGCCTTGGTTCCTGCTATTTGCCCTGCTATTATTTATAATCGAAACTTTTGTGGCAAGGATACCCCGCGGATGGCGACATCAAACTTAATTCCCACTGAACAACCCACCGAACGCGTATTGTTGGTTGGGGTGGTGCATCCCTTTCAGGATGTGCTGGAAGTAGAAGAAAATCTGGAGGAATTGGCCAGGTTAACCATTACCGCCGGAGGCGAGGTAGTGGGTACTGTTTTTCAGAATCGCTCCACCATCGATGCCACGTATTACATTGGGAAGGGGAAAGCTGACGAAATCGCCGCCAAGGTGGAAATGCTCCAGGTGGACCTCGTGATTTTTGATGACGAATTATCACCGGCGCAGGTGAAGAATCTCCAACGGTTGATGAAGAAAGCCCGTATCATTGATCGGGGATTTTTAATTCTGGACATATTTGCCCGGCATGCCCGCACCAGGGAAGCCAAAACACAGGTGGAACTGGCGCATTGGGAGTATCTGCTTCCGCGATTGACCCGCCAATGGACGCACCTTGAGCGTCAGCGTGCGATTGGTACGCGAGGCGGCCCGGGAGAAACCCAGATCGAGCTGGATCGCCGGATGATTGGTCAGCGTATTTCCAGATTGAAGAAAGATCTCACCAAGATTGAACAGCAGCGCGCGACCCGGAGGAAAAATCGGCAGGATGTTTACAAGGTCGCCCTCGTCGGCTACACCAATGCAGGCAAATCCTCACTCATGAACCTGTTAACCGATGCCCAGGTACTGGTGGAAGATAAATTGTTCGCAACACTGGATA
>JAIPJQ010000031.1 GCA_021734065.1 Fidelibacterota bacterium | reverse complement strand
ACGCTCAACCCCTTCAGGTTACAGAATATAATGGAGAACAAAATCAAACGCTTCCTCAAACAAACAACGCCCTTGAGCCTAACATTATCCGGTAAGATTTTGAACTAGCTGTGGTTACCTTTTATTATGAGGCAACAGGCGGCAGAAGATCATCCGCGGCACGCGCCTGTCTCAAACCAACAACCGGCCCTTGGAAGGAGACTTAACTCAGTGAAATCACTAACACTTTCCTGTTGCCGGAACCACACGGCGAATTCAATTGCATTCACATACACACCTGATATATTTGCCTCCAATGAGCTTCGATTTATCACAAGTTTTAAAAGAATGGCCATATAATCCACATCGCCTGATCGCCCGGAAATTTTTAGGGGATGATGGGGTCGAAAAAATTCAGATGCGGGTTGATCTGGGCATTTTGCAAATGAATTATGATGGCCGGCCGGATGGTAGCAAGCCGAAAAAATCCAGCACCCTGCTGGAATATTACCGGAAACGCCTGAAGCGTGAAAAATCGCTGGTGCTCCTTATGGAGGATGTTCAGCAACTCCGGCTGGAGGCGATTCAATATTATCATCGCTACCTGAGTCTGTACCATTTGAAAGATTATCCGGGTGTCATCCGGGATACGCGTCATAACCTGGAAATTTTAAAACTCATCAGTCGGCATGCCGCGGAAGAGGACTCCTGGGCGGTCCAGCAATATCGCCCCCATGTATTGATGATGCATGCCAGCGCAAAGGCTCTGCTGCAAATGGAACGCAATCTACGCAACGAAGCACTGGAAACGGTCCATCAGGGCATTCGGCAGATCAAGCGCTTTTACGGGGATGTTTTTGACCTGGACCAACCTGAAATGAGCCCGGAGGTAATGAGTTTACGGGAATTACAGCATCGCATCACCGATGACAGTATCCCGGAGCCACCGGAGAAGGAAGTGGATCTGGAGGAAAATTTGGAATTGGCGATTTATGCCGAAAATTTCGAATTGGCCGCCCGTCTGCGTGATGAATTGAACCGCCTCAAGGACGATTAATTCTCCTTTTTCTCCAACTGAGCCAACCATAGATTTGCGCCTGCTACTGATATCCAGACAAGTTTTCCGGGGGAAGGAAGATGTTACACACTTTGCTTAAACCACACCGGTTATGGGGTTACATGGTCATCTTGACGCTGATGGGGTGTGGCAATCCGAAAATCATTGAAGATACCGCGCAATTGGATCAAGCTTTCATTCCGCTGCTGTATGTGTCAGAGCATGTTGACACCACCACCACTGAGACGATGCGAATGTTCGACCGGTTCGTCCGGCGCTGGCACCTGTTTTACGGCAATTACTACACTGCCAATCAGATCAATCCCAAATGGGGCCAGAGTCTGGACCAGATCAATCAAAAGGTGAATGCCATTGAAGATTCATTGGTGGATCGGCACAGTCTCTCAGGGATTCATACGATGTTGGAATTCATCCGCCACGACCTGACCCAACTACGGCGCGAGAATCAGATTGCCTATCCGTTGGATGAGTTTACGGCGTTTCACGCGATTATGGACCCCATGTGGGCGGCGGCCGATAGCATTGAAATGCAACCTGAAAAATCCGACCAGTATGTAAAACCGATTCTCCATAATATGACAACCGCAGAAAAGCAGTGGATGCGGGCTCAGATGGTGCGCATTGATCCCATTTTATATGAGCTTTCCGAAGAGGAAGAGAGACAGCTCCGCCAGGGAATTCAGGCCATCCAATCCAAATTAAATGAATTGAATGCCGCCGCAAATCGTCACGATGCGACTGGCATGGCTGAGCTGGCCAAAGCCGTAAAACATGACTTTGAAAAAATCTACCTGCTATTCGGAGATTTTGATTGATTTGAACCTGACGGGGTATTGTGACTTGGACGAGAGCGGGCGTCTTATCCTAATTTTCCACCGAAAATAACGAGCGATAAGCCGATAGATTCACAATGGGTGGCTTGAATAGATCCTGTAAAACCAATCCCACTGCTCCCAGCATTCCAGCTCGATTTTTCAGACTTCCGGGGACGATCTGAACCTCCTGCGCCGGCATTCGTAATTCATCTTCCCGGGTTTTCGCCAGTGCGGTTTCCAAAACCGTATCACAACAATCCATCACCGGCCCGCCCAGCACGATCATTTCGGGATTCAGAAAATTGATCATCCCGATAAGTAACATTCCCAACAGATTGCCGAATTCATTCAGAGCAGCAGAAGCCAGCTTATCACCCTCTACGGCGTATTCGGCAATTAACGCGAGATCCAGTTTTTTCCCCTGTAGTTTGGAATCCACATGATTGGTGGCCAGGTGCTGTTGGATGGCACGTTCCAGATAGCGATTGTTCAGGATTTCGCCATAGCGTCGCTGGCTGGCGTGCAGGATGGGAAAATTCTCTTTATTGAAATCCAGGGCACCCACTTCATTGTAGCCGATTTCGCCTGCTGAACTGGTGAAACCGCGGTAGAGTTCACCGTTGATCACCAGACCGGCTCCAATGCCCTCGCCCAGCCAAATATAGATCAGATTGTCGGCTTCAACACCGGCGCCCCAGTGAAATTCTCCCAGGGTGGTGGTTTTTACATCATTCTCAATGTAACTCCGGGTATCCAGCAACCCCTCCAGATAATGCTGGATAGGAAAACCAATCCAGGATTTGAGCGAATCGGCGTAGCGCAGGGTACCATTCTCATAGTCCACCAGCCCCGGCAGCGCCACACCCACACCCAAAATTCTATCCATCTTGGATTCGTGTTCAAACATCCGTTCAATAGCCCGGACAATGCGGCGCAGAATATTCTCCGGATTGGAATTGTCCTTGTAGGTGATGGATTTCTGAGCCACGGTCTCGGCATTCATGTTGGTGATGAGAATGCTGGCATGATTCAGGTGAATCTCCACACCGATGGCGTACCAGGCATCAGCATTGAATTCCAACAGAATCGGGCGCCTGCCCCCACGGTCCGTGGAGTCACCCTTCCCCACCTCATAAATAATCTCCGTGTCCAGCAATCGGGCGACGATGCCACCAATGATGACTTTGGATAACCCCATCTCACGGGCGACCTGGGAACGGGAAATGGGTCCCTTGTCACGGATGATTCTTAAGACACTGATTTCATTGATTTGACGAACGAAATGGAAATTATTTTTCTTCATGAGCCCCTCAACTACTTTATTGCCAATTCGTAAAGGTGAAGTTAATTAATTTTTTTTACAAATTCCACTGGTTTCTCCCTGTTGCCTTTGCGAAATCCTGAAATTTGGTTATACTTCAAGCAAAGCAGGATGTCAGATATGGGTAAAAAAGTCATTATTTATGAGCCGAACGATGTGTCCGGATATGGCCCGCTGGGCATGTTGCGACATCTGGCTGATATTCCATACGGCATTTATTCCAACTGGGAACGAGCAAGACGGGTTTTGCCGGAGGTTGACCTGAGATTATGGGGACGCCCCCTCCTGCAGCATGTGAATGCCGATGAACATCCTGACACCAGTATCAACGAAAAAACGGAAGCCGCTTACTACCTCCACGGAGCGGTTCCAGCCTGGCATTATCCTAAGCTGTTGGACAGACTGGATACTGTAAAAGCACTGGTTTGGTCAGGCGAAGTGATCGCCGCCAGGCTTGAGGAAGCTATTCAACCCACACCCTATTTTTTCACCCATCTGAAAGAATTACCTCACGAGGATGTGAGTTCGGAAATGGACGATATTCCTCATCACTTCTGGTCCTTTCTTGATCTGCGACAGCAGGCGCTGGAATTTGATGTAAAATTCTGGCTGGCGGAGAATGCCACGGACTCGGATTTCGATCCGCTGTTACCTATGAGCCATCCGGAATGGATTCACATCCATCCGGACGCGGATGTTTCAACCGGTGCTTTTCTGAATGCCACTGCCGGTCCCATCGTGGTGGATGCCGGTGTCCTGGTGCCACCGTTTGTCACTTTGCGAGGTCCGCTGTACCTGGGTCCCGCTACACAGGTCAAGGACGGCTCATCCCTGCGGGGAAGTATCATCGGCGCGAATTGTCGCATTGGCGGCGAGGTTGCCAACAGCATTTTCCTGCCATTCGTTAACAAGGGACACGCCGGATTTGTGGGGAGTTCCATGATCGGTTCCTGGGTCAACCTGGGCGCCCAAACCACCACCAGCAACTTGAAAAACAACTACGGCAGCATCCGGGTTCGCTGGGGTGGCGAAGAGCAGAACACACACTTACAATTTCTGGGAGCCACACTGGGCGACCACACGAAAACGGCCATTGGCAGTCTGTTGAACACCGGATTTGTCACCGGCATTTTCGTGAATCATTTCCAAAACGGATTATCAGATAAATTCGTACCCTCATTCACCTGGGGAAATGGCCGGTACGAAATTAACAAGGCAATACAAACAGCTGCTCAAGTGATGCAGCGCCGAAATCAGGAAGTTTCACACGCCATGGAGGCACTGATCCGTGATATCTGGCAACATCCTGAAACGGCATTCCGCTGGTAGCTGGATTCTGCTGATGAAAATTCTGATGACTAATGAGTTGTTAACAAATTGATGCAGACAAGGTTGAGAGGGTAAAAATGGGAAAATTTATGCGGCGTTTGGCGCTACTTTCAATGGGCGCCATTTTTTTTATCGGCTGTAGCTATCTGGGTAGCATGGCACTGTCGGGGTCGGGTTCCTGGGCGGAGCGAACGCTGAAACAGTTGACGCTTCGGGAAAAAATCGCCCAGATGATGGTATATCACATGAATCTGCGGTTCATGAATGCCGAAAGTGACCAGTGGCAGGAGGCGGTAAATCTCATCGAAAGTGATGGTGTGGGGGGCATCCACATTTACCGGGGCGAAGTGGGCGAAGCGCTTACGACGCTGAATGATCTACAGCAACGCTCAAAAGTACCCATGATTTTGGATGCGGACCTGGAATATGGTCTGGGTTGGCGGGTTCCGGGTGGAACGGACATCCCGTACAATATGGCCGTGGCTGCTACCGGGAATCCTGAGAATGCATTTCTGGCAGGAAAAATCACGGCGATTGAGGGTCGTGCCGTGGGCATTCAACTGGGACTGGTGCCGGTGGTGGATGTGAACAACAATCCGGAAAATCCCATCATCAATACCCGCTCGTTTGGGGAAGATCCTGACTTGGTGCAACAATATGCCACCCGATATATCGCCGGAATGCATGCCGGCGGAATGGCCGCCACAGCAAAGCATTTTCCGGGTCACGGCGACACAGGTACCGACAGCCACACGCGGCTGGCGACCATTCCCAGCGATTCCACGCGGTTATGGGAAGTTGAATTGCCCCCCTTTCAGGCAGCCATCAACGCCGGTGTGGATCTGGTCATGATTGCCCATATTCAGGCACCGGATTTTCAGCCCCACGCCTACACACCCGCAACCCTCTCTCCCTTTTGGATTCAGGAAATTCTCCGGGGAAAAATGGACTTCAATGGCGTCGTGGTTTCCGATGCCATGAGCATGGGCGGCATTACGCAAAACTATACCCGCGAGTATGCCATTATTCAGGGCATCAATGCGGGAATGGACATGATCCTGCAAGCCCATGATTTCCCCTATTTCGTAAATGTGGTGGAAGCGGCGGTCTTGAATGGCACAATCCCCGAATCCCGGATAGATGAAGCTGCGTTACGCATTCTGAAGCTCAAAGAGACATTGAGACTGCATAAAAACCGGTATCTTGACCCGGACCAAACCCGCCAGATCTATGGCAATGATGAAAACAAACAGATCGCCAACCGAATTGCTCAGGAAGCCATTACCCTGGTAAAAAATGACGGTCAGCCCATCCCGTTGAATCTGAGTGAAAATGACACGCTTATCGTGCTGGATGTTTACGATTCACCCTACAATCACAGCCTTACCACCATCACCCGCAGCTTGCAGTGGCAAAATGTCCCGGTGAAAGCGTTTCCGGTGGACGCCGCCGATGATGAAGCCTATTTCAACACGATTTTGGAGCAGATACCGGAAAACGCGCCCATTCTGGTGAATGCTTTCTGCCGTTATCTTATGAACAAAGACCGGATATTTCTTCCGGAACATCAAACCGCGTTCTTAAAGCAGGTTTTCGCCAAATCTCGCCGCACCATCCTGGTTAGTCTGGGTACACCCTACCTGTTGCAGGATTTTCCCAATGTGGGCGCTTATATCTGTGCGTATGGTGGTAGTGACCAGATGCAGCGCGCGGTCGTACAGGCACTGCTGGGACAAAATCCCATCAGCGGTCAACTGCCGGTGACCATTCCCGATATTGCTCCTATTGGTACAGGCATCAATCTCCCCGCTCAACCGGTGACTTTTAAGCGCCCGGCAGTGGAAACAGGCCTCACGCTGAAACGCGCAATGCCATACCAGGTGAGTGCGGATGTAAGCGGTTTGCCGGGAATCATAGAATCAGCAATTGCAGATACGGCCTGGCCGGGCGGTGTTCTACTGGCGGCGCGGGAGGGGAAAATCTTTTACCATGAGAGTTTTGGGTATCACACATATGACAAACAACAGCCCACCCGGCGCGGGGATATTTTTGACCTGGCGTCGGTCACCAAGGTCATTGCCACCACCAGCGCGGTGATGAAGCTTGTTGAAAATGGCGAACTGTCTCTGGATGATAAGGTGGTAAAATACCTGCCAGAATTCACGGGACCGGATGCTGCCAATACGAAATTTAAAAATACCATCACCATCCGGAATTTGCTCACGCATACCGCAGGACTGCCACCATTTCGCCGTTTTTATGCCATGGATGTGGATGTAGCTGCACGGTGGGATAGTGTTTATCAATCCGCGTTGGATACGGTTCCGGGCGCCCGAGCGGTGTATTCAGATATCGGTTTGATTTTAGCCGCAAAGACGGTGGAAAAAATCACCGGAATGGGGGTGGATAAATTCGTGATGCAGCAAATTTTCGAACCGCTGGGCATGGCATCCACCTATTTCAATCCGCCAGCGAGTCGGTTAAAACGGATTATTCCCACGGAAATCACCGAAATGGAAGGCGGCCTGATCCACGGTCATGTACACGATGAAAACTCCTACAGTCTGGGCGGTGTGACCGGGCATGCCGGACTCTTCAGCACAGCCCACGATCTGGCCATTTTTGCCCAGATGATGCTTAATGAAGGGATTTACGGAAAAACTCGGATATTCAAACCAGAGACCATTGAGCTGTTCACAGCGCCTGCCGGGATGATCGCGGGCAGCAGCCGTTGTTTGGGGTGGGACAGCCCTCAGGGCCGGGCGAGTGGTGGTGTATATCTTGGCAACTCTGCCTTTGGTCATACCGGCTACACAGGAACATCTATCTGGATTGATCCAGACTATGACATGTTCACGATTCTGCTCACCAATGCGGTCCACCCGAATCGCTCATATAAAAGCCCGAAATATTTTCAATGGCGTCAGCTGGTACATTCAGCTGCCTATGAAAGTTTTGAGGATATTGAGCGCAATCCACGACTAAAATGGAATCCACGCTGGGAAAAAGCGAAAGTAGAATAAGCGCTTTCTCAGTCAAATATTTCCAGCGAATTTGCAGAAGGATTGGAATTCACGATTCCATAGAATTCAACGAATCCATTTTGACAAAGCGGGTTGTTCCTTTTGGGTCGTGATGATCAATTCCCGAACAGGTTCTGGTAAACAACCATGCTGCCATGCATGTTCTTCCCGGGCAGCTTCCCGACCCGCTAATAATCGTACAGCTTTCATGGCATAGTATGCCGCTCCGGGCGCATGATCCGCCATGTGGGGTGTTGATACCGCCTGCCCGGCAGCGCGAGCAACCGCTTCAGCAATAGGATCATCTGTCTCACGCGCGGCAGCGTGGGCCTGAAATGCCGCCTCACGTGCGGCTCCCACAGAAATTTCACCTCGTACCCACGCCCGGGCTTGCTCAATCGCCATTGCCGGACGATCGTCGTCCGGATGAACCTTAGTAAATAGATACAACACATGTTCCGCACAATCCGCCGCCCAGAGTGCTAGCAGATGGTGATGTGCATTTTCCAGCAATCCACCACGACGTCGGGCGATCAATCGTTTGTCACGCGCCATGTCTAATACACCCACAATTCCAGACACCCTTTTTCCAAGGAATCATCTGAAAGTCACACCCAATCCCACCTGAAAAATCCACGGTGGATTGGTGGGTAAATCCTGTTTGTAATCCGGGAGGTAGAGAAATTCACATTGGGTTGAAATTTGTAAATTTTTATAAGCCGTGATGTCAAACCCTACACCCACCAACGCCGAGGGAGCCCAGGTATAGTTATAATTGGTCGTGTAGAGCACTACCTGTTCCTCGGTAATTCCTGCAACACCGGCTGCTGTGCGAAAAAAGAGACCTTTGTATTTAAAAGGATGAATATCCAGGCAGGCATAATTGGTGTAAATCAGTGTGCGCTCAGCCAAGATCCCCGTCCAGCTGAAGGGCTCCACATTATAGTATTGGTTTGCACCATACGCCCGGTACGCCACTCCCAAGTCCAACATCTCATTCAAATCATAGGTGATGGTAAAACCCAGATCCGAGTGCAAATCATCAGTCTTGGGAGAATACTGGAGATACTGCACCATGCTGAACTTCACCGGCAACCGGTTTTGGGAAGCCATTCCCTGTCCTTGAAGCAGGAAGAGAATTATTAATACCAGGATTGTGGATTTTGGGAAGTAATTTCGTATGTGTTTCATGGCAGAGGTCACCTCATTTTAATGTCCACCGGTTGGCTGCTGTTGCTGAATATAACATTGAATCCACACGAGTTTGGACCAATTCCATTTATGAACAGGCAGTAAAAAAACGCCCCGGGTCAGCGGGGCGTCGTGTAATTAAATGAAGGCGTGTGGTTTATGGATGTCGGGGTGGTCCACCGCGATAATGAAATCCCAAAATCTGAGAATTATACTCGGGATAACTATGATCAAACAGCGTCCGGGCATCCATCGCTTCCACATAAGCTTTAAAAATGCGGTCCCTGCCACGCAATTCGAATACCCGGGTGTAGCGTTTTTCGCCATCCTCATTCATCCCCGTATAACGCATGATCTCCCGGGTCGGCGGCACCGGTCGGAAATGGTGAAAATCCCACTTGTAGCGCACCCATTCCGGCAGGTCACTGTCTCCATTCAGGACAAACAAATCCACACGGGCTGTATCACCCCGGGCAAATGCCAGCGGCTGGCGCAGCATGGAGATGTAATGATTTTCGAAGTCAGATAAAACACGGGTGGTGTCGGTCACCAGGTTGGTGAGTGCCAAACGGGTAAAATCAATGGTGCCGTCAACAGAACCACCATACAGCGGTGTCATACCGGTGCGTCCCCAGTGATATTCATGGGCGGGATTGGGCAAATATTCAAACCGAACCCGTCGCGAAAGTACCATCTGGATAGATTTTTCAGAATACCCCACTGTATCGCCAACGGTCCAGGTGGAATCGTCTGTCCAGATCCGCTCACGCTGCACCACATGAAATGTCCCGGTAACCTGATGGGTCAGCTGAGCATAGGCTAAGCTGTCATTTTCCACTGTGATCTCCGGTTCCAGACGCTGACGCGCCATATCGGTTCGCCAGAAGCGCCAAATGGCTGTGGAATCGAAGGGTCCGGGAACTATCTGCTGTTCTGCTATCCCTTTCCCCAATCCGAAATCTACCTGGTCGGTATTTTCAAAATCATCCAATTCGTACAAAGAATCCTCCGCCGCCATGAGCGCCAGAATTTGCTCTTCGATATCACCATTGCCGCCTGATGTGTCGTTCAAATTCTCGCACTGCCAGAAAGTGATTGACGCGACCAGGGTAATAATGACCATACTGCTTATTCTTTTCATCATGAATCCTCCTGTTGATTCAATATTTAACTTATTGAGAATACGGAATATACGGGGCATATGCAATCTTTACATTAACGCCGGGAAGGTCGATCCGGACGATCCGGCAGGTCACGACGCTGCTGGATAAATTCCCGCAGCTGGCGGCGAAATCGCTCCTCAAATCCCAAAAACTGCAGTTGCTGACGGGGCGTGAGATGCTGACTCAGGGAATTGAGAAAGTCCTGATTGAGTTGCTGGACACGGGCTTGCTGTTGATTCACCCTGGAGATAAATTTATCCACATCCTTTTGGTTCACCTTGTCATTGTTCAACAGAGTCCGGCCCTCATTCATGATCTTGTGCAATTCCCGCTGGGCATCTCGCACCTGCTCCTCGTGTCTCTGCAAAGCCGGAATGAATGTGGTGATTTGATCATCCGTCAGATTCAAAGCCTGGGTCAGCTTGTAAATCCGCACCGCCTCCACATTCCGGGGCAGTGCCTCTCCCGGTGTGGGTGCCATGTCAGGGTGCTGGGCATTGAGAAGGGTGACGGCCAGTGCGGTGAGTGTTATAAATACGATCCGTTTCATGAGTTTTGCTCCTTTAAAAATTCCGTGAAAGCCTCAATTTCGGTTTCCGTGAACTGAATCTCCGGCAGGGGCTGATTCAGGTTGTTCATGCCAATGATGTATTCGGTCGCCGACCAGTACAGTTCATCCACATCGCTGGAATCCAACAATGATTGAACCAGCGAAACATCGAACAGGTTGGATTCTGTGTTTGCTGATAGCGTCTCCGGCGTTGAGGAATCGATTGTTCGATCCATGGTAAATATGAGAACCAACACAATGGTGGCCGCAGTGGTGATGCTGTAGGCAAGCCGTCGTCGTGTTTTCCGGCGCTGAATCCGTGCCTGCACGCCGGCAATGGTTTGATTCGGATCGGGAATCGTCTGATCTTCACCCGAAGGTTCATTGCTTTTCAGCCAGTTTTCGAACGCGTTCATGGATTATACCTTTTCTATCAATTCCATAAATATCAATGGTTATCGTACTACAAGCTCAGGAAGTCACTCATTGATAAGGCGGACACCTCTGCATGGCTTCTCGTGGAATTGCGGCTTAGAATTTCTGGATGTCTCCCTGAGTTCACCTGCCCGTGCAAAGCAACGCGTAGCAGGGTCGAAGGGCATTCAGAAATTCCATTGAGTCACACCATTTCAATCATTGTCAATTCCAACCCTCTCTTTGAAATAAGTCTCCAGGCGCTTTTTACCATCGTGGAAGTGAACTTTAGCAGCATTGACCGAGCAACCCACTGCCCGGGCTACCTCCTGGAATGGCAGATCCTGGTAAATCCGCGCCACCACAACAGCCCGCTGTCGCGGTGTGAGTGTGTCCAGTGCATCGGCCAAACGATCTTTCCGAAATTTCAACTCCGTCTCCTCTGCCGGTCCCGGGTCCATTGTACGGTGGGTCAGCGACTCCAACGCCACCCAGCGACGGCGGCGTTTCAAATGCGTATAGCTCAAATTCATGGCGATCCGGAATACCCAGGTTTTCAATGACGCATTACCTTTGAATGAGCGAATTTTCTCCCATACTCGCACGAAGGTATCCTGGAGAATGTCCTGGGCATCCGCCTGGTCATTTACCATCCGCAAAATGAAGCGATACAATGCCGTCTGGTGTTCGCGAACCAATTCATTCAGCGCTTCTGCTTCCCGCCGGATAAGTCTGTCAAATAACGCCTGTTCTACCTGATTCAGCATCTATACACACTTAGACAACTTGGTCCCGTAAAAGGTTAAGACGGTTGGGGACATGTGACCACAATGCACTTTGGGCTTTGGGGGCAATGCATTATACTACCCGCCGATCAATGACCTGAAAACCACAACGCACAGGGAGGTATATCCTCTATGGCCGGATTGATTGAAATTTTGACACAAATTAAAGATGTCCTGGTGACATACGTCTGGGAATGGCCCACCAACTGGTTCCCACACTCAATTCCGTTTTTGGTACTGCTCTTATTGGGAACCGGCATTTATGTCACCTTCAAGAATCGTTTTATCCAAATCTCACAGTTTCGACATGGCGTGAACACGATTCGTGGAATTTACGATAATCCCGACGACGATGGCGATATTAATCATTTTCAAGCACTGTCGTCAGCACTTTCCGCCACCATCGGGATTGGGAATATCGCCGGTGTGGCCACTGCAATTCACTACGGCGGACCCGGCGCATTGTTCTGGATGTGGATCACGGCGATTTTCGGCATGGCATTGAAATTTTCCGAAGCGACCCTGGCACTTAAATACCGAAAAATCAATCCGGACGGCTCGGCCAGTGGCGGCCCCATGTACTACATCCTGCTTGGATTGGGGCAACAGTGGAAATGGCTGGCGGCTGGTTTTGCATTTTTCGCCATGATTTCAAGTTTTGGACAGGGCAATATGATCCAATCCTTCACTGTCTCCGATCAACTCCAGAGTGAATTCGCCATTCCCCGCTGGACCACCAGTCTGGTCATGTCCGTGCTGGTTGCTCTGGTCATATTGGGCGGCATCAAACGAATCGGTCGGGTCACCAGTAGGCTCACACCCTTTATGGCCGTTACCTACGTGCTGGGCGCTTTTCTGATTCTGGTGCTGAATGTGGGTGATGTTCTGCCCACATTTGGCATTATCATCCGGGAAGCCTTCCAGCCCAATTCAGCTGTGACCGGCGTGGCGGGCGGTGGTTTTCTCGTCTTTTTGAACACCATGTTGTGGGGTGTTAAGCGAGGCCTCTTTTCCAATGAAGCCGGCCAGGGTTCCGCGCCCATCGCGCATGCTGCGGCGAAAACCCAGGAACCGGTTCGTGAAGGTGTGGTGGCCATGCTGGGACCCTTTGTGGACACGCTGGTGGTTTGTACCATGACCGGACTTGCGATTACACTGACAGAAGCCTATTTGGTGCGGGATGCTGCCGGGGAATTATTGAACGGCTCGCCTATGACGGCCTACGCTTTCGCCGAAGGTTTGGCATTTCTCGGTGGCTGGGGCAGCTATATCGTCACATTTGGTGTCGTTCTCTTTGCCGTTTCAACCGCCATTAGCTGGAGTTATTACGGGGATCGCAGCGCCCAGTTTTTATGGGGTGATAAAGCCATTAAACCCTACAAATGGATTTATGTGTTCATGATTTTTCTGGGTGGCATTTTTTCACTGGAAATCGTTTGGGGATTCGGGGATATCGCCCTGGGACTCATGGCCATTCCCAACCTATTGGCCATTATCCTGCTGGCCGGGAATGTGAAAGAATTGAAGGATGAATACTTCAGCCGGGAGCATCTGCCATTTAAAAAGTAATCAGACGTTTGAAAAATGACGGATTCCCAGGTGCTTTGAGTGCTTCAAATTCGTGGTAGCTATGGTTACCTTTTCATATTATGACGGCACCGGATTCGATTCTTCAACTGAATGACATCTATCTTACTACCCAGCGGGCAGCCAAATCTGCCGGCAGTACCATCCGACGCCTGAGCGGGAGTCCTCGCAAGATTGATTACAAGCGCACACGGGACATGGTCACCAATGTTGACCGGGCCGCTGAGCAAACCATCATAGAAATTATCCAGAGTAGATTTCCTCAGCACAGTATCCTGGCAGAAGAGCGGGGTGAGATTCACAATCCTGATTCTGAATTTGAATGGATCATCGACCCGTTGGACGGAACCACCAATTTTGTGCACCATTTTCCGGCGTATTGTGTGTCTGTGGGCGTTGCTTACCAGGGTGAAATGGTGGCGGGCAGCATTTACGACCCGATTCGGGATGAGCTATTTCACGCGAAAAAGGGCGGTGGCGCCTTTCGTAATGGTCAGCAGATACGGGTTTCGGATACACCGGACCTGGGAAAAGCCCTCCTGGCTACCGGATTTCCATATATCAACGACGAACTCTTCGAGCTGAATATGCGCATCTGGGTGAGTCTCTACGGTCAAACACAGGGCTTACGCCGGGCAGGTTCGGCAGCTTTGGATCTGGCCATGGTTGCCTGTGGACGCCTGGATGGATTTTGGGAATTCAGTCTCAATCCCTGGGATCTGGCGGCGGGTACGTTGCTGGTTCAGGAAGCTGGCGGGATGGTCACGGCAATTTGCGGTGAGTCGTTCCAGGTGAACACAGTCCCCCACATCATCACCGGTAACCCGACAATCCATCAGGCCATGCTGGAACGGATTGTACCGTATCTAAAAGGTGTGGAGTTGGATAAACCTTGTTAGTTTTTCACATAATAGTCGGCACAAAGTTCACCCATCCTGATGGAACCCACTATTGAGCCATAAATCTAAACTCATTCTTCTTTTTAGCATATTCGCCAGTGTTGTGAATGCGTATTGGCAGCAAGAGGTGCAGTACCATATTGCCGTGACACTGAACGATACCTCCCACACGCTTACCGCGGATCAACAGCTCCTCTATATCAACCATTCACCCGATACACTCACCGGCATCTGGATGCACTTGTGGCCCAATGCCTACCGGGATGACACCAGCGAACTAGCCCGGGAGCGGATGAAATCACGGCGAACCCGTTTCCTCAAAACGGATGATGATGGACGGGGTTGGATGGAATTAGGGGAAATCCGTGCTGATGGGGAAGTCATTGACTGGCAGAGCAAAAGCGATTCGAAGGATATTGCCTGGTTTCAACTCAACCACCCCCTGGCTCCGGGTGACAGTGCCAAATTAGACATCCCGTTCGAAGTAAAAATACCCCGGCTCACCTCCCGCATGGGGCACATGAATCAGCACTACGAAATCACCCAATGGTATCCAAAACCAGCGGTGTACGATGCTACGGGCTGGCACCCAATGTCTTACCGGAATTGGGGTGAATTTTACAGCGAATACGGTGAATACGCCGTTGCCATCACGCTTCCGGAAAATTATGTGGTAGCAGCGACCGGGGTGCTGCAATCCTTAGATGAACAAGCCTGGCTGGATTCACTGGCCGGGTTTGGGAACGCGTTGGTTGATTCCATACGAAATTCAGGTGGGAAAACCGTTCCTGATACACTCACGGCGCTTTTGAAAAAAAGCGTTCCCGCCAGCAGCAAAACCACCAAAACCATTATTTTTCACCAGGACAAGGTCCACGATTTTGCCTGGTTTGCCGATAAACAATTTTTGGTCACCCGTGATACTACCCATGTGGGATCTAATCTCAAAACGCACACCGTAGCATTATGGAACTATGTGCTACCGAAAAATTTTTCCAAATACCGCCACGGATTGACCTATCTGAAGGCTGCCATTGATTCCAGCAGCAGTTGGTTCTGGCCATACCCCTACGAACAATGCAGCGTGGTGGATGGCGACATCAGTGCCGGTGGCGGCATGGAATATCCCATGATCACGGTGGTGAATGCTTCCGGCTGGCAGGGGATGTTGGATCTTGTCATTTTCCATGAGGTGACGCACAACTGGTTCTATGGGCTGGCAGGCTTTAACGAAAGACGCTATCCCTGGCTGGATGAGGGTTTCACCAGCTACGCTGAGAAGCGCTACACCCGTAATCCGGCTTCCGCATCGATGGAGGTGGTGGATTTTAAAAACAAATTACTGAACCTGATCGATTCCGGAAATATGTACGACATTCCCCTATTCGAAGCCATTACCGGGAATCTGGACCAAATCCCGAATCTCACCAGCGAAGCATTTGAAGGGACCAATTATCGTTTCATGGTGTATGACAAACCTTCCGTTGGCCTTGCTATGCTGGAAGCCCGAGTGGGACGGGCGAGAATAGATAGTGCCTGGCATGATTTCTTTCGGGAATGGCGCTGGAAACATCCCCAGCCGGATGATGTGCGCCAATCACTGGAAACGAGCCTGGAAATGGATCTGGGATGGTATTTTGACGGCATTATCAACTCCCGGGCGAAAATGGACTACGGTATCAGCAAAGTGAACAGTACGCTCACCTATTCGGGCTGGAAAACGGCCTTTCGTCTAAAAAATCACGGTGAACTCACTGCGCCCGTTCCCATTGTCATTCGGGGCACCAATGACCAAAGGAAGCAGGTTTGGGTTGATGGGGTGTCGGATGAAGAAATTATCACCGTTCCCACCGATTTTATGCCACGCACGGTACAGATGGATCCGGGTGGAATTACACTGGACATGAATCGGGTGAATGATGGCAGCGGGATTCATTTTAAATTCCGGTTAACGCCCGACATCTTCACGCGCCCCACCGGATACACGATTCGATACTTGCCGGGTGTCTGGTGGAATCCGGTGGATAAATTTCTCCCTGCATTTTGGTTGAATCATCCCAAGAGCAACGATCCTTTTCTCCAGTGGCAATTCAATCTCCTGTACGGCTCCATCACCGAGAGCTGGTACACCGCGCTTTCGGCGCAGCGTCGGTTTTATCTGCCCGGTATCACCAGCAGTCAGATCAATTTCCGTTGGCGGGAAAATTGGTATGCACCTTTGGTGGGGCTGGGTGGCCAATTGGGTTGGTCGGATGCAGGCGGGAATCACCAAACTAAATTGCGTGGCAGCTATCTCCACCAGGAGATTTTCATGTCAAACCCAACGCTTCGTGAGATGGAAATGCTGGATAATCGCGTGTGGGATCCGGGAATTTACGACAAGGGCAAGATACTTTTTACCCGATCCCGGTCTGAAATGGACCGAAAGTGGCGCACTGAGTTGGAAGTAAATGTTGGTGCTTATCGACAGCATAGTTCCGCAATTCAGCCCAACCCGGAATCGGACGGCACCTTCACCCGTGTGGTGGCGGGTTTTCATCTGGAAAAACGGTACAGTCATCGCGTCGCCCTTTCCTGGTCCCTGTTCGGTGGAAATACCAAAGGTTCCATCCCGCAGCAGGAACGCATCTACCTTAGTTCTGACATCGATCCCGACATGGAAAATGCTCTACTTTTGTCCCGCAGCGCGAATCAATGGATCGCTCCCGATCAGGGTCCCTTTCTGGAGCAAGTCGTGAATATTCCCGGTTATGGTTTGTCAGGCGCCGCTCCTTACGCCATGGATAAAATTCTGGGTGGAAATATGGCACTGGATATGGGATTACCGCTGAAATTCATGGTTGCAGCAGGATATGGTCAAACCTCATCAGTTGCAGATTGGATGCCGCTGGGGAGTTTCACACCTTACCTCCAATTGGGTCCACTGAAATGGATGTTTCCCGTAGCCTGGATTGAAAATGGCAAACTGACCGGTGGATTTCAGTTTCAGCTTAATTTCCAGTCACAGTTCACACTTACTGTGGGAAATTAACTCTCTTCCACCAGGTAAAAGCTTCCGGAGGCTTCAATAATCAGCTCTGGTTTAGCCGTTACGCTTGTGCGTGTGAATATTTCCCAAACGTAACCTGCCGCTTCAGAACGACTCTACCTATTGAGTGACAATGAAATAATGAAAGGACTTTGACCATGAGTTACCATTTCAGTAAAACCCTCTCCCTGTCAATGGAGGACGCCGTGACACGTACCAAAGAGGTCTTGGCCAAGTCAGGTTTTGGTGTGGTCTCCGAGATTGATATGAGCGCTACATTGAAGAAAAAAATTGGTGCCGAAATCTATCCCTACCGGATTCTGGGAGCCTGTAGTCCCGGCCACGCCCATATAGCGATTACGGCTGAGTCGCATATCGGGTTGATGCTGCCCTGTAATGTAATTGTGCGGGAGTTCGAACCCGGAAAGTGTGAGGTCTCAGCAATTGACCCTATCGCTTCCATGCAGGCGGTTGAAAACAATGAACTCAGCGCTGTCTCCCGGGATATTCAGGATCGACTCAAAATGGTAATTAACACACTGTAGAGAATCCGCCGATTAACCACCCTTTTTTTCTGGTTATAACAATAGCTCCTGAATCATGAATCGGCTTTGGGTACCGGACTCTGATTGCCCATGTCCACCACGACCCGCCAATTCCCGTCTGCGAGTCGTTTCCAGATATTCAGATATTTACCATAATTCACATGTTCAATATCATCCGAGTCTTTGACGGTGAAGGTGTACCTGCCCCACGTCCAGCCCAGATCACCACTTGCAGCCACATCACCATCCTGGGGTTCCCAGACCAATACATACTCTCCACCGGCTTTCAGCATCTCTTGGTAAATATTTTCCCGGCCATACACCGGTTCAGAACGGGGTGACAATTCCATGGCTTCCGGTGCCAGAAAATGACGAAAAGCTTCTGCCGCGCCATGTTCCTCCGAATAGGCGGCGAACGCCCGATCCGTATCCAACAAATCCTGCTTCATCTGCTCCTGCGATTTCTGCACGCTGCACCCTCCAACACCCAAAAGTAAGATCATTAATACCCACAGATTACTTTGTCGCATACTACTCCTCACTGGAATCTTTCCCGGGTTTTGCCTTTTTGTTCAGGCGGTAAATCCACAATCCGGTGGAAACAGAAAACAGAAGTCCCAGAAAAATGAGCGTACCAAACAGCAGGGTCGTATTGATTATCCGTGCGGTAACCCGGGCATCATAATCCCGATAGAGCATGGAATCGGCTTCCACTGTCCATTGCGCCACATTTCCTTCCAGCGCATGAGCGTTGGTCTGGATGATCAGCCCCGGCATCTGGACGTTTAACTTGTAATTATCCACCATGAGCTTGTCCAGAAAATCCACTTTTTTCCTGAAAACGGTCAGATTCTCAGTTAAATCGGGTAACAGAATTTCCAGGTTGGCATTGGGGAATACCCCTTCAACCACTTTTAAAATGTTTTCCACCACCTTATCGTCCAGATCAATACTGTCCTGCAGGACCTGCCCCAGGGAATCCTTCACGGCTGAAAGTTCTTGCAGCGTAATGCCTCCCATGGGATTGGCCGCGATGGTTTTTTCAAGTCCCTGGTAGATTTCCTCAACCATACTGGCTTCCTGCCACGATTCCATGAGACTGTCCAGCACGGCACTGGTATCCCCGGCCGCCACCCTGGATATTTGGGATTCGGTAAGGAAATCCGATATGGGCAGAGCATTGAATAAATTCAGTGCTTTATAAATCTCGTGGTAAGTCAGGTAAGTATTAAACCAGCGAAAATGACGATCCAGCCGAATATCGATCTGGAGATAGGCCAATGAATCATCGAACGCGTCCAAATCCGCGTTCATCTCCGCCACGGATGTGTATGTCTTCCGCGCGGTGTAAACCACCTTGTCAGAATCATCCACAGCCTGTTTCCATTCCGTCTGCCAACTTGCGTCCCGGGGAACGGGAAAAGTACCGGTAAATACCAGGTTAGAGTCGGCTTTCACCTCAATGGTACGGTGAATTTCACCATCCGATGTAACCACACTCGTGGCGGTGTAATCCCGGCAGCTCACCAGGAGCAACCCGGTAATAATGAACACTAAAATGAATACTCTGGATTGCATAAGACTCTCCAAGCGGGTCAACGCATCAGTTGACGCCAAAAATTTTCATACGGTTGTGGATAATTTTTCCCGTACCGAAAGCGCCAGATTAACGGTATCCGGTCCATATCCGCATGGGTCATGAATTGGTTGAATGCCTGCTCCGTAATGAGCGGTCGGGAAATATGCCCCATTCCCTGACGCCGCCACCGAAGGAGCTCACTGAGATAACCGTTCGGCTGACGCACGTCTCCGCTCCGTATCTCCAGCCGGTGAGCCAATTCGGTTAGCTGATGTTGGGTATACGCCTCCTGAAACACGAATAAAGCCAAAATGAGCACAATCAGCGCACCCGTGACGTAACGGATAACCGGCTCGGTGAGCACATTCATCACCGGTTCCATCTGGAGGCTGGACCCGCGCGGTCGTAAGCGGGAAGTCATTTTTACCGCGCCCATGATTTTATCCACGGCGCCTTCGTCTGTAACGCTGTGAGTTCTGCGGCGCAACGCCAGAACTCCCGCTTCGTAGCGGAGCATGGCGTGGGAAACCTGGCGACAGGCCGGGCAGACGGTGAGATGGCGCTCCAATTCACGCTCATCATCCCGCTCGAGCACAGTCTGATTTTCCAGCCAATATCGATATCGTGCACAATCCATCATGAATCAAAATCCGCTTCCAAATAACGCCGCAGCGCATGGCGGGCATGGTACAGGTTCACCTTTACCGCATCTTGTGAGGTATCCAGGATTTTTGCCACATCGGCAACAGACAATTCCTGTAAATCCCTCAGCACAAAAACCAACTGCTGTTTTAATGGTAATCTGGCGGCTTTGTATCGAATGGTCATGGCAATCTGCAAAGCTTCATCCTGTGCCGACTCATTGTCGATGAAATCCTCATGATCACTCCAGAAGGTAAGGGGTGCGCCCTGCTTAAGACGCTTTCGAAGGACATCGTAAGCCAAATTGGTAACAATCCGGTACAACCAGGCGATGAATGATTTCTGCGGGTCAAAGCGAGCCAGATGCCGCCATACCCTGATGAATGCTTCCTGCACAATGTCCTGAGCATCCTGGCGATTCCCCACCAGTCTCCGCGCCAAACTTTGTGCGGAACCATGGTATGCTTGAACAAGGACACGAAATGCCTCCAGATCACCTTCCTGGCACAGGCGGATGAGTTGGCGTATTTCATAATCTCTCTGAGCTGATGATTGCTTTGCCAAAATCTCACTGACCCGCCTTCTCTCAATATGATCTACGAAGAAAAGGCAAAAAGGTTAAATCGTTTAACAGGTGGAATGAAAAAGTCCACCCACCGGTCTGCTCCTGCATAAGTCATTATACAATTGGACGGCCTTCCAGGTTGACAGAACATGCACAGGGATATTTCGTTCTGCCAGGAGTTGTAATGTTGCAGAATCCACCTGAAGCCGCTTCAGTTGTCCTTGGCTCAGCACCACCTCGGTGGTCCCTTTTTCCAACAGTTCCTCCACATCCGCAGGCAGAATGCCCGGTGAATGGTGTGTACCGGTTTCCCGCCAATCCCAACTTCGAGCGCCACCCGGCCATAATTTCACATCTTTGTACCGGCTACCGTCCTCCAGTTCAATCTCACCCCAGACTAAACGCTTGATTTGCGGTGATCGTAGCTGATTTTTCATGATTTACGGAAAAGTAGCGGGTTACTCGTGAAAAACCAAGCTTCAACTACTTTCCCTTAACGTTCTGCTGAGGTATTGAGCCAAATCTTGAGGGTCTGTTCAGCGCTCTGCAATTTTTCTAATTGACTTTTTTTCAC